>CAIVRE010000025.1 GCA_903908245.1 Candidatus Omnitrophota bacterium
CCGTCTCGTTGGGACCGGATGCGACAGCCGGTAACGGCGCTTGACCGGCCCCCAGATCCCGGACCTGGTTGAGCGTGACGCCTCCGCACAGCGCCCGGGCCCCGACGGTTACCTTGATCTTCACGGTAGTCCGAGCCCAACCCAACAGCACGCGGGCGGCCTGGGCCTTCGGGATGCCGATGAACGCTTCGGGCGCTGCTTCCGCCAAGCCTTTGCCCAGGCTGGGCAGTCCGATGCCCGGATCAATAAGCACCGGAACCGCTCCCAATTTGAAGAGGGCAAAGGTCAGGGCGAAGAATTCGGGGCCCGGCGTAACCATCAGGACGGTGCGCACACCCCGGTTGATACCGATTTCGGTAAGTCCGTGGGCAATCCGGTCAGAAAGTGAGTCCAGTTCCCGGAAGGTGAGCCGGCGATTACCGGCGGGGAAGATGATGGCCGCCACATCCGGCTGCAGGCGGGCCATCTTCGGGAGGTGGGCGGCGATATTGACAAGGGATAGAGAGGTCATATTCTGTTTTCGTTATACGCCCCATAGGAGAAGATTTTTTTTGAATATACGTATCCTGTTCAGCCAATGCAAGCAGTTGTGAAAGAATTCCGAAGGCAGCGAGACACTAACGGTTTTTTGATGTTCATTGCAGATTGACACCCATTGGTGTGCTGATATATATTTAGCGCAAATAAAAACTTCTTAAAAGGGGATAAAATGGTTAGCATTACAGCTGGTGAAATATTGCAGTTTGCAATACGGATGGAAGAGAATGGAGAGCGTTTTTATCGTCAGGCCGCCAATAATTCATCAGAAATCAGAGTTAATGAGCTATTCTCCCACCTGGCCTCCGAGGAGGCAGTCCATAAAGGGTCATTCGAAGAGCTTTTTGCGAAGGCAGATATGTTTGTGCCTCCCGAATGCTATCCCGGTGAATACCTGGCATATTTTTATAACTACATTGACAGCAAAGTATTTTTTTCAAATGAAAGCAAGGCATCCATGAGCGGATCCTTCGATGTCCTGAAGGCACTTGATTTTGCGATACAAAGGGAACTGGACTCCGTCCTCTTCTATCAAGAATTGAAGATCTTCGTACCGCTTGCAGACAATAAAACCATTGATGCCATTATTGACGAAGAACGCCGGCACTTTGCGCAACTGTCCGAGGTTAAGAAAAACTTTAAATAGCCCTGTCTTTACATGTCTTGCAGAAAATTCATAAAAAACGGCGGGGAATAAGATATCCCGCCGTTTCGATCACCCGAGTACCTGTCTGATTGCATCCGCCGTAAGATCTGCATCGCTCTGTGATCCGTCATCCATGCGTTTAAATGACGCACTGCCGGATTCCACCTCATTCTCGCCGATAACGACGCTGTAGCGCGCTTTCAGCTTGCCGGCGCGACGCATCTGACTCTTGAGACTTTTGCCTTCGTAATCAATTTCCACCCACAGCCCCAATCTCTGCAACTCCGTCAACAGGCGAAAGGCACAGTCCCGTTCCGCCG
>CAIVRE010000026.1 GCA_903908245.1 Candidatus Omnitrophota bacterium
CTCCCCTGGGTATTCGCCTGATCGTTAAGCGCGTAACGGTTCCCGACATAAGTATCCACAATATCCCAAGAAACAACTTTCGAAAGCGCCGTCCTTACCCCCACACTGGCCTTATGCCTTGGCACCGACGGAATATCATTCCTGTTATAAATCCCTTCATTAAAATACGCCTGGGTATATGAATAACTCCCGATCGTAGAGATCCGTTCGGTCAATTTTACCTCTGTCGAAGACTCAAGCCCCTGGTGGACCGTCTTGTCATAATTCTCGTTCTTCCCTCCTAACGCCGGGCCGCCAGTCGCATTATAATACAACTCATCCTTAACATTCATCCGAAACAACGACACACTGCCCTTAAGATCATCCGAGAACTTATGCCGCACACCCACTTGATAATCAATAGCCGTTTGAGGCCTTAAGCTGGTGTCCAGCTGCTGCTGATAACTGGCATCCTGAAAGGTGAATTCATCGACTTCCGGAAAACGAAAACTTGTCCCTGCATCAGCAAAAACACTGGACCCTTCACGATAATTGTAAACAAGGCCCGAATTCAACGCCCTCTTTTTAGGCGTCACTTTCGCATCCTGATCGGCATATGGATGGCCCCAACCAGTGGTATTATTATCATGATACATGAATGTATACCGTGCGGCCTCATAACGGTAACCGCCGACCAACACCAATGGATCCGTGATCGAGAACTCATTTTGCCCATAACCCGCGATCGAGGTCTTGTTCACATTGGTATGACTCTGCAATGAATTATCATCAGAACGATCATATTCACGCGACCGGTACAAAGAACGGTACACATCAACCCCTGTGATCAGCTTGTTATCATGATCAAAAAGGCTCGAATTCAATACATACTTCGGGGTAAAACCATAGGTATCGATCACATTCCTGCGTGTCGGATTCCCCGAACTCGGAAAAAATGAATCCGTCGTCTTATGGCGGGAACTGATATCCGTTGAAAGCTTGCCACTGCCGAAATCCTTGGCATCTCCCCCCAACACAATAAAATAATCCCCGGTCTTCGCCATATCGTCGTTATAACGGGAATATCTCCGGCCATGCTCATCAATATGATTCTGCCACAAAGCGCCAGGCATCCCATAAGCCCCGGTATGCAACCCTGCCTCTAACCGTAACGTCAACAAATCCGTTGGATCATACCCAAGCTTTGAAGAAAAATCCGACGACTTGTTAAAGGCATTATCCCTGTAACCGTTCATGGAATCACGGCCGCCATTGAACCAATAAGAGAATTTATTATCCACCCCTCCCGAAACAGACATCTTCTGGGAATTATACGCATAAGAACCATACGCCGTCTGGAGATCGACCAGAGGCTTCCCCGAACCGCGCTTTGTAATGATATTAATAACCCCGCTGGAAGCATTATCCCCATACAGGACCCCGGCCGCTCCTCCACGGATCACTTCGATCCGCTCCACCTGATCCAAAGGGACCTGGCTCCAGTCAACGCCGCTCAGGTCAACATCATTGATACGCCTTCCATCAACCAGGGCAAGGACATTCAAAAGCCCCTGCTCACCAAAACCGGCCATATCCACCGCCGCTTTTGTGCCGTTACTGTAATAATCTTTAACGGTCAATCCAGGCACAGTCCTCAAAACATCAACAACCCTCACCGCATTTGAACGCTTGATATCCTCCGCCGTAATGACAGTAACACTGGCCGCGACCTTGCCAACATCCTCCCCATAACGATACGGCGTCACCACCACACGCCCCAGATCCGCGATCTCCACCGCGCAGGCCGATCCCGTGGACATCAAGATCCCACTCAAAAGAAATCCCCATACCTTATTCATTTTCTCTCCCTTAATAAACAACCCCTTGCCTGCCGGAGACGATCATCGCCTCTGCACAAACCAAAAGGCATCAATGAAATATATACGCCTCGACCGCTGTTCCGCGCAGCGGCAAGGCTATAAAATATTGATCAGGTCTTCTGGCTTAATCGGCTCGAATCGGCTCGGGACACATAAAATTTTCACCAACTAAAACACAAGAAAATTCAATATGTCCCGCGCAGTTCCCTCGTTCTCGATATTACAGTAGCGCGACTGCCCGTGATTCACACACGGTTCCCCTGATCCAATACAGAAAGAGAGCTCTCGGGCCGGCACAGAGGCCGGCCCCTACGTGCATGTACGGGCGGCCCCCTGTGGCCGCCCTTGCGTTAACGGCCATTCCGGCTCTTTTGCAATTCATCGCCCGGAACGATGAACACATACGGCTTACCAGAAACAGGATTCTTGTTCACCACTACCACCGTCTTATACACTTTCTCGATGATCGAATAATCAATGACCTCCTGGGGCGTTCCGGCCTTATAAACACCCCCTTCACTGATCAATGCCAGGCGGTCACAATATTCACTGGCCAGGTTCAGGTCATGCAAAACCATCGCCACCGTCAAATTCAATTCCCGGACCAGTTTCCTGAGCAGGTCCATGATCGCCACCTGATGGCTGATGTCCAAATGAGCGGTGGGCTCATCAAGCAAAAGCAATCGCGGCTCCTGGGCAAGCGCACGGGCGATCTGCGCCAACTGCCGCTCTCCGCCGCTTAAATGCGCGACCGGTTCATCTTTCAGGCGCAGGGAATCTGTCAACTCCATGCATCGATGCGCCACATCCCTGTCATGTGTTGACTCAACAAATTGCATGCTCCCGAAATGCGGCAGGCGGCCAAGCAGGACAAACTCCCCGACCGTCATATCCGCTATCGGCACTGTCTGGGACACCACCGATACCCTGCGCGCGAACTCCCTCAAAGGGACCTCGCGAATATTCTTTCCATCAAGGACAACCTCGCCTTTCACTGGCGCGATCACTCTCGACAATGCCCGTAAAAGCGTGGTCTTCCCCGAACCGTTCGGCCCGATGATCCCAAAGAATTCACCGCTCTTTATATCAAGGCTAACGGAAGAAATAATGATCTTCTGGCCATAGCCGCAAGAAAGAGAGCTGACCTTTAACATTTCACGCCTCCCCTTTGGCCAGGGCATATACAAAAAGACTTCCTCCGATGATCCCGGTGATGACGCCGACAGGGAGCTCCAGCGGCGCAATGATCGTCCTGGCAAGTGTGTCACAGCCGATCAGAAATACAGCTCCGGCCAGAAAAGACGCCGGCAGGAGAATACGATGGTCCGGGCCGACGACCCTTCTCATCAAGTGCGGAACGACCAGCCCCACAAACCCGATCATTCCAGCGACCGACACACAAAAACCGGTCAGGACCGCGCAAAAAACAAACAGGACCTTTTTCGTCCGCTCAACAGGAACCCCCAAATGCCGGGCCTCTTCCTCCCCCAGCGCCAATGCGTTCAAATGAAGACAGAACAGGCAAGCACTCCCCAGCGAGACCAGAGAAAGGACCAGCATAACACCCGTAAGCCCCTGGTCCGAACCTCCCAGCGACCCCATCATCCAGAACACGATCCCGTGCAGGCTCTCCCCGCTCGACAATGACATCAAAAGCATCACCAGCGATGAAGAAATAAAACTGATCATAACCCCGTTGAGCAATAAGCCCTGAAGTTTTACAACCCCTCTCCTGAGGCTTGTGAAATAGAGGAACAGGATCACAGCCCCGGATCCCAGAAAGCCGCAAGCGGGCAATGTGAACCCGTTAACCGCAGAAAGACCCAAAGCGATATTGAGCGCCACCCCCAATGCAGCGCCTCCCGAGATCCCCAAGGTATACGGCTCAACCAACGGATTACGGAACATGCCCTGAAGAATGACCCCGGCAAGGCTTAAGCACCCGCCGATGGAAAACCCAAGGATGATACGCGGAAGGCGAATATCAAAAACAATGCTGCGCTCCACCGGACTACCGCCACTTAAAAAAAGGCCGGCGACCCTGTTGACCGGGATACCCGAAGCTCCAACAGCCAAAGACAACAGGACAACTCCTCCCAATATTACAGCCAGAAGGACCAGCCAGAATGTCCAACGTGCGTATTTCGTCATTTGATCTCCGGATGCAGATACTCAATGATAGTCTTAAGGGTCCCGACAAAACTGACCGGAGTCGGGCTGCACATCAAATACTCATCAAGAATAAAAACCCTGTCCTCGACCACTGCCCGCAGCGACCTGAACCTTCTCCAATTCTTCTTTTCTCTCTCACCATCAAACCCCATGCTCGAAATAAGCATGACATCCGGATCGCTCTGCAGGACCTTCTCCCTGGAATATTGCAGATACCCGGAGTCCGTCACAATATTAACGCCACCCGCCGACTCGATAAGGTCGTTGATGAACGCCCCCTTCCCGATCGTAACCAAAGGATTCACCCCCACCTGGATAAATACCCTCACCTTCTTGACCCCGCCCAAAGCGGCCTTCAAGTCCTGGACCTTATCGCGCGCATCAGCAATGATCAAATCAGCTTTTGCTTCTTTACCCAGGAGCTTCCCAAGCATTCGAAAAACAGAGCAGATCCCGTCAAAATCTTTGGCGTTGGGCACATCCACGACCCGTACCCCTAAACTCCGCAATTTCTCTTTGGCCCTGGGATCTGTCAGAACGGTCGCCAGCACCAGATCCGGTCTCAAGGAAACGATCTTCTCAATATTGATATCCTGAACACTGCCAACCCGTTCTTTCTGCTTAGCAGCCTCTGGCCGCTGGCAATAGGTGGTCGTACCGATCAATTTGTCCGCACTCCCCAGCAGAAAGATCTCCTCGGTCAAGACCGGCCCAAGGGAAATAATGCGCTCTGCCGGTTTCTCCTGCGCAAAAGCAGTCCCGGCAAGAACAAGAAAGAAACTCAATAAGAATCGAAATTTCATCATAATAGAAAATCCTTAAGCCCTCTCGAAAGAGAACTTAAGGATCTTGCCCGTACCCGGTCCTTAATATATTGGTCACAACATACCGTCTCACGCGGTATTTGATGATCAACGCTACAGGCCGGTGTTCTGACTTCCCCGACAAGCGGGGCTACAGCGGCGGGACCGTTCCTGACTTCTCACCGGTAAACCGGAAAGTCACAGGATTCCCCAATTAAGCCTCGGCTCGGGACACATAGAATTTTAACATGTAAACACGATAAAATTCAATATGTCCCGCGCAGATGCGCCTGTACTATTTATTTCCAACTTAAAAAGCATTGAAACTTTACAACAACATTCCAACACTGTCAATATCCCACTCAAACCTCGGCGACAACTTCGACCTCAACGAGAACATCCTTCGGGATCCGCGCAACCTGCAATGTGGAACGCGCCGGAAAATTCGACGGGATATACTGGCTGTAAATCTTGTTCATGCCGGCGAAATCATTAAGGTCCTTCAAATAAACCGTCACCTTAATAATCCTGGCGATCGCAGTCCCCGCATCGGCCAGCACAAGCTTAATATTCTCAAAAACGCGTATCGTCTGCTCTTCTATCCCGCCGGGCACCACATTGCCCGTCGCAGGATCCAGCGGGATCTGCCCCGCGCAAAAAACAAGATTACCGGAAATGACCGCGTGATTATACGGGCCAGCAGGTTTGGGGGCGTTCTTAGGGTCAACGATTCTCATTTCTTGTCCTTTCGATTAATTGCGGTTCGGGACACATAGAATTTTCAACAAAGCAAACACAAAAAATTCAATATGTCCCGTGCATGATTCACTTGTCTTTAGGTTTACGAAATACGACGAGGTACGAACAATTCAAATTGGAATAAAAAACATTCGGATAACCCAACAGCATCAGCCGGCGCTGGTCATTCTGGTCCCAGACGATCAGGTCGTGATGCCGCCATCCGGTGGAAAGGCCAAGGTTAATAATATCCGCGTGAACCGGGATATACCGGGCACCGTCGTATGTATCGCGCTGGTCACGCACGACCCAAATACTATACCCGCCTTCGCGTGTGACATTGAGTACCTTCCTGAAAACCGTCTTGAGTTCTTCCAGATACATCGGATAACCGAAATTCCCGAAATCATCCTGCCGCAGGCTGTGCGCCGGAACACGCTCCGACATCTCCTCCAGCGGATCGCTCTTGCGGGGACGGCCCGGGCCTTTGGCCTTTGGCGGACGGGTATCCAGATTCGGATACGGCGGTGCCGACAGGGTCAACTGCACCGAATTCGAATACAAATGCTTGTCCAGCGCGCGGGCATCATCACAGATCACTTCATGACGGACCGACTCCTTATTACTAAAGAGATCCATCTTTTCTTTATCGATCAGGGACGAAGCCAATTTACAAAACTGCTCCTGCAGCTCGATCCCGACGCCCACCCGGTCAAGCTTGGCCGCGGCGATCACCGTTGTCCCTATACCAGCGAACGGATCAAAAACAATATCCCCCCGGCCTGAATACAAGCTCAACACGCGTTCGGCCAATGCCGCCGGAAAAGTCGCGCCATGCAACAAGTGATGCGACTGCCGCGGGGAACTGACATCGTTCCAGACATTCTTGCTCAGGACCGTCCACTCTTTGGCGGAAAGGCCATTGAATGTTTCATCTGCAGGCATTGTCATAATGTTTCCCTGAAAAGTAACGGCCTATTTCTTAAATATCTTCCTGCTGACCCACCACCCTGCCCACCCGAGGCCAACCCACAGAACGATCGGGAACAAGAACGCCAAAACAATGATGACCCCGTTAAATGTATTCACGAACGTTTCCACAGAGGTCTGCAAAGTATTCCTGAATTTTTCACCAAAGTCGATCCCGCGAAAAACACTGGTCGTTCTTTCGTAGTAATGAACCGTGACCGTTGCCATATCTGCCTGCTGGTCAAGAAATTTCATCCTGCCCTGCAAAGCTTCGATCTCACCGCCGACACGCGCGAGCTCTTTCTCGATCTCCAGAATATCTTTTACCTCGCGGGCCTTTTCATCAAGGATCTTGAGCAAACGGTCTCTGACGACAATGTAATTCTGCAGCCTTGCCTGCAAATCCACATACTGTTCGGTCACATCCTCACCCGTCTCGCTCTCGGATTGGACTTCCCCCAGATTCTTAAGCCCAGGCAAAAGACCGCCCAGATCTTTAGGCAATACCTTAAAGACGATCATCCCGTTCTTGGCGCCATCAGAAGACTTGTTCAAACTTGAATTAAGAACGATCCCGTTAAACCTCATCACCATGGCACTGATAATGACCTGCGTTTGCTGCGCGTCTTCAACCTTAAGGCTTAGGTTCTTATTTCTGATAACCTTGCGAACGATCTGGCTCTGAACAACAGGAGCTTTAGCCTCGGCGACTGATCTGTTCCCGGCAAGCTGCGTCCCTGAATAATACGGTTCATACTGACGACTGCCCCCGCTGTACTGATCGCCGATATCATCCGTCGCTGACTTTAACCGGCCTTGAAGGCCTCTGTGTATATACATATTGGAAACAACGATCAACCCCAACACAACCAGAACCCCGATGCCCAACAAACTAAATAAGTTTCTTTTATCCATCAGATACCCCTCTTTTCCAGAAAAGCGATTAACCCGGATATGAAAAGAATTATAACATAAAAATAAAAAGCCACTCTCTAAAGAATGGCTTTAAAAAGACTTCTTTGAAAAACAACTCAGGCGTAATCCCGGACGACCTGAAGGACTTTCCCAATGATCGCAACCTCGGCAGTCAACGGAATAGGACGAAAATCAGGATTGGAAGGATCAAGAAACAAGTTGGCCCCGCGCTTGGCCAGGCGCTTGACCGTAGCCTCTTCCCCGATAATAGCGACCACGATATCACCGGGCTGTGCGTGCTCCTGCTTGCGGATCAGCACGAAATCGCCATCCATAATACCGGCATCGCGCATGCTCAAGCCGCGTACTTTCAGCGCGAACACATCCGGCTCGGGAAAGACAAACTGATCAAGGTTAAGATACCCCAGAAGATCTTCCGCGGCATATACCGGCTGACCGGCCTGAACACGGCCCAGCACCGGGACCTGAAATAAGGCTTCTTTCACAAGCTCGATCGCGCGGGACTTCCCTTCCTGAACCCGGATATAGCCCTTATTGACCAGTGCATTCAAATAATCCCGGACCGTTCCCGTTGACGAAAAATGAAAACGCTCGCCGATCTCTCGGATGGTCGGCGCAAGCTGTTTAAAACGGATCTGCTCGTAAATGAATTTTAGGACTTCTTTTTGCTTGGACGTAAGCGGGTTGTTTGTCATGATCTACATATACCACACAAAAGTGTGTTATGTCAAGCAAAGATCTTTTATTTTAATATTTCGGCATAATTGTCGGGAAAACCATTCATGCTTTCCAGGATCGTTCCGTCCGTCCCTATAAAAACAATGGTGGGGACCCCAACGACCTGATAAACCTCCGCGACAGCAGAATCCAGGTCAAGAAGAACATTATAATCATAACCCTTTGCCGCCAGGAACTTCTCGACCGTTGCCTTATCCTCACCAATATCGACCAGAATGACCGCGGCGCCAAGCTTCTCAAGAGCCTGCTTCTTCGCGCTCATTTCCTTGAGCTGTTCACGGCAATGAGGGCACCAGGTCGCCCAGAAGAACACAACCGCCTTGCCCCCTTTACGAAGCCCCTCCAGGGACGCCTCCCCTCCTTTAAGCTGGGTCAACTTAAAGTCTTGCGCCTTCTTGCCTATCAAAGGATTGTCATAGAAGCCGGCATTCGCGCAACCGGACGATAAGAACAAGAAACCCGCCATCAACGACAACATCATCGATCTCATGTAACACCCCTGCACATTTAAACGTTTTAACCCCAGAACGCCCCTGCCCGCAAAAACAACAACTCCGCAATAATGATCAGAACAAATCCGGACGCCTTCTTGACAATATTCATCCACCGCCCCGATCCGGGCAAGGCAGCGAGGAACCCGCCGAACGTCCCCGCCAGAATAAGGGTCGTCCCAAGGCCAAGTGCAAAAACAAACAGCAGGCTCATTCCAAAAAAGAGATTCTGCTTCGACGCAATATATACCAGCAATGACCCGAGGATCGGTGCCGTACAAGGGCCGATCACAAACCCCGAAGCAGCCCCCATCACAAACAAGGCCAACCGCCCACGAGGCCGCTGCCCCGCCCCCCCAAGAGTGAACATGGGAAAAGGGATCACATCAAGCATTACCAGCGCAAAGAACAAAATGATATTCCCGATCACCAGGAATACCCAAGGATTATTCTGAATGGTCCCGAAAACCCTTCCCGTCAACACCGCAGCCGCAGCAAGCAAGCTGTAAGATACAGCCATCCCCAGCACATAGATCAAGGAAAGAAAAAAACCGTTCAGACGGCCGCCCCGTGTATTGGCTCCCGCCACAACAGCAACCGTGACCGGAAGGAGAGGATAGGCGCATGGCGTGAAACTCACCGCCACCCCGGCGCCTAATGCCACGACATAATCAAGCGGCCCACCCTGCAGGATCATTCGATCGATACCACCTTCACATCGAATTTAAGCTCTTTACCGGCCAACGGATGATTAAAATCCAGCCTGACCGTCTTTTCGTTCACTGCCGCAACAGAAGCAGGAAAAGCCGTCCCGTTCTCGTCCTGCATCTCAAGGACCATCCCAACCTTGGGTTCAACATCCTTGGGCAGCTTGGACCGGTCAAAATCACGGAACGCATCCTCACGCACAAGGCCATAACCGTCCTGCGGCTTCACGATCACCGTTTTGCTTTCCCCCACCTTCATCCCGAGCATTTCCTTCTCGAGGCCGGCGATCAACTCGCCCCGTCCGGGATTATATTCCAAAGGCTGTTTCCCCTGGCTGGTCTCAACAACATTCTTGTCCACGGTCAATGTATAATCGAATTTGATCTTCTTGCCGGCAGCCACCACCATATCCTCCGCATGCGCAAAACCGGTCGTCAGGCAAAACCCCACCGCCAGAAGCAATCCCAGCATTTTATTCATACCAACCCCTCGTATTTTTTTATTAAACCTCGTAATCCGCGATCCTGCGCTCAGTACGAGCTCCCATCAGATACACCTTGACCGCTTCATGCGCCACATGGGTCTGATACTCCTCAAGCGCTTCGCGCGTCGTAAACTCGGAATAGAGCACCACATCCGCGGACTGTTCTGTTCCGCTGAAATCAATGCCGGCCTCGATCTTAAGCAAGCCAGGGATCTTGCCATGCAAGGATTCAAGCATATCCTTGATGACCTTGGCATTCTCCAGACGGCTCTTGCCGTGTGCTGTTTCCTTCAACTTCCATAAAACAATATGTTTGATCATAATTTCTCCCGATTTTTAAAAAATCCGAGTAAGACTATACCTCTTTCGGCAAATACAGTAAACCCTAATTTTGCATGCTTATTTTTTCCTGACCCCCCAAATATCCCCGGCGCCATCCTTGAAAAGCGGCTCAAGGCCTGCCAAAGCCGCGGCCCGTTCCCATTCTCCGGCCGGATGAAAAGGCACCGCTGAAAAAACCACCGCCACCGCACGGCGACGGGAAAAATCATCCATCACAACCTTCATCGAAAGGATGCCGGCTTTTTTCTCGCCCCCCGCCGGGATCCTCGCCGCCGGCCGGCCTGTAAAATAATAAACCGCCGCGGGATCATTGGAATACAGCGGAACACGGTCATCAATAGACCTCAATGTCTCCGCCAGTTTCGATGACCCCAAAACTTTGGACGAATACCCGCAGCCATTCTTATAAGAAAGGACCGCCCAATTCATGGACCGTGCCAGGGCCAACATCAAGAAACAACTCAACAGCACGACCGTCGTCTTGCGGCATAATGTCGCCTTGGGGACAATAAACCCGATCCCCAGCAGCAAAATAACATAAACCGGGACAAGGGCCTTATGATCAAGCGCTGCCCCCCCGTACATCGGGATCAGCCCCGACAGGCCAGAGAAGAAATAAATCCCGCCAAAAACAATAGCCAAGAGCTTCGCCCTCTTCACTTCAAGGCTAAAATCCCTGCACCGGCCTTTAAGCCATTTCAAAACAAGGACCAGAGCGGCGGCAAGCACGATCCAGCGCAAAGCCAGAGGAACACGTGAAGGCAAAAGCCACTCGGAACAGGAATTGACAGCGATCGCGATCCTGTCGGAGAACCGCAGGATACCGTCGATCTTTCCCCCCATGAGGCTTCCGGTCAAAACAGCATTGCGGACAAACCATACCAAAGGTAAAACAAGAGACGCCGACAAGAAAAGCAAGGCATCGCGCACCCTCCCATCAGCCCTTCCCTTAAACCACAACCATGCCCCCCCGGCCATGATCACAGCCAGGCCCGAATAATCCGTCAAGGCCGCAAACCCGGCACAACACGCAGCCCCGTAAAGCGTGCAGCGGCGGCCTGTATCAACGAACAACAGCAACAACCAAAACCACCCGAGCAATATGCACACAAACAGCGCCTCAGCACCCAGCATCCCATAGGCCTTGAGAACAGGCACCGAGGCCATCAAGACCAGGGCTGCAGCCAGGGCAGAAAATCGCGAACCTCTCACATAAAAAACAATGCTCCCCGCCAGAAAGATGCTGCCGGCAAAAAAGAATGCGTTCAACAGCCGCGCCCACTCAAAAAAACTCAACCCCAAAAACCACGCCGCGGATAAAACAACCGGAAATACCGGCGGGAAATGGCCCATCGGAGCCAGTTTCCCGGCCTCATCAAAAAATGCTATCCCATAGCCCAAAAGAAAATGCTTAGCCGCCTGTAAACAGGCGATAGAATCTGCCGCCAGCCCAAGCCCATAAGGCGCCGAAACCCAATAAACCACCACCCCTGCCATGAACGCCAGGCTGCCAAGCCAGAACCAGAAAGACCGATCATTATTCTTTTGCATAAACCCCTGTTTATTTTACGCCGGAAGGCTTAAAAGGATTTTCTTTCAATAACTGAATGCTCTTTCTCAGATCATTGTTCTGCGACGTCAATTCCACATTCTTGCTTTCAGCCGCACGCAATTTCACCGACAGATCGCCCTTCTCTTTCATTAATGCCGCCAACTGCCCTTCTTTGTCTTTCAAAAGCCCCTGGCACGGTTCCAATGCCGCGATCTTGTCCTGTAACGGCTTCTCGGACTGCTTGATCTTTTCCCCGGTCAACATCTGCTCTGCCGATAATCGTGACTGCAGGTCCTGGATCTTGGCCTGAAAACCGGATCTTTCATCCGAAGCCTTGTTCTCCGAGATCGTCCTCAAACCATCCAGCTGGTCAGCGACCTTGCGCAACTCTTCACGAAGGACAAGTTTTTCACCGTTAACCCGATCCATTTCCGCCTGAAGGGAAAGACGCACTTTCCCCAATTCGTCGATCTTGGCATTTTTCTGGTCGATCGTGAGCTTGAGCACCTGGACATCCCGGGTCAACTCATCCATCCTGGACCGGAAAGGCGCCGCCGCCTGTTCCAGTTTCCGGGGTTCATCCTGATCCCGCGCCAGAAGACTTTTCTGTAAAACAGAGACCCGTCCCTGTAAAGTATCCCGCTCCCCCTGGCCCGTTTCCAGTGCCGCCTTGAGGCTCGCCTGCTCCAGGGTCATCCGCCCGATAACCGCATCTTTCTCCAGAAGCTGGGCGCGCGTTTTCGCGGCCTCCTCCTGCAAAAAATAATTTTCATCCTGTGCGACCAGAGGGTCTCCGGCATGCACTAAACCCGCCTGCCACCATACCGCACCAATAATGAAAATAATGATTTTCTTATTCATAATATTTAATATGTCCTATATTAAGATGGAACGCATTGGCAAGCAACTCTAATATGGAAAAACAAATGACCGCCGCTCTTGCCCGCAAGGCATTGCATCGTTACGCCTCATCCCGGAAAGCCGGGATCCTGAGATCCTTTTTCAAGACCGGGGCCGGACAATACGGCGAAGGCGATATCTTTATCGGCGTCAAAGTCCCCGAAACCAGAACAATCGCCGGGACATTCCAGGCACTCCCTGTCCCCGAGATCCTTAAACTCCTGCACTCTGCCATTCATGAAGAGCGCCTGTTGGCACTCCTTATCCTGATCAGGCAATATGAAAAGAACAACCCGCAGGCCAAAAGAACGATCGTTAACCTTTACCTCGACAACACCCGGTATATCAATAATTGGGACCTGGTGGACCTTTCAGCACCCAGGATCCTGGGTGACTGGCTTACACTTGCTCCCAAAGACATCCTCTACACGCTCGCCGGCTCCCTCTGCCTTTGGGAAAGGCGCATCGCCATTGTCAGTACTTATGCCTTCATTCGCCGCCAACAGTTCGCAGACACTTTCCGTCTGGCGGATATCCTTATTAACGACCGGCAGGATCTCATCCATAAAGCCACAGGGTGGATGCTGCGCGAAGCCGGAAAACGGGAACAGCGAGCCCTGGAAGACTTCCTTGCCCCCCGTTACAAGAAAATGCCGCGGACCATGCTGCGCTACGCTATCGAGCGATTTGAGGAAAAGAAACGAAAAGAATACCTGAAAGGCCTGATTTAATTCTGGGTATCATCACCGGTCTCGCCGATGGTATCAAACACGGCCACATCATAAAGGACATCGAACCATTCCAGGAACACATCATACGTGCGGTCCGCCGGCCACAATGACTGGTCCGTATGCCATTCCGACAATTCATTGGCAAATATCTCGTCGAAGATCTCTTCCACATGATCTTCCGCTTCATCAATGCTCTCAAATTCCGGGATCAGATACACATTCCCCCGTTCAGTCAAAGACCCCATCCACACCGGTTTATCAGGGTCAATGCTGTTAAGCCAGTCGACAAACGGCTCACGAAAAAACACCACGACCGCCATACGATTCACATGGTCCATAGATGCTCCAGCAAGATCTTAATACCGATAAGGATCAAAATGACCGCCCCCAAGCGTTCCGCCCGGCGGCCCCACAGGCAACAGCAAAAACATCCGATGAACGCACCCGACGCCGCAATGACAAAAGTCACTGCCCCGATGATCACGGATGCCAATACGATCGGACAATCCAGAAAAGCGAATGTGACGCCAACCGCCAGAGCATCGATCGATGTGGCGACCGAAAGCAAAAAAAGCCGTCGGGCCGTCATTGGCTCGGAACCTTTGACACAATCATCGCCACTGAAAGATTCCCTGAACATCTTAACGCCGACAAAAACCAGAAGTCCGAACACGATCCAATGATCAAAAGATACTATAAAATGTTTAAGCCTGATCCCAAGGAACCAGCCGATCAACGGCATCAACATCTGCGCAAGGCCAAAAGCCCCGCCCAGGCGCAAGGCATGCCGCAGGCGTGAACTGACCGCCGCATTGCCGCTGGCCAACGCCACGGCGAAAGCATCCATCGCCAGTCCAACAGCTGTCAAAACGATCACGATCAGGCTCATGCGATCCCAGGCAAAATAAAGGGATGGGAAGCTAGCCTCCCATCCCTAAAGGATTTTATTGAAATATACGCACTATTTACGCATCAATACGTTCTTTACGCGGCTTCTCCGGCGGCGGATCAAGACGGATGACATTCACTGCCTTAAGGCCGCGTTCATCCTCCTGAACTTCAAACTCGACCTCTTCCCCGTCTACAAGATACTTGAACCCTTCCGCCTGAATACCGCTGTAATGGACATAAACATCTTTACCATCGGACATGGTCACGAAACCATACCCTTTCTTACGGTCGAACCACTTGACTTTTCCTTTTTCCATAAGATCTTCCCTTATTTCTGAACAGGAGCTGTTCCGCCAGCAGGCGCATCCGAAGCAGGCGCCGCTACCGCTGCCGGAGCCGCAACTGCCGCAGGAGCCGAAGCCGGAACCGCAGCTGCCGCCGGAGCCACAGCTTCACCTTCCGCAGGCATTGCCTCCAACTCTTTCTCTTCTTTAACCAGCGTAGTTACAACCCGCTTCCCTTCCTTCTCAAAATAATCAATAACAATATCATCGCCGGCCTTAAGATCCGCTACCGCATTGATGTTCCCAAGCTCGGTCTCGGGCGTTACAGAATACTGCGTTTCAACATCCACATCCTTGGTAAAATCATACTCTCTCACGGTGATCACCCCGTCCACCACAGAAACGATCTTGCCAAAAGAAAACTTGTCTTCCTCACTCGCCACAGCGGGCGCGGACACGGGAGCAGGCGCAGCCGCAACAGCCGAAGCCGGAGCCGGAGCCGCATCCTGACAATACCCCGGCGTCAAACCAGCGGCCGTCAGGGAACCGAATACCATTAATGACACAGCAAGAACTTTTTTCATCGGAAGATCCTTTCTCTAGTTGGCAGGCACTCTTGCCTGTTTACGCGATTGTTTCGTTAACTCAAAAAGAATACATGAAAAACAGCCGAAAGTAAAATAAAATATCAACTCCCCCCACCCTACCGGAGAGGGGGAAGATTACCCGATAAAAGCGCCCAGGGCTTCCTGAATCTCCGCCCTGGCTTTGGCCAGGATCTCGCCTTCTTTCTCGGGATAACGGTTTATCCCCGCACCGGTGACAACCTTTGTATCATATCCCATGAACCCCAAATGCACCTTGCTTAAAGAAGCGCTATGCTCCAGGAACGCCATCTCTCCATCATAAGACCCGCCGCTGGTGGTGATCACCAAAGCCTTCCGACCCTTCATAAGCCCGGCATACCCCCCCTGGGCCAGATCCCATGTCTTGCCTTTCTGCATCACAGAATCAAACCACGCCTTGATGATCGCCGGCTGGGAGAAATTATACATCGGGTACGCCACCACCACAAGGTCAACGGCCATCAACTGATCCGTCATCTGATCCATCTTTTTTAACTGTGCCAGGTCTTTTCCGGCGAGCTTTTCACCCATATAACTACGGCGATAATAAGACGAAAGCCTGTCGGGCGTGAGCAGATCCGGAATGTCTTTAGCCAGGTCCAGTAACTCGACAGCAATTTTCTTTGACCTGAGAAAGCCCGCCGCATGATCGGCCAGCTGCCTGGTCCGCGAACGTTCGCCGCGCGGGCAATAACCCACAATAAGCGCTTTCATAATGTCCCTCCGCAAGATTGAATTTTATGCCACTCTTCATCCGAATAATCCGGCCGATCCGCCAAATGCGCATCCAGCATTTTCGATTTAAGATTCCCCCGTCGCACATGATATTTGCTCCCGGCACCTATCAAGGCCCTGATACCCTTCATATCCGTTTCGGAAATAATCCCTTTAACCGCCGTTGTTCGGAACTCATATTCAACGCCCGCGTTCCTGATCACTTCAACGGAAGCCTTGACCAAAGATATGTCGGCGGCCACTCCGGCCGCATTACAATAGTTTTCAAGCGATGATTTGATATCCATCGCCCAATAATCGACCAGTCGGGCATCCGCAATGGCCCGAACCACATCAGGCCGGGAACCATTGGTATCAAGTTTCACGAGATACCCCATCGCCTTGATCTTCCCCAGGAATTCAGGCAGGTCCGCGTGAATGGTCGGCTCTCCGCCGGTAACAACGATCCCCTGCAACTGGCCGCGCCGTTTCTGCAAAAAAGAAAAGACCTCTTCCACGCTCAAAGGAGTGTGGAAGAGGTCAGGCACAACAAGTTCCGGATTATGACAAAAGGGACAGCGGTAATTACACCCCTGGGTGAAAATAACCGCCGCCACCCTGCCGGGATAATCGATCAATGTGAACTTGAGCAGGCCCCCGAGGAGCATACACTGTACGTCTTTCTCTGGAGAAACTCGGCCTTCTTGCCATTATTCCACTGGCTGACAGGCCGCAAATACCCCACAATACGGGAATAAACCTCCGTCTCGGTCGAACACGTCGGACAACTCTGATGCTCGCCGGCGATATACCCGCACGCCGGGCACACGCTGAAGGTCGGCGATATCGTAAAATACGGCAGCGAATATTTCTCACACACCGTCCGGACGAAATTCTTGACCGAATCCGTGTTCTCGATACGCTCACCCACAAAGACATGGATGACCGTTCCGCCGGTATACTTGGCCTGCAATGAATCCTGATGATCAAAAAGCTCGAAGATATCATCCGTAAAATGCACCGGCAAATGCGTGGAGTTCGAATAGAACGGCTCCCCGCCCGCGGCTTCCTGCGGGCAATCACGCTTGAGGTCCGGATACATATCCTTGTCCATCCGGGCCAGACGATACGTCACACCTTCCGCCGGTGTGGCTTCAAGATTATAATTACTGCCTGTCTCTTCCTGGAACTTGATGAGCACCTTGCGCATAAAATCCAGCGTGTCTTCCGCGAACTTCTTGCCCTTGGGCGTTGAAATGTTCTCGCCGAGGAAATTCAGGCAACATTCGTTCATCCCCACCAGGCCAATGGTCGAAAAATGGTTCTTCCAGTACTGGCCGAAACGGGAACGCATATTGCGCAGATAAAACTTCATATAAGGGTAAAGATTATCGTCGGTAAACGTTTCCAGGATCTTGCGCTTGATCTCCAGGCCTTCCTTGGCCAGGATCATCTGATGCTCGAGGGACGCGTAAAAAGTCTCCTCATTCTTGCAGGCATACCCCAGGCGAGGCATGTTGATCGTGACGACACCAATGGATCCCGTAAGCGGAGCCGCGCCGAACAGTCCACCGCCGCGCGCATTCAACTGGCGGTTATCAATGCGCAGACGGCAGCACATACTGCGGGCATCATCCGGGCTCATATCGGAATTAATATAATTGGTGAAATACGGGATCCCGTATTTCCCCGCCATATCCCACAAAGGCTTAAGCTCCGGATTATCCCAGTCGAAGTCCTTGGTAATGTTATACGTCGGAATAGGGAATGTGAATACACGCCCCTTGGCATCTCCCTCAAGCATGACCTCAAGGAACGCCTTGTTGAACATATCCATTTCCTTCTGGAATTCGCTGTAAGTCTTTTCCCGGACCTCACCGCCGATAATAACGCCCTTGTCCTTATAATAATTCGGGACACGGACATCCATGGTGACATTGGTGAACGGCGTCTGAAAGCCGACACGCGTCGGGACATTGACATTGAACAAAAACTCCTGCAAGGCCTGACGGACCTCCTTATAGGAAAGGTTGTCAAAATGGATGAACGGGGCGAGCAGGGTATCAAAATTCGAGAACGCCTGGGCTCCGGCGGCTTCCCCCTGAAGGGTATAAAAGAAATTAACCACCTGCCCCAGCGCCGAACGGAAATGCCTGGCCGGACGGGATTCCGCCTTACCTGACGCCCCCTGGAACCCCTGCAGTAAAAGATCATAGAGGTCCCACCCCACACAATACACACTGATACTGCCGAGGTCATGGATATGCTGGTCGCCATTGGCATGAGCGTCGCGGATCTCGCTCGGATAGACCTTGTTAAGCCAATAAGCCTGGGATATTTCCGACGAAATATAATGATTAAGCCCCTGCAGGGAATAGGCCATATTGGAATTCTCTTTGACCTTCCAGTCACGACGGGCCAGATACTTGTCGACCAGGTCCACATTGAACATGGAGGTGATCTCACGCGAACGGGAACGCTGATCGCGATAAATCACATACGCTTTGGCCGTTTGTTTATAAGGAGATGTCAACAGGACCTCTTCCACGATATCCTGGATCCCCTCGACGGTCGGCAAACGCTTGCTGTACACCTGAAGCGCCAGGTTCAGCACCCGGATCGTAAGCTTCTGGGCCGCGTCTTCCCCAAACTCGCCCGTAACCTGGCCGGCCTTGAGCAACGCCTTGGTGATCTTGGCCCCGTCGAAATCGACTTCAGCCCCGTTACGTTTTACGATCTTGGTGAAAATCTCCATCGTGTACACTGTTGACCCCCTGTGGGTTTAATGATTAAAGACAATAACAATATCTATCCGTTATACCGGCCGTGGCGCTTGACCGTCGCCCCGGCATCCAAAGGTTCATATGCTTTCTTTTCTTCTTCGTAAACCGAAATAACTTTGAGCCCCTCGGCGATGAACGTTTTCTTGATCTCGGCCATTTCCGCCTCACTCAAAGCCCTGACCGGACTGGGACGAAGAGGCGTATTAAGCTGAACCTCATCAGGGCTGATCTCCCGGGCGATCCGCGCCAGGCTTGCGGCCTGCCCCTGGTCTCGCCCAACGAACATCAACTGAAGCGCCAGCTTTCCTTTATACATCCTGCGGAACGCCTTGATACCTGCCACGATCCCCTTGAGCGTAATACCCGATGCCGGACGATTGACCGCTTGAAAAGACGCTTCATCCGCGGCATCGATCTTCAGCAGGACAAGATCTGCCAGACAAAGATCCGACTGAACATCCCTTTGCATGATCGTTGAGGCATTCGTGATCACGGCCACTTTGTTGGGCCTCGCGGCCTTCGCCGCCTTGATGAGATCGCCCAAATTGGTCGCCAATGTTGGCTCGCCATTACCGGAAAAAGTAAGATAATCGATCGCACAATCTGCCGGAAGCGCATTAAGCTCATCCGTCAGCTGCGCGGGTGAAATAAAGACACGGCGTTCCACTCCATATTCCTTTGCCATTCCCAGCTGGCAATAAGAACATCCGAAATTACAATATTTGCTGTTAGTTGAAAGTGGATCTATACCGAGGGACATCCCCATCCGCCAGGAATGAACAGGGCCATAAATGTGCTTGAATTGAGGGGCAGCCATTAAAGCGCTCATCTAAAGAAAAATTTGTTAAATATCCAGGAAAAACTTGCCACCCGGAAGAACTACATATTGTTAGTGTCTGGCGGGCGAGACACTACATATAGTATTATCAAATTGGAATTTGTCAAGGCACTTTATCAAGTATTTTGGAATTTTTTTCAACCGAAAAGCGCAATGAATTGATAATATCCATCAGGCTCCAGGCTGTCAATGCCTATTAATCCGACGGAGAAACGCTCAAAGATCTCTCTCAACCATTCCACGGCGTCGGAAGAACAAATGGCCGGACAAGAGATATTTCTTTGCTTTTTTCCATTCGTTTTGTCTGTTGAATAAATCGCAAGGGCTTCAGTATTCAATCCAATGCTAGGAAGTCTCGTCCTTATCTAATAATAATGGTAGGCCGAGCCTTCAATCGCATTAGATTGAATACTTTCGCCCAATTCACATTGCATATCTTCCAAAGTAACACATACCTAAAGAAATGCCTGAAACATATTCAGAAACATAACTCAATATATTGCATAATGTTACAAAGACACATGGCTATTAAATATTTAACACAGCCAATGGCAAAACACTATTTCACATGCTATACTCTTCAATGGATGTAAGTATGTGCTCTTTATGATCTATCTAAAATGGCAAACTACTTGAAAGAGTAGGACGCAAAGCCGTGAGCCTAATCTCTCCTTCTGATGGAGAGGATGGCTGTCTGGTTGCCGGAGTCCCAAGCCTGTTAGCCTTGGGTCTTTTTGTGTCCCCCTTTTTCAGGTCGTTTTCCCTAACAAATGGAGAACGATATGAAAAAAATACTTATCCCGACGATATTGGCCCTGGTCTTCCTGGCACAAGCCAGCTTCGCCACCGCAGAAACCGTATCATTCCAGTTATCTGTTGTTCTTCCGACTACAATTGAAATGACAGCCCCCTCGCCGGAAAGCCCGAACAGCTTTGCCATGGCGCGTATTGATCCAAAAGCAACTCAAATGATACAGGAACAACAGATGGTCAGAGGGGAAAAAGAAGTTCTGGTCAGGTCGATCGTGGCGCTGTAAAACCGGTGCCCTTAAGGCTGCGAGGCAGGCTTGACCTTAAGCGGTATGTGAAACACATAGGTCGTACCCTCTGAAACATTCACCTCGTTCTTGACCTTCACCTGCGGAATAAAATTAGGCGGCAAAGACCCCATATCGATGGTCAATTCATGTTTGCCATCCTTGACATGCTTAAAGAAATACGCCCCGCGGCTGTCCGTGACCTTGGACATCGTCCCGTCCAACAGGACCTTGACCTGGGGGATAAAACGGTCATTCGGGTCAGGGATCCCGTTCCCGTTCACATCGACAAATGCCACCCCGTACACACCCGACTGCGTGGTCACCCCAAAATCAACCCGCTGGGTACGGCCCTGAACAATGTCCACTTTGGCAAAGGTCGCGGTCGAGAACACAAAACCCGGCGGCAAACTTTCCATGACCGGAGACACCAGCACTTTCCTGGCCCTGACCGGCAACGAATACCAGCCGCGATCATCGGTAACCGCCTCCTTATCCCCGATCTTCACCTTGACACCAGGCAAACCGACATCTCCCGCGACGCCTCCGATATCAGGCGTGAATTTCTTGTCCTCATCCCGATCCTTATAGACAAAACCCGCAACCGTCCCCTGGGAATCAAAAGCCAGGCCAAGACCCCAGGCCATTCGCACACCCACGCGCAGATCCATGTCATTATAAGACAGACCTTCAGGAAGCTGGGACCAGACACTCCTGACCCGCGAATCACAAAAAAGCGTCACATCTTTTTTCGGGTTATATGTCAATCCGGCAGAGACCGCAACGCTATCCTCACCGGCAAGGAAGCTGTTCGTCCCCTTGACATTAAGCTCATTACGATAAGTCACCCCGGCATTACCAACCAGATTCTCCGTGATATTTGTGCTGTACGCAAGCCCCGCGTTCATCGCAGCCGGATGAAAGGTGTCGGATGTCATCTTTTCCATTAACCAGGAATATTCATAATTGGCAAATCCCGACAAAGACATGGTCAAAGGGACCTGCAGGCCGGTCGTCAGGCCATAACGGTCATACTCGGAAGCCGGCGAGAACTGGTAACGGCTCCTCTGGTCGAGGGCGCCCACGTACACGGTCCCTCGGCGGCCGCCCCAGACGGGAATACTCCTGGAAAGCCGCGCATCCAGGCCGGCATAAGTCCTCGGGGACGCCTGTCCCGGCGTCGTTACAAAACGGGCGGAGGTATCAAAGTTGTAACGCTCGCCTAACGGAATGTTAACATGAGCATTCGTATCATAATTCAAAGCCTCTGGATCGTCCACATTAGGAAGAACGCGATCCTGAAAAACATCCACGAACGTGTCGGATGAAAACCTGTCCGTGCTCGTATTTGTCGTCCAGGTAGCGCCGATCTCTCCCTGATTGGAGGGCGAAGATTCGATCGTCATATATTCTTTATTGATATTCCGGAAATGCAGCCCCTGCCTGAGCAGGCCGTTGGCCCACTTAACCCCAGCCAGCGACGCCATGACACGGTCATCACGGGCCAGTTCCGCATTAAAATCAAGCGGGCCGACTTTTTGCTGGCCTTCCAGAGAATACACCTTTTTCGGCAAGCCGATCTCCCGGTCCATGCCATACCCGGTCGCGTAATTAATGGCATAACGGTGCTCGGTGCTGCCGGGGAAAAGCGCGACCTGAACAGCATCAATGAACGAATCCCGGGTCTTATTCATCCCGAGTGACAAAGAACTGAACGATGAAAGCTGGCCGCCATGGCTGAGCGATACCCCGACCACATCCTCGAACATCCGCACATCCACGAACCCGCCGCGCAAACGCGAATTGGGCATTGTCAACGGCGACAACGTGCGTGAAGCATCGAACAAACGAAGATCCAGGTCATTGGTCCCTTTGAGCGGCACATTGCTCAAGCCTACCGTGTAAGTCGGGATCTCGACAATAGGATCGAATCCGGTGGCTGACAGGCTGGCATCGAGATAACCATACGGTGTCTGCCCCTCAACGATAACCGTCTCCTGGATCGTATGGCTTTGCTTGTGAAAATGATGCGTGTCCGGGCCGAGATAATACGACGCATTGTCCAGTATATATTTCATCTTGAAAGGCGGAGTGTGCTCAACAAGCGCAGCGGCAAGGACCTCGGCGGAAGCCTCATAAGCATGAGGCAGGAACACCTCAATGTAGATGGTCGTCCGGCCGCGGGCATCCCAGATATGGACGAACGAGCTCCCCCACTTCTTCCCCTCCACACGGACCTGGTTACGCCCTTCAAGCTTCACCGTAAAGAACCCGGGATCCACGATCAGAAAACGCTGGATATCCTTGCCTTCGACGATCACCGAAGAGCCGACATCAAGCCGGAAAGACGGCTTGGCCTGACTACCACTGACAATATCATCGATCGAGATCACATCGGGCGTTTTATTCGGCCCAACACTAAAAGCCGTTGAGCTGTGACTTGCGACAGGAGAGGTTACCGCAGAGGCCGGAATAATAGCGGCCTTCGGCTCAACCGGACCCGGCTTAACAGAAACTCCTGCCGAGGTGGCAGGAACCGGCTTCGCGAATTGATCCAAAACACCACCAATGGCCCTGGAACGATCCGTCTCTATATGCTTCCCCGAAAGATCTTCCAACCGGCCGTCATAAACACGTTTTAAAAGATTGATATACTCGAGAGGCTCTTCCGCGGCAGGAACAAGAAAATGCGCCTTGTTAAAATATTCGAACGCAAGCGGGTCATTATGGTCCTTGAACGCCTGGATGCCTTCGTTCAAATAATAATCATATTCGACAGAACTGTCAGCGGCGCGCGCAACGGCTGCCGAAAAAATAAAAAGAATACCCGCCAACCCGATAAGAACGCGTCGCAAGATCATAAAGCGGAAGGCCCTAATCCTGCACTTTTTCAACAAGAAATTCTCCAGAAGAAGTCTTCTGTAATGTGATCTCCTTGACCACAATGTCACCCCCGTCAAGATCGGCATTTAGCACCAGGCTATAATGTCCGGCGGACAGATCTTTGGATAAAGCAACCTTCAAGGAAGCGGCAGCGCCCGCAGGAACATAAAGTTTGGCCAGTTCACCCCGGTCGACAACCATCCCGGAATCATCCATCATGTAATACGTCATCCTGGGGATAAGGACCACGTTCCCGCTATTCGTGAAAGTCCCGGTCAGATCACTCCCGGCCAAGAGAACATTCCCGATCGCGGCCCGCTTATCACCATCCTTGGCCTCGATAAAGAAAAGGCACCCGATCCGCGTCACGATCTTGATAGCCTTCTCATCGATCACCGCGCCGCCAGACTTCTCAAAGAACAGCACCCCGTAATGCCCACCCTGGATATCCGAAGGGACATTAATAGTATAATCGATCCTTTGCTTCTGGGAAGGCTGGATCTTGAATTCTTGCGGCATGTACTGGATCCAGGAACTCGCGGAACCGGGGACCGTCCCGGCCGGCAGGAACTTCTTGGTGCCGTCGAAAGGCGACTCGTACTGAAAATCCTCCCAGTACACTCTAACGTCCATCTCGTCTTTGGATGTATTGTCGATGGTGAGCGACCGGTTGACGCGCTCTCCCGGAGAAACGGACAGGACGACTTTTCCTTCTTCAAGAAAAAGCTGGGCTTGAGCTACGCGGGGCGCAACCATGGACAAAATAAAGAACGCACTGATCAATAAAAGTGTCGCTATTCTCATATAAGCATCAACTTTCCATTGCTGTTCAACTTGGGGTCGCCGTAACCGTAACCGTGCCCGAATAAGAGCCCGGCTGGTCGGCATTGGTAAAAGGCGCCGCGTTCGCGACCGAGGCATCCGTTGCGACGCCGATATACATCTTGAACCAGCCGCCGGCCGTCGTTGCCGGAAGAAAACTATCGTTCGCCGCGATCAGGGCTTTCCTGGGATGCCCCGCTATATCCGTTTCGTTATTGTGCGAAGCATCGACCCAGACCACTTTCTTGAACGCGATCGTCGCCCTGTTGCCAAGCCCCTGGGCCTGACCCGCCGGCTTGCCGCCGTCGGCGTAAACCACCGCCACATTGGGGCTGCCTACGCCGGTATTGGCGATATCGATCGCAAAATAATTCGGCGGAGTCCAGATCTTGTTCGTTGAATCATAGGTCATTGCGCTGAACGTCAAATCCGTCGTATCAATAGGCGTATAGGAAATGATCGCATGTGTTACCGGGTTCTCAACGATCGTGGCCGCCGTTATCTTGACACCCGTTGCGGACGGAATAGCGGCCGTGACCATGAAAATGTTCGCCGACCACAGCAACCCTGTCGATGCAAAAAAGAAAACCACTACTAAAATAAAACCCATCGATCTCTGCATGTCGACACTGTCTTTACGTTGAACGGTTGATGGATCAATTCTGATTCAGGGAAAACCTGATCGGAGCCGCGAAATTGCCCCCGCTCATCTGAGGATATCCCTGCAAACGGTAGACCACCTTGAATTTCACGGACGATCCCTGGCTGTCCGAAGAATAGACCGGATACTCCCCCGTCTGGATCGGCGCAAAGTCAGCATATTTCGTATGCCCTCTGGCTTCGGCCGGGACCTGCACCATCATGGTAAAATAATCCTTCCTGATCTCATCGCCTTTTCCATTGGACAGAGGTGACTGAAGGTCCTGCAACACCTGGTAAGGCCGGTGCAAGTTGGAACGGACCACCACCTCAACTTCCTTATCAATGGCCGGAGCATTCGGCAGGACATTCTGGAAACTCACGCCTTCAGGCGGAAGGTTCACATCCACCGTAAAGACCGGCTGGACATCGAATTCCAGGTTCACCAGGAACTCTTGCCGGCCTTTCTCCGTCTCTACGACATACTTCAATGAACCCGTAAAAAGGCCGGAATCCTGCGCCATTACGAGCGCCGGATCAACATAGAACACGACCCTGATCTCATTGGCATCCCCCCGGCCGGAATAAAGCAGCGTACTGGCTCTGGTCAACGAGGCCGCATTGACCAATTTAACCCCATCAGCACTGCCGCCTTCAACGGAAAACCGCAAAACCCCGGGGGATATTTCCCCTCCTGTCACACTCTGAGGCAGCGCATCAACTTCCTGCGTTATCCTTAGATCCCCACCGACATTTCCCTCAAACACAATTTTGACAAAATCCGCATTCAACGGATCAATATCCGCATCTTTCACGCGGACCAGGCTTTTATTCTTTCCGCCAGAAACAGACAGCTTCATATTGCTTGAACGGCTTTCGACAAAAATATTCACCAATGACTGGTCCTGTGAAGGTTCTCCGACTTCTCTGACCGTGAACACCAGCCGCCCCGAAAAATTCCCGCTGCCGTTAAGAACAGCCGGATTGATCCCGTAAGCCACCACAAAAGAATCCCCATCGCCACCCTGGCCGGACGTAAAGATCAACTGCTCTCCCATGCTCAACTGCTCGATATTCTGCAAATAAAGCGTGCCGGAGCCGTTGGAATTCCCGATCGTTGCCGTTTGTAACGCCCGAAGGTCCAGGCTTTCGCCTTTTTCATTGACAAGCGGCTCATTGACCCGTTGAAAAACCTGGTACTGCTTGCCACCGGTCGAATTTACGCGGATACGGAGCTCTTTCTTGTCCGTATAGCCTTCCGCCGCCATAAAACGCAGACTATTACTCCCGTCAACGGCATTAATGCTGAGCGTCACCGCAGCAAAAGACGACTGATGACAAGAAAAGAAAGCTATGACGAATAATAGGAGAAAGTAGAGTTTTCTCATGTTTTCAATATAAATATATTAATAATTAATAAAGTATAACATTCGTCAAGACCTTGTCAAGGTCACCTGAAAAAAAACCCGGACCAGCCGGGATTTTAAAAAGAAAACTCCACGACCATAATGAATATGATCGTGGAGCTTTATAAATTACGTAAGGGACGTAGTTACCGTCAATGTTCCCGTGTATGTACCAGGCAGATCCGCATTGGTGAACGGAGAAGCGCTGGTGACCGTAGCATCAGTAGCGACGCCCACATACATCTTGAACCAACCGCCCTGCGTCAACGCAGGCAGAAAATCATCATTGGCGCTAAGAAGGGCCTTTTTCGGATGACCGCTAATATCCGTTTCAGTATTGTGAGTCGCATCTACCCAAACAACCTTTTTATAGGTGACCGTCGCTCTGTTGCCAAGGCCCTGAACCTGACTTGTCGGCTTCGAACCCTCAGCATAAGCAACGGTAACATGCGGACTGCCTGCACCGATGTTCGCAATATCGATCGCGAAGTAATTCGGAGGCGTCCAGATCTTGTTCGTCGCATCAAAGGTCATCGTGCTGTACGTCAGCGCCGTCCCTGTAACAGGAGTAGACGAGATGATCGCATGCGTCGTCGGATTTTCAACCACAGAAGCAACAGA
>CAIVRE010000027.1 GCA_903908245.1 Candidatus Omnitrophota bacterium
CTGCATATTCGTCTCATGCGTCGTCTTCAGCTGCTCTTTTAATGTCTGGGCCGTTGCCGTATCACCAGCCTGTTCCGCGGTCCTGATCTGTTCGCGCAGTGCTTTCTCTTCTGTCCTGGCTGCAGCATCAGCCGTATTGATCGCATCCCGCGCAGCTTTAAGAGCTGCTTTATCAGTTGTTATCTCCTGCTTATAGTCGACACTTGAAGAACTGGTCCCTGATGTGCTTTGCGACTGATCATCTGTTGAAGTCGTTGTGGTCGTATCATCCGCTTTCGCGCTGGCGATTGTCAGCATAAAAAGCGCCAGAAAAACTCCGAAATATGTTAATAGCCTTTTCATAGTGTCCCCTTCCTTTTATAAAATGTCCAAGACTGCCATCTTCCAAATTTGCGCAATTTTATACGGGATCAACAAGAAGCCCTTTTCCCCATCGATCCACTCCAGGAAGCGGTAACACATGAACACCAGCACTTCTTTTTGCGAGGCCCTCCTTTCTCCCGTGACAGCTGATGTCCTCATAACATCCTCCTGGTTCTCGCGGCACTTCTTCGCCGCTCTGGAAAGTTAAATCCAAGAACCAAAAGAAAGTTTCGGTCTTTTTCGAAGGAAAATACTGCGGAAAGCTACCTTTTACGCACAAATATCACGCCGTGAAAACGTTTTCACAGACGGGCTTTATGTGTCATACAGTACAAGTTTACGGCCTTGGCGGGCGTTGACCGTTGGGTGGCTGACCGCCGTTGCGCGGTCCTTGAGGAGGATTATCTTTACGGGGGCCAGGTCCATTCCGTGGTCCGGGTGCATTATTATCATTTCCGATGTTATTACTATTATCAGTACCTGAAGCAGATCCATCTTGTGATCCATTATTCAAGCAAGGATGTGATTGATCGCCGCAGCGCTGCCCTTTGCCTGACGGGCCTGGACGCTGCCCCGGAGGATTATTCCCATTTCCTCCGCGCATACCGTCATCAGGACCTGGACCGGGTCTTCCCTGCCCCTGCGGACCAGGCCGCATTCCACGGTCAGGTCTTTCGCCAGGCCCCCCTTGGCGTGATCCAGAGCCATTCTGCGATCCAGGCTGATTTTCTAAATTTTGCCCGGCCCTCTCTGGACGGGAACCAGGGCCACCTTGAAGACGTACACCCGTAGCATCCATCCCCGGACGATTAGCTTGACCCTGACCATCTTGTACACGGCGCTGTTCCTGAACACGACGACGCATCTCATCACGCTTTGCCGGAGGAAGTTGTCGGAAGCCGCGAGATCCCTGCTCAAGTGCCTCACGACGCTCGGGAGGCAATGCGCGGAACTTTTGAAAATTCTCACGTAAAGTTTCCCTATCCTGTTCAGGCATAGCGCGATACTCTTTGGCCTTCTCCTGCAACGCCGCGCGATCCGCTTCTGGCATAGCTGCCGCCTTATCCCGGAACGCCTGACGCTGCTCCTCTGTCATACTTTGCCAGCGGCGAAGATTGGCTTGGTATCTCTCTTCATCCGATGATGTCACCGTAGAAGCGTCCTGTGCCCAGACCACGGATGATAAAGCAAAAGAAGAAAACACTCCCCCTATGATCAACAACAGGAGCAGCACTCTCAACCTATACCAAACCAGACGCGTGTTCATGATGACTTCTCCTTCATCGACGACACCACATCCATATCGGCAACCACATCCATCTTCTTTAACATTTCGGCGTTCTCATACATATCCAAATTCGCAATGATGTCCCGATCCTTATCCACCTTGGCGATCATTGGCAC
>CAIVRE010000028.1 GCA_903908245.1 Candidatus Omnitrophota bacterium
AGTATCAGGAAAGGAGCCTCGATGAGTACAACCCGAACACATGAGATCTGGACGAGATTAAAGCTGGCATCAGAGATCAGCGATCTGACCGAGAAAGAATGGGGTGTCGTCTTACCGCTGTTGGAAAAAGAACTCGCGGCCCGTGAAGTTAAACGGATCAAGCATCTCCTGCATCGTTCCGGGATCAGGAGGATCAAGCGACTGGAAGACTTTGACTGGAAGTTCAATCCCAAGGTTCCCAGAACCGAGATCATGGAATTGGCGCGGACATCCTGGGACAAAGAAGTCAGGAACGCCGTATTCATCGGCACCAGCGGAATCGGAAAGACTCATCTGGCGGAGAGCCTCTGCATGCGTGCGATTGAAAATGGCATCCCGGCCACATGCATCTCTTGCCACGACCTCGTTGAGAAACTAAAAGCTTCCCGTAATAAGGCGTCTCTGGTGCATTATTATGCTACGGTCAAGTTATTGTGCCTGGACGAGCTTGGATACGTGTTCCCAACACCGGATCAAGCCAACGACATCTTCCAGATCGTCTCAAAACGATCCGAATTGTCATCGACGATCATCACAACCAACCTGCTCCCGGCGCAATGGGGAAAGATATTCGAGGCCGCCACAGCGACCGCGATCTTGGACCGGCTCAGTTATAACGGAACTTTTTTGCCTTGGGAGGGGCCATCTTATCGAAAAAAGAAATAATTGAAGGCATGGTCAGTCAGAAAGCAAGAATCAGGGAGAGCCTGTCTTCGACAGACCATTCTTTACCTTACGTCGTGCCCACCGGGGGCCCAGCATGATCATAATCGGGCCCTTTACGATGATCGCTTACACATCCTTAATTACAGCCATCTTTTGCCTGGCAATGCCCTCAGCAGCTCCAGTTGTAAGATCCATCTGAACCCAACGCGCATCACTATCAATAATGTTCTGACATGTCCACACAATGCCGTCCTCTGTATCTAAAACCATCGCAGGCATTCTCAAATCCGCATCCTGCCACATCAACATTTTCCCGAGATACTTCTTGGCCGTTAAAGGCTTATCGCCGTTCTTCCCCAGATCCGCCTTCACCCACAAAGGTTTTCCATCCTGAAGATTCTGACAAGTCCAAACGATCCCCCGAACCCTGTCAACTATCATCGCGGGAGTCCTGACATTAACAATGGCCCGGCCTTCCATCATTACCATTTGATACCGCCCCTCCTGGGTTTCTTCAGTAACTTTCTGAGCAAAAACAGACCCACAAAGAAAAAAGACACCAATAAAGATCAAACTTGCGAATAAATTCCTCATTCTCACCCCCATTTGTGCATATTATTCATTACTAAATATCACTCGTTAAATCACAGAAAAACCTATCCTCGCCAAATATTCAAAAGTGCCGTTATAAAAGTCCGGATCTCTTGTCGGGTCTGTTGCATCCCCTGGTGGAACTACAATAACCATCCCCTGACGCGCACGCGTTAATAGAACACGATACGCATTCTTTAGGTAATTCTTTCTCTCCGCCTTCCGAATTTTATTCCAACGATCGCCACAAAAAGAGCAATGATCCCATCCCGCCTTTGTATGTCTAAAATCCGCATCCCAAGTTACACAAACCCAATCCAGTTCAAGCCCCTGAACATGAAACTCTGTGGCCACATCCTCTAAATAGTAGGAAGAGCGTACATCTTCTTTGCCATCTAGGAACCAATGAACGGGGTCCATCGGGGACTTAACATCGATCGCATACGGCTTTAGCCGCTCTGCTTGCGACGAAACTACAACTCCATATCTTTCCGAACCCCGCGCCTGTTGTTTTAACCATTCCCGTGCCTTATCCTGATCCCGAGTAATAACGATAGGATATTTATCCTTTAACAAGCTGAAGGTCTGCTTAGCGTCATCACAATTGAGATCTAGCAGCTGTTTGACCAGCAACGAGACATTCTCCGCGCGAAAAGAGCGCATCGAAACAGAAAGATGAAGCTCCGACTTATACTCCACAGACTGCCGGGCCTCCAAAGGTTTTAAAACATCCCCGACCCCGTACTCGCTATCTGTAAGACGCGGTGAGATATAAACACACCACTGGGGAAACGACCGGTTCAGGGATTCGATCCATTCACTAATGCCAGCCTCGCCAGTATTTATCTCTTGCCCCCCGCCGACAAGGCAAACAATAACAGCCCAATCCTTATGACGATCCAGGCACGAGATCAGAAATTCCGGCTCGGATTGATCAAACCCGGGGCGATTCTTCTTACGACGCATAAAGTTACATGTCTGCTCTTTATTCCACGCACGCTGTGCCTCATCAAACAAGACAACATGCTCATGAAGGGGCCCTAGATCCAAAAGGCATTCATCCCTAAAGTGATGAACGTTTTGAATGAACGTCTTCACTTCACTCAATGCTTCGCCTTTTTTAACCCGATTTCCTTGCTCTTTAGCCCGGCTTACTTTATCTCGAGCCAAAGCTTCGCAAAGAATTTTGACTAACGGGCCATTCCCCGATAGGAAAACGCTATAAAGATCACTATCTTTGTCATTGTGCGTAGTGGCAATATTTAACCCCACCAATGTCTTACCCGCACCAGGCACTCCGGTCACAAAGCAAATAGCCTTTTGAGACCGCTCTTTTGAAATTCTGATAATTTCAGATAGGGAATTAGATGTTTGTGTGAGATTGATTGCCCCCGCTTCCTTACGGGAGATATCTTCAACCGAATGTCGGTTATAAAGAGCCATCGCCGCTTCGATAATCGTCGGCGTTGGAGAATACCGGCCGTCTTCCCAGTGACTGCCGTCAATAGACGCTCCTTCACAAAGAGCCAAAGTATTTGTTATAACATCTCGTAACAAGTTGGTATTGGTTCTAATCGGAAAGAATACTTTATCGTTCTGCGGCGTTAACGCTATGACCGCCGCACTATCTTTAGCATTTGTTGCAATAAGAACAGGCGCAATAAAATGATTATGGCTCGTCTCATGGAAGTTTTTCAGATCTAAAGCATAATCCCATACCTGATCCTCGGCAGAAACTGTGAACGTCTTTTCTCCCACCTTAAATTCAAGTACAAAGATTACGGATCCAATCAAAAGCGCCACATCAATTCGACGCCCCATACGAGGAATTGAATATTCAAAATATACAGTGCCTTCAAAAGACTGAAGAACTTCACGCAGAACACTAATTTCTTCTAGCCAAGCATCCCTCTGCTCAGCTTCTACTGAGAATTCTGAGCCCCGAACGATCTTCCCCAGAATGACGTCTGATGAAGATTGCCTAAAGCCATCTATTGAATCCGAGTAATAGGCTCTATTCATACCAAAACCCTGATAAATTTTGCCACCACCATAAGCGAACCATCATTATCCGGTGGTACAATTATTGGCTGAAATGCCGGATTTAATGGTAGAAGAGAAATCTCGTCGTGTTCCCATGTTTCATCAGCGTTTTCTTTCTTCTTACTCGTATATTTCTTAACTGTATACTTCCCCCCAGTTTCAGGATCTAAAGGAGTATGCCACTGCACCAAAACAACCTTGTCCTGCCGAGTGCCGACAACATTTGCTTGGAATATACAATAACTTCCGTCTGGTATCAGGGGCTCCATCGATTTCCCAATAACCTTAGAAACGAACATATTCTTGTTTAACCGAATTCCATCGATCTTGAGCCACCCCTTCTCTTCAGCCTCCACACCTTCTCCAAAGAGCCCGCAGGCCGCCTCGAGAGTATAAACAGGCAAATACTCTTTAAACTGCAACTGCTTTTCGATGGTTTCTTCCAACAAGAACCGTTGCTCTTCAACCGGTGAAACAATATCACCAACTAAAAGAGGCGTCCCTTCACCCACTGCTAATCTAGAACGAAAATAGGCCTCAACTTCTTTATCGACAAAATAAACATAACAACCGCGCATCCCGCGGGTCATTAGAACACGATAAATATTCCTCGCATAAGAATCAAAACCAGCCCCGCCCTTCTTTAACGTTGGATCACATGTCCCCGTCATATCTCCAACAAGTCGATCAGTCTCCCGATCGTACTTTAAGTCAGCACCGACAATAACCCCAATATAGTCGAATTCAAACCCCTGAGCCGTGTAGATACAGCCAACTTGCTCAACACCCCCGGTCTTAAACGCCCACTGATACCATCTAGGAATGCCTGCTTGCAGTTTACCCCCATCCTTAGCCTCCCAAGGCATGGAGAAATCACCAATGACAACATCCTTAACTAAAGACCCATCCGCATTAGGATCGCTCCACGGCCAGCAATACCCGGAGACTAAGCGCGCAGAATTCGGCTTCTTTGATTCATGGCTTCTTATAAACGCATAAAGCTCTGTCGGTGAACCCATGATCCGAAAATCAAAGTTGTCCTCAGGACCAAGCTTTCGCTTCTCATTGGTATAGCCCAATACATCTTCCAGCCAAAGAAGATAATTATTAGACCCATTGCACCTAAATTGGGATTGCAACTCAACCTCATCAACCATTGCCTTATACTGAATGGCATATGACTTTATCAAGGCAGTTGCACCAACCTCTCTAGCCCGAACACTCTGCTTATCATCAATAAAGAAGACAGAGGTTTTGGCGCAACGTATCAGCTGCTCAATCTGGGGCATATCTGTTCTATGCTCCGCCAGAGTAAACTGACTATTACTTTTCTTTTCTATCCTATGCGCCTCATCAACGATCAACACATCCAAACCGTTCTCATCAACCTTGCTTGGAACAAACCGCGACAACTCTGAAATCAGGATCTTTCCCTTTTTGCCAAGCTTATCCATCAATGCCTCACGAAAAGGCTTGGATTTACAACCATAGAAAACTGTCTTTCCCTCTTTTGCAAGCTCAGCGAGCACATTAAGAGCGATAACCGTCTTCCCTGTTCCAGGGCCGCCTTGCACCAGAATAATATTCTTCGTTTTAGAGCGAACGCTCTTCCTCACCCGAGACATGATGATATTCTTCGCAACTAACTGCTCATTCAGCAATGAAAAGATCGGCCTGTTCTCAATAATGCCAGCGACATGCTCTAAAAGCTTCCTCGATGGAGATATCTTGCTTTGCATAAAACGGTTAAATATCTCAAAACCATCCCCTTTCGCCAAAAGAACATGCAATCTATCGGCTAGAAGTTGAACATCATCCTTGGCATAAACAGGGAACTCCTCGATAACTTTACGATACCTAGGGGCAAAAAGCCCTTCGCCCGCGATCTTTGAATAGTTGTGACAATATGCACAACTAAAAAGATCCAGGCCGTCTTCAACCTCGAAAACTTGAACGAAATTAATTAAGTGATGATGGTACCCTTCCACCTGCTGAGACGGATGTGCAACACGGCGAGACGCGCCACCGGTAAATGTTTCTACAAAATTCTCTTCATCATCTAATTCTGTAACAGAACTCCACTGCTTCAACTCAATCAAAACAACGTACGACTTTCCACTTTGTCCTCGTCCAAACAACAAACAATCAATACGCCCGGTATTATAGGGGACCTCATACTCCAGTGAGATCATGTTGTTATCAAGCCCGGCGAGATCAATGAGATTCTTTACATGCTGGAAAGAATTGCTCCATGAATTAAATTCCGGAAGCCCTACGTAACGACCCGCCTTGCTGGCAGTCGATTTCATGATGTCGGCAATCCGATTGCCTAAAACATCTTCTTTGAACTGTTTTGTCGTATTCTGATAAAGAATCATTATCTAATGTCTCTAAATAAAAACCCGGGCATAATTGCCCGGGTCATTGGTTTCGTTCCAATTTGTTAGAATAAAATCTCATTCCAGAAGTCCTTTACTGGTGTGATCAATGTCCGAAATTATAACACAGCGCCCTGCTTCTCACAACAAGCACTCCCGCATTTGACGGCTCTTATCGTTCTTGTCCCTCGATCGACGATCTTTTGCCTTAGCCAATACTGCTCCACCAAACGGGAACAAGAACGATCAAATGCTCCACTTTAACAACAAAGAAATACCCCATAGCGTCGATTTGTTATCCGGTTGTTATCCGAAAGCCGTTTCTCCAACAAACACGAAAGCCGCCCAACGACCTAAGTCATTGAACGGCTTCGTGATGCTATGGTTGCGGGGGTACGATTTGAACGTACGGCCTTCAGGTTATGAGCCTGACGAGCTACCAGGCTGCTCCACCCCGCGATGTCTTTTCACTTCGGGCCTGGTGTCCCGCCGTGATCAAAAAGTTTTAACTACTATAACAGCTTTTATTCTTTTGTCGACTGTGTTGTTGCTTGCGACGTGGAAACTGTGCTTTTCTTCTTGACCGCCGTCGAGCTTGTCTTGTTCTTTTTCTTTGCCGAAGGCTTTGTACTGGCGGCTTTCGACTTCACGGCCGGCTTAACAACCGCATTCGGTTTATTATCCGCGTCATCATCGGCCTGCTTGATGATGAACGATGTTTCGTCGGAATTAACCCCGTCCTTCTTCTCTCCGGGGCCAAGGATCTTGTAAAGAACTTCGCCGTCTTTGATGATGCCCATCTTTTCACGGGCAACTTTCTCAAAATAAACCGGGTCATCGGTCAACCTGCGACGCTCTTCGTCCAGGCGGGTGTTCTCCCGCTCCAGGTCGCTGATACGCTTGGCAAACGCGTGATTCTTTTCATTCATGTCCTGCATCTTCACATACGACGGAAGATAGAACACAAAAACCAGCGCGCAAACAACGCAGAGAAAAAGGGCGTTACGGATCAAGTTGCCTGCCCCTTCCGGAAAAAGCTATTAGAACTTGCCCCAAATAGGGCCGGCATAAACCGCTTTGCTGCCCAACTCTTCTTCAATACGAAGAAGCTCATTATACTTCGCCAAACGATCGGTGCGCGATAACGAACCGGTCTTGATCTGGCCGCAACCGGTCGCGACAGCAAGATGAGAAATGGTCACATCTTCCGTTTCGCCGGAACGATGGGACATGATCGATGTATATTTATGCTTCTTGGCAAGGTCGATCGCGTTAAGCGTCTCGGTCAAAGAACCGATCTGATTCACCTTGATCAGGATGGAATTCGCTATGTTATTATCGATCCCCTGCTGCAGGTCCTTCACATTCGTAACAAAAAGATCATCGCCAACAAGCTGCAGCCCCTTCGGAGCCTTGGCCGTAAGCTCTTTCCAGCCCTGCCAGTCATTCTGATCCAAGCCGTCCTCAATAGAAACGATCGGATACTTCTTGGCAAGCTTGATATACTCGGCACCCATCTCAATGGAAGAGAATTGCTTGCCGTCATAATTATATTTACCATCTTTGTAATATTCAGAGGACGCGCAATCCATGGCAATGAAAATATCCTTGCCCGGTTTGTATCCGGCTTTTTCAATAGCCTGGATGATATACGAAATACCTTCCTCGTTAGACTTGAGGTCCGGCGCGAAACCGCCCTCATCGCCAACAGATACGCCCTTGCCATTCGCCTTTAAAAGAGCACGAAGATTATGAAAGACCTCGCAAGACATGCGCATACATTCCTTGAACGTCGATGCGCCGATAGGCATGATCATGAACTCCTGGACATCCAGGTTGTTATCCGCATGCACGCCGCCGTTAATGATATTCATCAGCGGGACCGGGAGGATATTCGCGTTCTCGCCGCCGATAAAACGATACAACGGCTGGTTGGCGCTGATAGCGGCCGCACGGGCCGTCGCCATGGAAACACCTAAAATAGCATTGGCACCAAGCTTGCTCTTGTTATGTGTGCCGTCAAGCGCAATAGAGATCTTGTCGATCGCGCGGAAATCCGCTTCTTTACCCACAACAGCGTTCTTAAGGGTCGTGTTAACATTCTCAACAGCCTTCAAGACGCCTTTGCCCATATAACGCTTCTTGTCGCCGTCGCGCAGCTCAATGGCCTCGCGCTCGCCCGTGGAAGCTCCCGAGGGAACTGCGGCGCGGCCCAGCACGCCGTTATCAAGAATAACATCAACTTCAACGGTAGGATTCCCGCGGGAATCGATGATCTCGCGGCCTTTGATCGTCTTGATTTTTGCCATACTTGTATCCTTTATTAAAAGATTTTATAGACGCCGGCATGAAAAAAAACCGGCTGAATAATTCGGATACATTATCACGCAACCCACTCCCAGTCAATTGAAAACAATCCTCCCGCCATCACCCCGGGAACCTCCTTCACCCCCGGGGTGATGGCGGTTTGACGCAAACCATTACATATGTTATGCTTTTGAATACTTTATTGTCCATTCGGAGGCTGTGTATGCCCAAGATCAAATTCCTTACGTGGCTTAAACTCAACTGGCTTAAACTTTTTCTGATCTTCCTTGGGATATCCTTTGTGGTGGTTGTGACCATGATGCTGGCCATGGGGCTCAGCAGCTTCACCTCCCTAGAATCGTTCAGCCGCAAACAAATGACCGCCCAGATGGGCATGTACCTCTTTATGGGCATTGTCCAGGGCGTTATCATGACAGCAATGTACGGCGTAATGTATTACTATGTCTTTATGGGCGGCGGCATGGCCAAATTCCTCGGCAGCAACTCGGCCATCCATGCCAAGGCCAATGTCCGCTGGGATGAAGTGGTGGGAATGGAAACGGCCAAAAAAGAAGCCTGGGAGATCGTACAGTTCCTCAAGGACCGCAAACTCCTGAAGATTATCGGCGGGAACATCATCAAAGGTACTCTCCTGGTAGGCTCGCCCGGCTGCGGCAAAACCTACCTGGCCAAAGCCATCGCCACCGAAGCCGGCCTTCCCTTCTTGTCCGCGGTGGGTTCGGAATTCGTGGGTGTATTCGTCGGGCTTGGCGCGTCGCGCATGAAATCACTTTTTAAAGAAGCCCGCGACATGGCCAAAGCCGAAGGCGGATGCATTATCTTTATTGACGAGATCGACTCGTTCGCCCGCCCCCGCACCGGGGACGCCGGCGGCAGCATCGGCGCGCAAAGCGACCACAACGCCACCATCAACCAGTTCCTGACCGAACTCGACGGATTGCGCCAGACAGAGAATAATATTGTCGTGATCGCCGCCACCAATGTCCCTGAAGAAGAGCTGGATTCCGCCATCATGCGCTCGGGCCGTTTCGACCGTAAGATCGAGATCAACAAGCCAACCGCCCGCGACCGCGAAGAACTGCTGCGCTTCTACCTGAAAAAAATATCCTCCGACCCCGCGATCGATATCACGGCCACCGCCGACAGGATGAAATGGTTCTCGCCGGCCGACATCAACAATATGGTGCGTGAAGCGGCCATTATCTCCATGCGCGCCAACCGCCCGGTCTCGAACCAGGAGGATATTGATAAAGCCATTGAACGCGTGATCCGCTCCATCGAGAAAACCTCCAGCAGCGGCGGCTCCTGCGGGGGCAGCTGCGGCACCAAAATGCTGGCGTCGAGCGTCAATGTCAAATGGGACGATATTATCGGCATGGAAAGCGCCAAACGCGAAGCGCGAGAGATCGTCGGGCTATTGAAAGACCGCCAGCGCATCGCGGCTATCGGCGGCAAGATCGTCAAGGGCATCCTGCTGATGGGCCCGCCAGGCTGCGGCAAGACCTATATTGCCAAGGCCTTCGCAACAGAAGCCGGGATCCCGATGATCGCCATGACGGGAAGCGAATTCTTCGCCGGGGTCTATCACGGCACCGGCCCAAAGCGCGTCATGCAGCTGTTCAAGGAAGCGCGCATGCTGGCCAAAGCCGAAGGCGGCTGTATCATTTTCATCGATGAAATGGATTCGTTCGCCCATCCCCGCGGCATGGAGACCGGCGGAGGCGCGATATCCGAAGAGAACAACACCATCAACCAGTTCCTGGCCGAAGTCGACGGGCTGCGTCAGGACGAGAACAATATCGTCCTTTTGGGCGCCACCAACGCTTCGGAAGACCAGCTCGATCCGGCCATCCTGCGCTCGGGGCGTTTTGAACGCAAGATCTATGTGACCCGCCCCAACCTGAAAGAACGCAAGCTCCTTTTTGACTTCTACCTTAAAAAGGTCAAAACCAACGACGATGTCAATTCCGAAATGCTCGCCCGCAAGACACTGTGGTTCTCGCCGGCCGACATAGACAACATGGTCCGCGAAGCCGGCATGTTCGCGCTGCGCGACAACCGGGATATCCTTTCCTTCAAAGACCTCTCGCAGGCCTACGACCGCATCCTCTACGGCGAGAAATCGAACACCATCCTGAGCGATGCCGAAAAAGAATGGGTGTCCTATCACGAAGCCGGGCACGCCATCATCGGCTACCTGCTGCACCCGACCAACGACGTTATCAAGGCCACCATCATCCCGCACAAAGGCTCGCTCGGCTTTGTGGCGCCTCGCCCCAAGGATGAAGTGAATATCCGCAGCAAAGAATGGTACCTGGCCGAGATCAAGGTCAGTGTGGCCAGTTACGCCGCGGAAAAGATCAAATTCGGCACCACCGGCAGCGGGGTTTCGGGCGATTTTCAAAGCGCCCTCTCCACCGCCCGCCAGATGGTATGGAACTGGGGCATGGGCCGCTCGGGATTCCTGGGCGACCTGTCGATGTCCACCGGCCCGCGCCAACAGCCCCTTTCACAGATATCCGAACGCACCAAGGAGAAACTCGATGACGACGTGCAGGAGATCCTTCAGTCCTGCCTGAAAGACGTCGGCGAGGTGCTCAATAACAACAGGACACTGCTCGATGCCTTCGCCGCGGAGCTTATGGCGAAAGGCGAACTTGAATATGACGAAATCCAGGCCATCTTTGACCGCTTTGGCCTGAAACCGGAAACGAGAATACTCAGCTGATATGCGCCACCATCTGCTGGCCCTTGCCCTGGCCGCCGCCCTCCTTAATGGATGCGCCGTCAAAGACAAGCTCTATACGCCCTCCGAGGCCGAAAAGAAGCTGGTGACGTTCTGCCAGAAAGAAAGCTCCAATTCCACCGCTTTCCAGGCTGAAGAATTCAAAGGTTCCTTTTCCGCTTCCGATCTGGTGCAATCGGTCAAAACCTCGGGGGTCCCAATACCGGCGGGCAAGAACAACGTCGACGCCCTCAACAACCTGCTGACCAGCAAGAACCTGGAAAGCCGCTTCACGAAACTGAACCTGCCGCAGGAGGCGCGCACGCTCAAAGACCGCAAAGATCCCCTGCAGGACAATGAACTCAGACGCCTGAACCGCCTGGTCCTCGAAACAGCGTTCCCGCAGGAATGCCCGAAATCACTGTCGGTCGTCACACACATCATTGCCAAAACCTTGTGGATCTACATCCCGTTCAACGAACCGATCTTCACCGTCAAGCCTTCTTCCGGAGAGGCCGCCGAAAAGAAAAAGACCCCCCTGGACCTGCTTTATCTGGGAGGAGAATTCGACGAAAAAAAAGATTTTTCCTTTGAATACGATATCGTCAGCGACACCATCCCTCCCGACCCCGTTACTTACGGCAGCGGCTACAACGAGAAATTCGCCAAAGTCCGCCAGCTGATCTACCAGGGCCTGCAGGAATCCATATTCAATGTCCCCGCCAAAGATGCCCCCGATTTCGTCGTTGTGATCATTGCCGATATCGGAACGGGAGTTGCCGTTAAAAGCACCTTCTACCTGGATGACCTCAAACAGTACATGACCGAGGCCCTTCCTCCGGATGAATATTATTTACGGGAACAGAACGAGATCTTCGGCAAGAAAGACATGATCGGGGATACTCTCGGAAGCTCTCTGGAATACGCCGATATCGCCTGGACAGACTTCCTGGTCAGCCAGATAAAGAACCGCATCAAATTCAAGTTCACCCAAAGCGACCTGACGCCGCAAAGCGACCCCGACAAGATCATCGCCTCCTGCGCCGCCAACGCGCTGCGGTTCTATCCCTTCACCGGTTATAAAGGGGTTTATCTTTACAATATCCGTCAGAAACGCGACATGCTGTTCAACAAAACGCAGCTCAAGACTTTTGAAGAAGAGAACTGGTGGGCAGGCAAGGGAAAGATCACCACGATCCATTTCGACGCGAACACCCCCGGCCAAAAAGCCGGGAAACAATAATTACACGATGACCTTCCGGCCGGACACCTTGACCCTCCCCCTGATGAACAGGCTGATCGCATAAGGATACAACTGATGCTCCGCGGCATGGACCTTCTCGGTGAGCATATCAAATGTATCGTTAGGATTCACCTCGACCGCGGCCTGGGCGATGATCGGCCCGTGGTCAACGTCCTCATCCACCAGATGGACCGTCACGCCGGTCACTTTCACACCAAAATCATACGCCTCCTTGATCGCATGCGCCCCTTTGAACGCGGGCAATAACGAAGGATGAATGTTCATGATCTTGTTGCGGTAAGCCTCAATGAACAAAGGCGATAATATCCGCATATAACCGGCCAACACCACAAAATCAATGCCTTCTTTTTTCAGAAGGTCAAGCACTGCCTGGTCGAACGCTTCCCGGGACGGATACTGCCCGGGGTCCAGATGCGCCACCGGCACACCGGCCTTACGCGCGCGCTCAAGGGCAAACGCCCCGGCTTTATCCGAAAAAACAACTTTGAGCGACGCCTTGATCTGTTTGGACTTCAGCGCCTTGATGATCGCCTGAAGGTTCGTTCCGTTGCCGGACGCCATAACCGCAAAATTCATTGTTCCTCCTGCTGCTGCCCCAGCGCCACCCCGCGCCGATACCGCCATAACCCCCACCCGCCCACCAGAAAAAAGAGCCCGCCCACCGCCATCAATATCCAGGCCCGCGGAACAAACTCGGACAACTTTGAACTTATCAGCATCGTGCTCAGGAATGCGAAATGAATGGCAAACTCCATCGCGCTGAAAACCTTGCCCTGCATCTCGGTGCTGGCCACCTTATGCACGACGGTATTAGCCGCGATCACGATCGGCCCAACCACAAAACCCAACATCATGGCCAGGCCTTGCGCCACCCATATATTCCTGAACGTGTTCACCGCAAAAGCAAAGACCGCCAGCATGATCCCGCCCGCGATCAGGCTGGAGAAAATAGTCTCAACATGTTTCTTCTTGTCGCCCCATTTCCCGTACGCAATACTTCCCAAAAAGAGCCCGACCCCCAGCCCCACCGCCATGAACCCTAAATGTTTGGTAACACTTCCAAAAGACTCCTGGATAAAAATAATGATCACAACATAAATAGCCCCTGCCGCCATGAACAGGATCATCATCAGGTTGATGATATAGCGAATGTCCCGGTTGGCCATGATATACACAACGCCGGCACGCGCTTCATGCCAGACATTCTTGTACGCCGAAGCCATTTCTTTCCCCGCGGCCATCAGCTCCCCGGCGCGCATGCCGCGCAATTGCGGACGGGAGATCAGCGAGATCAACAAAGCCGATACCAGGAACGTCCCCGAGTCGATCAAAAATCCGCCCCGCGCCCCCCAATATTCCACGATAAGGCCGCCCAAAAGCGCCCCCATCACAAAAGCGATCATGCCCGTTACCGTTGCCAGCGAATTGGCCGCATGAAGCGACTCGGGATCAACGATCTCGGGGATAATGGACATCTTGGCCGGCACATAGAACCGGCTCAGGCAGAATGCCAGGAAAACCACGCCGTAGATCGGCCACATCGACGCCTGATAAATGAAGACCAGCGGAATGGTGAGGACCAGCAACCCGCGGACAATATCGCAAACGAACATCGTGGTCTTGCGGTCCCAGCGGTCCACATAAACACCGGCAATGGGCCCGACGACAAAGACCGGGATGATCGTGAACGCCAGGACCTTGGCCAGCTCCATGGCCGAACCCGGATTGGCCCCGATCTGCCGGCCCGTCACAAGGCCGACCAGCGCCATCTGATTGATACGGTCGCCGAACTGGGAGATCAGCTGCGCGAGCCAAAAAGCCAGAAAGCCCTTATTCTGTAAACTGCGTCGAAAACCCATAATTAAGACCTATTATAACAGCAGAGAAATCGCCACCCACAAAATGCATTATTTTTTTGACCGCGCTTCCACCTGTTTGCGAAAAGTATTATCGGGCGCGGCAACGCGGAGAAGTGCGGCAAAAGCGTCTTTAGACTTGGCCGTCTCCCCCAAAAGATCGGCAATGACCCCCATATTAAAAAGCGCATCAAAACGCGTGCGGTCAACCGACCAGACAGAGGCGAACGCGTCATAAGCCTCGGCATTCCTGCCCAAACGGCCATAAAAAACCCCCAAAGCAAAAAGAAGCTCGGGGTCCCGGGGCGCCACATGAAGCTTTTCTGTATATTGCTTGACCAGAGCCGTATATGCGGCCTTTTTATTGCCCTCAAGGACAGGATTAATATCTTCGCGCGCAGGCATCGCCTCGTAAACACGCACCGCCTTTAAATACTCGCCGTTGTCTGCCAATGCCTTTCCAAGCGCGATCCGATAATTCGGGTTGCAATCATGCAGTTGGACCGCTTTCCTGAAATGATCGATCGCCAGGTCGATCCTGCCCGTCTTGACATACACGGATGCCAGCGCATATTCGATACGGGAATTCCTGGGGTCGTTCTTCAGGGAATTCTGCAGCACCAGCAGTTCATTGCCCGCGTAAATATTCTGCTGAACAAGCATCAGATAAAGAAAAACAATGAACCCGCCGGCCGCGATCTTCACCGCTTTAACCGACAAGACCTCCTTGCGAACAGCCGTATCGGCCGCCAGGACCAGAAGAATAAAGACCGGGATGCTCGCCAGGTACATGAAATGTTCCGCCAGCGAAATGGCCGACGGATATGCACCGATGGATGTCACCACCTGGGAGATCGGGAACAGCTCGGCCCAGAACCATACAATACAGAAAAGGACCAGCTTCGGCATCCGGCAGACATAACGCACGAACAACACCAAAAGGCTCAAATAAACACCCAGCGTTATCCAGACCCGCGGATCCCTGAAAGACTCATAGACCACTCGCGCACGGTCAAAATACAGGTTCACCGGAAAGAAAATAAGCCGGATATAAGTGAACACCCCGTTCAAAAATGTCGTAACGCCCAACGCCATGAGCGACAACGACGGCCAGGGGAACGGGACAGTGAGGCGCATCAAATGATGGATAAAAAGATACCCTGCCACGACCAGCGCCAACGGCCACAGGCGCACCAGCGATCCCGCGCTCTTTTTCGCGACAAGGAGCCAATACAACGCCGCCACCACGATGAACATCCCCGCCGACTCCTTGCAAAGCAACGCCAGGGCATAACAGCCCGACATCAGAACAATATCCCTCAGGCGCCCGTCACGGATATATCGAAGAAGAAAATAAAAAGCGGTCAAAACGAATAATGCGCACAAAAGGATGGCCCGGCCCGATACATTCCCCACCGCCTCCCAATGGATCGGATGAACGGCGAACAACACGCTCACCCAGAACCCGCGCATACGGTCATGGAACAACAGTCCACAAACCAGAAAAACAAAGAACGCATTAAGGATATGGATAAAGACATTATCCAGGTTATAAAAGAAATAATTAAGCCCGAACACGCGATATTCCAGCGTATAGGACACATAGACCATCGGACGGTAATAATCTTTCTCCACCTTGAAATAAGTCGAGGTAAAAAAACGGGGAATATTGGCAAGGTCGCGGATCTCGACATTGCGGATGATCGAGAATTCGTCATCAAGGTTCTTGAACGGGCTATGCAGCATGAACGAATAGGCAGAAAGGGCCAAAACACCAAGGAGCAACAGGACGATAATATTGGACTTGAGGATGGAAGAAAAGAAGTTCGTCATAGATATGGAAAACACCTGCCGTTGACCGGCAGGTGTTTTTTATCTCTTTTCCCTGAGAACACTAAAAAGAAAGAGATAAAAAAAGCTGACGAAAGGAATTGAACCCTCGACCCGCGCATTACGAATGCGCTGCTCTACCAACTGAGCTACGTCAGCGTAAATGGAGATTTTTTATACCACACCTTTTCAACGCTGTCGAGCATGATTTTCTATACGCGGGAAAGAACGGCAGATTGTTCACAAAGCGCCCCTGACATCAATGTCCATTTATCAGGCCAGAAATAATACCCCCCGACCAAAGAATCCCCCGAGGTCAGGGCAATGCCTTCACTCATGCTGCTTTTTTCTCTTTTGAGCCCCAAAAACTCCAGTCTGCCCAGGAAATCGTACACCCAATCCTGGATCTCCCTGCGATCATCGCCAATAAAGGCAATGGAATCAACCCCTTCCAGGACAGCCGCGCAGGCTCCAATGGTCTTTACAAGCTGATACGACAAAATGTCCCTGGCAAATACCGCCTTCGGGCCGTCACGGACAATAAGCTCTGAAAACCCCAGTGGCTCTCCAAGCAAGGCCGTGAACCCGCTTTCCTGCGATAACACCTGATGGATCCTTTCCAGGGAATATCCCGCGGCCAATAACTGAAAAACGATCGAAGCATCGATCGAACCACAACCGCCCTTGGAAAGAATGCCGTCAAAATCCGAAAAACCACAACTGGTCATGACCGGCCTGCCGTCTTTAAACGCCACAACATCCGTACTGTCGCCCAAAAAGACCGTAATGCACCTTGAAGCCGGCACGCCGCGGATCAACGCAAGCCGTTTGGCCGTCCATTCATGAACAAGGCCGTTGCGGCCGCATTTCCAAAGCCCATCCTCAATGCATTCAAACGGAATGGCATACAACCGGGCATGCTCCGGCATGTTACAATAAAGATCCGGATCGCCAAGGATGACATGCCGGCTGTCAGCCAGATACTGAGAATAAAAATTAACAAGCTCCCGCATCACGGCATCCGTATCCCCCCCGAAACAGGGGACCGCCGCGCCTGGCCTGCTGTTGCGTACCAGATACCCGACCATGCTGACCTCACGCCCGTCGATAACCTGCAACAGCCTTTTCTTGAACAGTCCGGCCTCCCGCTCCATGCCCTGCGCGATGGTCCGGTCATTATCTCTAAGGCAAAAATGAATGCCCTCTTTGTCAGCATCCAGCAGCACGATCATTTTTTCTCTCCCAGGATCCGGCCTCCTTCAAGGCAGATCATCAGTTCTTCCTCGGTTGGGACGCTCACAATAGCGACCTTCGAAGAGGAAGATTGAACAAAGGCCGCGGCATTCGACGCAGCCCGGTTATTTTTTTCTTTATCGATCACAATACCCGCCCAGCCTAAAGATGCGCACACCTTTTCACGGATCAGCGGATTGCCGACACCGATATCGTCCGTAAAGACCAGCGCATCCACACGGCCCTTCAGCGCCATAACATAACTTCCGATATAACTTTTCAGGCGGTAAATATACATTTCCAGGGCGAGTTTCGCCCTTTCTCCATACTGCGGATCATCGATACGCCCGATAATATCCGTAAGATCGCTCGAAAAGCCCGAGATCCCGCGCAACCCGCTTGTATTATTCAGCATCGCCTCGATAGCCGAAGGCGTTGATCCGCGCTTTTGAGCCAGATACAAAAGGACCGCCGGATCAATGTCGCCGGAACGGGTGCTCATGATCAGCCCGGAATTGGGCGAAGATCCCATCGACGTATCCACGGACGCGCCATTCTCGACCGCCATCACGCTCGCCCCGCCTGTCCCCAGGTGACAAACGATCATGTTCAACTTCTCCGCCGGGAGGTCAAGCAGTTCCGGCATCCGCCCGCAAATATACGCATAGGAGATCCCGTGAAAACCAAAGCGCCGGAATTTAAAACGGTCCACGATCCCCTGCGGCAGAGGGAAATGATACGCCCTCGGCGGGATCGTCGAATGAAAAGCGGAATCGATCACCAGATAATGCGGGATATCCCCGAACACCCGCATGGCCTCGTTGATCACGTTAAATGAAATGGGATTATGCAGCGGCGCCAGCGGAAGGCACTCTTTGACCTTGGCCAGGCTGTCACGGTCCAGGATAGCCGACCGCTTGAAATACTCGCCGCCATGCACAAAACGATGGCCGACGGCATCCACCGGGATCTTGTGCCCGACGATATACCGCGCGGCGAGCGCAGCCGCTGTCCTATGGTCGGGAATGTCAACGATCTCTTTTTCAACCTTCCCGTTCCAGGCATTCTCGATATAAGAACGCTCGGTGCCCTGGACCCCGACCCGGTACGCCTTGCCCTTAAAGACAAGGGCGGCCTTGCCCGGACCCTGCAGGTCGAAGATCTTGTAGCTCAGCGAAGAACTTCCGCCATTAAAGACCAGAATATACATAATGTTTATCAAGGTTAACGAATGAATTTTGGTTTCCCAGGCTTCTTTTCTGCGCCCGGACAACAGTCACCGCTGTGGCATCAACAATATCTTCCACGGAACACCCGCGGGAAAGGTCGCTGCAAGGCTGAAGCGTGCCCAGAATAATGGGGCCGATGGCGCGCGCATGCGCGAGGCGTTCGGTCAGCTTGTAGCCGATATTCCCGGCGTCGAGCGTTGGGAAAATAAGAACGTTTGCCTTACCAGCCACATCACTGCTCTTGAGCTTAAGCGCCGCGACCTCGGGCACCAAAGCACTGTCGAGCTGAAGCTCGCCATCAATAAAGAAGTCTTTCTTCAGATCCTTGGCAAGTTCAACCGATCGACGGACTTTTTCAACCAATTCCCCGCTGGCGCTGCCTTTGGTCGAGAAACTGAGCATGGCCACCCGCGCGGGCTTGTCCATGACATCCTGGAAGAACTGGGCGCCGGAGACCGCGATCTTCGCCAGCTGGGCGCTGGTGGGGTCCGGGATGACCCCGCAATCCCCGAAACACATCACACCCTCTTCGCCATAAACACAGTCGGGAACAGCCATCAGGAACGCGCTCGTCACAAGCCCGATCCGGTCATTGATCTCCAGGCAGTAAATGACGGCACGCATAACATCCGCCGTCGAATGCGCCGCGCCGGTCACCATGCCGTCGATAAAACCGCAGCGCAACATCATGGCTGCGTAAAAATGCTGGTCCTCCATGAACTCCCTGGCCTTGGCCAGCGTAAGCCCTTTGCCCTTGCGGTATTCATAAAGCAAATAGGCGAATTGTTCCTTCTGGAACTCCTCCATGTCTTCCCTGGCGAACAAAAGCGGCTCCGCGATCCCCTCGGAACGAATGATCTCGACCGCTTCAAGCACCCTCGGGTCCTTGGTCTCAGGGAAAATGATCCTTTTGGGATCAAGCCTGGCCTTATCCCGGATGCGATTAATGACATCCATGTACATAAAATGCTCCTTTAATTTTTATCCGTAGAAACACGCCTCGTTCCTGCCGGCCGCCTTGGCCATGTAAACCCCCAGATTCGCCTGCAGAAAGAATTCCTGAATGGTCATGCCAACGATAAAACGGGACATCCCGATGCTGATGGTAATGCCATTATCCGTCATGGCCGCCTGAATCGCATCCTTGACCGACTTTGCCAGGCTCATCGCCTCATCCCTGTTCGTTTCCGGCAGGAGCACCAGGAACTGGTCCTGGGCCTGACGGCAAAGAATATCCGTCGTACGCAAATTCACCTTTAACAGGCCCGCGACCGCCTTTAACAGCTCGTCGCCTTTTTCCCGGCCGTTCTTTTGATTGTAGCCGGAAAAATTATCCAGATCGATCATCATCAATGACGTCGGATGAAAGATCCGCTCGACACGCCGGGTCTCGGCATCCAGGCAGGTCATGAAATACTGATAGTTACAAAGGCCGGTCAGCGGATCCTTGATCAATCCGTCAAAACTGCTGGCAGCATTGACATCGACCGGGACCAGGTCGGGGATCGGGCGCTCCTTGGACTTTCCGGCGGGCTTCATGGCGGCAACCTCTTCAAGGATGCCCTCCACACCGACCGGATCGCCGTTCTTGTCGCACAACATGGTGCTGTGCGCGGAAAGGACAACCTGGGAACCGTCCTTACGCAGCATCTTGACCAGGTAATTCTCCACAAAGCCTTCCTCCGATAATTTCTTGAGGAATTCCGCGCGGTCCGTCTTGCGTTCATAGAATTTTTCCGCAATATTATGCCCCAGCACCTCTTCCTGGCTGGAATACTGCAGGATCCTGGCCAATGACTGGCTGACGACGGAAATATTCCCGTGCTTGTCCGTCGAATAGAACCCCGCGCTGCGGCTGCCTGCCACCTTGCGGCCAGGCCGGTTCAAACTCACTGCTCCCCCTGTCGTTCTTAATCTGGTACTCTTTGCGTTATTCATGGTCCGCTCCTTTGTGTTGTGAGGCCGCTGCCCGCATGGCAGGAAGGCGTTTCACATATATTAAGTATTAGTTAACAAAATAAAGCACAGGTTAACAACGGGGTCAAAAAAAATCCGTTAAAAACTGGGCGGGGTCACGACCCAAAGCGCTTCCGTCTCTCCCTTGAACATATTCTTGAACGAATGGGGCGTGCTGGAATTAAAATAAATGCTGTCGCCCTTCCTGATCGTATGGTTCTTGTCTCCTAATGTGATCTCCAAAGACCCCTTCAAGACCAGGACGAATTCCTGGCCGTAATGCGAATACGTGGACTCCCCCGACGCCGCGCTTTTCCCCAGCTTCATGAGCAAAGGCTGCATCTGCTTGTGCGGATTCGATTCCGACAGCAGATACATCTGGACGCCGCTCCCGGACTGCTTGAACGCCTTGCGCTGCCGTTCCGTGGTCACAAGCCGGTCCTCATTCTGGGCCCCGTCATCATCGATCAGGCGGCCAACAGTCGTCTGCAATTCAGTCGCAATAGACTTAAGGGTGGCCAAAGAGGGCGATGCCTTGCCCTGTTCGACCTGGGACAGGAAACTGGGACTGATCCCGACATCCTTGGCCAGGGCCCGGAGGGTCATATCCTGTTCTTCCCTTAAACGCCTGATACTTGCACCGATAACGCTCATGGATCTCCTTGTTGATCGGAAGAAGATACAACACTTTGCAGGCCTTGTCAAGTGCTGATTAACAAAATCATCTTTTGTTAACCCCTGATTAACATCACATTCCCGTCGGAAAGGCCGCCCGCCCCCCTACTTCAAATAATCTTTGTAAGGCTCGAGCATCTTGAACGCGCCTACGGTCCCCTGCCAGGAATAATAGGTTGCCACCAGCACAATGACCGAAACAATGACCTTGCGGCGCAGGGAATAATACGGACTGAACCACACCATCGGAAGCGCGATCACCAGCAAACCCAGCACCGCCATAATGACAACGCTGTCCTTGAAGAACCACGGACGTTCATCGGGCATCTTTTCCCCCCAAACATTGACTGATCCGGTCGACATTCTCGATCACGCCGCGCATCACGCGCGCCGACTTTCCCCCTATTTCATCCGCCGTCCCGGCCCGATGGAACCCCTCTTCCTCGTCACAGACAAACGCTTCGCATGAGTTCCGGATCACTCCAAGCAGATTGGCTACCTTATGCAGGTCCGGGCCCTCCGCTTCCTTAAAGAACGCCCCGCGGCTGATAACCGCAGGAACAGGCGCCCCCTCCCGCCCCAGAGCCTCGACGACCAGCGCTTCCAGGCACGCCAAAGACACCGGTTTATGAAGCACCGCAACAACTCCCAGGGACAGCACTTCACCGGCCTTTTCCTCTTCCAGGGCCTGGCCGGTGATCACAATGACCCTGGTCCGGACGTCGCTCCTGCGCAGCTCTTTAAGCGCATCGAGGCCGTTCATTTCATAAAGGGTCACATCAAGAAGGACAAGGTCCGGGCGGATCACGCCGATCAGCTTCAGGGCTTCGGCGCCGCTGGCCGTGGTCGAGACCTCGTAGCCGCGCCGGCCCAGGAAAGAATGCAGGGCCGCGCAGACATCCGGCTCATCCTCGACGACAAGGATCCTTGCGTTAGGCATAAAAAAAGATTAGCACAAGCATCGAGGGAATACAACCAATAAGCGGCCTAACGGCACATATCCTCGAACAGCGTCACATCCGGCCGGACTTTGGGCCTGGCGCCTAAAGGAAAATACGCCTCTACTTCCGCTTTGGAACGCAGCAGCTCGAACGCTTCGCGCCCGCGATCCTCTTCCAACAGGGCGATGACCATGTTTTTCATCCGCCGCTCCTTTAAATTAACCAGGACCCGCATTTCTTTCGTATTCTGATTGAGTATCATCAGCACTTTCATACGCGATCCTCAAGAAAGAACGGATGCGGGAACGAATCTCCCGGCACCGGATCGTTATAAAAACGCTCCCTCCACCTGTCAGATCTGAAATGATCGAACATACGAGACTCCTTTCTGTTACATTCTTATGCATTTTATACAAAGATGCCACATATTATGATGTTTGTCAAGGTCAGACAGAATAAAACATCATTATACGTAATATATTTATCCGCAATGACTTACAAGCATACTTAATATTTAAATGATTATTTTGTTTGACGAAATGGAAAAAACATCATAAATAAACTTGACTTCCCGTTCTGCGGTAGATATATTTACTATATGAAACTTGGAGCAAAGATCCGACAACTTATAAAAGAAAGCCGCTACAAGAATATCAGCGCTTTCCATCGTGAACTGGCCTCGATCTTTGAGGACAAAGCCGTCAATTACCGCACCCTCTCACAGATCGTCAACGATCACGCCCGTGCCAGGGAACGCACCTTGAATCAGATCGCCATTATCCTGGGGACCCGCACCTCCGACCTGCGTGCCGGTACTGACTCGGAACAGCTTGAGCAGGAAGAAACGCTCGGCGCTTTTACCTATAATGACAAAGCGGTCTTGCGGGCAATGGAGAACGGCCTGCCATTCATGCCCAGCAAGCTCATCCTCAAGCGCGGCGGCCGCACGTCTGAAGAACAGGACAGGCCCGACGGACCAAGATCCGTCAAATGGTGCGCGGTCATTATGGGAGGCGTACATTTATCTCTGACAGGAGCTTTGGGCGAGGAAAAGAAGACGTTCTACAAAGGCGCGGCTTTTTCATTCGACGCGCGCCAGCGGCATTCTTTTGAGAACGCCTACAAGGGGACCAGCGTGCTTTATATCATCCACTCCCCGTCGTCAAACAGCGACCTTTACCTGGCGCCGGAGATCATGGCTACCCTTTGATCCCTACAATTCCCGTATAATCCACGCGATGCATAAGCATCCGGATATCGTTATCCCGAAAATACTCATCCACCGCCTGCCGAGAACCCAAAAAATGCCCGTAATCATCAACAATAAGAACGCCTCCACGGCATAAACGTGGAAAAAGATGAACAAGCTCATGTTTGGTGGAGCCGTAGAAATCCGTATCAAGCCGCAATAATGCTATTGATTCCGGCGACTGTTGAGGAAGGGTCTCTTCCACTTTCCCTTGAATAAAGTAAAACCGCTGTTTTGCACTATCGATCCTGGCGATATTCTCCTTCACCTCGGACAAAGACGACTCATTCCACAAACCACCCCTGTCCTGAACAATTTTTTGTCCGCGATACCAGGCCTCATCATGCCCATCCAGGTCAATATCCATTTTCTCCCCGGGAGGCATTCCGGTAAACGTATCAAAAAGATACAGATCGCGTGATCGCTGCAAATAATCCAGGGCCATCGCGATCGCCATTACCGAACCGCCCTTCCAAACCCCGCATTCCACCATAGCACCGGGGATATTATTACGGACAAGATATTCGACACTGCGAATGAGTGCAAAAAGCCTTTCACGGCCCGTCTGTGTAAATGGCTTACACCGATCAATGACCTTTTTCTGTTCGGTGGTGATATAAGGGATAACGCCGGCAAAATAAGCATCATCCATGCGCTCGGATGGGATAATGTCATACCCAAAACACCGGGTGAATCTTCTTAACAAATTCTCCATTGGCCTTCCTCTAAAGAAATATCAAGACAACCTGAAACTGAACCCGCCGCGTTTGTCGAGTTCACGCTCGATGGTCAGCAAAAGCGCCTTGAGCGAAATAGGCTTGGACATGTAGATCCCGCCCAGGCTTTCCACTTTATGCGACTGCGCCGGGCCGCCCAGGCCGGTGACCATGATCACCACCGTCAAAGGGCAATGGCGCCTGACATGCTCGAGAATCGTGAACCCGTCGATACCAGGCATATTCTGGTCCAGAAGGACAACATGGAACTCTTCCCTGTCAATAAGCTCCAAAGCCTCCTTGCCATCCGGCCTTTCCACGATCACACACGCAAGGCGCTTGCTTAGGAAGCCGGCAATGTTCGCCCGCACCTCTGGATCATCGTCAACAATCAGTATCCTGGGTGTTGTCATCTTCACAATTGATCCCCGATCCCGGCATCGGGATCCGTGAAACGGTACGACAGGCTTTTCAGGCGCGCCATCGACCTGTCAAGCTCCAGAAGGGCCTTCTCGGCCGCGGAACAACAGGAGATCGAATCCTTGATGACCTCCTGGTTCTGTGCCGACACCTCCAGCGTCTCCATGGACCTCTTGGCGATCCCGACCCCCATAAGCGCCGTGTTGATCTTGTTGCCAACATCATGATACTGGCTTCTTAATGTCACCATAACTCTCCCCCGGTTACTTTTCCACGGAACGGACGACCGCCAGAAGGTCATCGACCGTCGCGGGCTTTTTGAGGAACCACATCGCCCCCTGCTCCAGCGATGACTGCTCGTATTCCTCCCGATAAGCAGACGCCATGCACACCATTGTTTCCGGCGTGGTCGCATGAACGCGCCGGAGCACATCCATGCCGTTCATGGCCGCGTTCAGGTTAATATCCAGGAACACAAAATCCGGCTTGTGCGTTTCAATATGCCGGACTGCCGCCTCGGGGCCGTCAACCGTATCCACATCCGCAAAGCCTTCCGCTTTCAGAAAACGGGCCAGCAGCCCCGAAAGCTCGACCTCGTCATCGACTAAAAGAATACGCATGTCCTTCTCCCCGTTAAACTTTCCCGTCGGCCACCGGCAAGGTGATCGCCACCTTCACCCCTTGTAAATATTCTGACGCGATATCGATAGCCCCGCCGTTACGACGGACCAGCTCCCGCATCGCATGAAGCCCCAGGCCCGTGCCTTTATCCGACCCCTTGGTGGTAAAGAACGGGATGAACATCTTGTCCTGGTCTTCCGGTTTAAATCCGATCCCGTTATCCTCGATCTCGATCAGGGCTTTCTCCCCCTGTTTCCTGGCCCTGACCGTGATCCTCGGCCGAAACCCTTCCAGCCTTGCCGCGGGGTCATTCATTTTCATCTTGATCGCGTCAAGCCCGTTATCGAACGCATTGAAGAAAACATCCTGCATGGACGGCTCATTAACATAAAGCACAAGGTCTTGCGGGAACTCCGCGATGAATTCGTAAACAAACTGTTTGTGCTTGGCATCCACCAGGTCCCGGGCGATCTTGATCAGGCGCCTGAACGCGACAACCGCCGGATCCACGCCGGGCTTGCTGAAAGTCTTGAGCGCATCCGAGATCTCGGCGGCGCTGACCGCGTTACGCTCGATCACGTTCATGTCCTCGTAAGTCTCGCGCAACTTGGCGACCAGCTGTTCCCTCGAGTCATTGGCCAGCGCCTCCTCGTTAAAATTGACCTTGAACATGCCGACCCCCAGCGTAACCCTTTGCAAGCGATTGCACATCTGATGCGATATCGTCGACCCGAGGATGCCGATGTCTTTCAGCCGCCGGTCGTGCATGACCTCGATAAAATCCTTCTTGGTCATTTCCAGGTATCCCGCGTTCTCGACCGCCAGCGCCACCTGGTCGCTAATGACGCCAAGCACCTCCATGTCACGCATGGAATAAGCCTGATCCTCTTCCTTTGCGCCAAGAAAGATCAGCCCGATCAGCTTGTCACCGCGCATGACCGGCACGGCCAGCTGCGCCGGTATCCTCGCAAGAAGCTCCGTGATCTCCGCACCCCCCAGGATGCTTCTCGTCTGTTTGAATTCATCGATATTCTGCGGCTGATTAAAAAGTTTGAAAAAACCCGTCAGCGGATGGCCGGCCGGGATCTCCTTCGGGAACCCGGCGCCATTAAGAGAAGCATCGTGCAACACCAGCGTATCGCCATCATTCAAATAAAACGCCAGGCTCCTGGCCTTAAGGATCCTGCCAAAAATAAAACAAACGAACTTAACGATCTCATCAACGGTTTTGTGCTTGCTCAACCCCTTCGACGCGCCCAGCAGCACCTCCTGATCGGCCCGCTCCGCGCTGAGGATCTTGTCCTCGGCCTGTTTCTTCAACCGGTTATAAAGGAACGGCGCAGGCGTGGCCAAGGCGATCGCGGTCAGAAGCGCGGCCAGATGGCTGCCCCTTGCATAAAGCAGGAACGGGACCCCGAACGTCAGCGAATAAATACCAAGGAAGATCCCCGCCGACGACATCGCCACACGGATATCCATCAACCGGTAACGGGCGATCGCGTAGGCGACGACCAGCAGATACACGGAGACGCCGATATTCCCGACGGGCGGTATGGGTATCCCAAACCACAACGGATAATTCGTGAACGCGCCCCCCCAGCCGATGACCGTTCCGATAAAAACATACTTCAGCTGTTCCGCCTGAACGCCCCTGGCACGCTTTAAATGATAAAAGATATAGACCGTCTCCCCCAGACAAAGCGCGAACCAGATCACGACAAAAGGATAGAATAACAGCCCGGGATCGGGCCAGAACCGGAAGAGTTCCCTGGCGGAAACATCTTTAATGAAATACGGGGTACAATCGGCGAGCAGGGACAGGAAACCAAAAACATATATGCTCCGGATGAACCACTGAAGGCGGCCCCTTTCCCCGGCCAGCGCGATCAAATGGTGAAAATAACAGATCGGGACAAAAATACCGCCGAACATCAGCGCCCTGGCCCAGAATAACGCCCGGTCATGCTCGGCGGACAACTGCCAGAACAGATACGCGAAACTCCAGGCAGCCGTCACCAGGCAGAACAATCCGAAGGTGTAATTCTTGCTCTCTCTCGGCCCACGGGAAAAGACCAGGATCCCCAGGAATACGCTGGTGACCAGATTCACCAAACCGCTGAAAGCCCAGAAGCTCATTTTTTCATCCCCAGGAATAAGAATGAATTCTCTTCGCCTATATTCATCACTTCCACTCCCTTGGCGTGGCGGATATGCTCCACCATCCTGCGCATGTCCTGCGGCGTACGATAGATCAATTCCCAACCGCCGAGCATTTCATAATACATACGCTCGTATGTATTCCCGGTACTCGCGTTGGTAATGACCAGTTCACCGCCCTTGTTCAGGCAGGCAAAAAGGTTCGTCAATGCGGTTGAGGCCATCCGGTCTTTCAGATAATCGAACAGGCCCGAAGAATACACAAGATCATATTTCTCCTTGGAAACCACCCCGTCCCTTTTAACAATATCCATCAGGCTGCTGTTAAGATACTTGATGGTCAGGCATTTTCTCCTGGCCGGGTCAAGCGCCTCAAGCTTGTTTTTGACATACCGGATGGATTCTTTTTCGAAATCCAGGCAGACGAACGTAAAGTGATTATCGATCGTGTTCTCCTGCAGCATTTCGATCAGTTCCCGCGCCGGCCCGCTGCCGACACTTAATATCCTGACCCTGGGCCTTGCCCGGACAATACTCAAGATCTTGTTCTTGAAATACTCTTTCCGACGGACAACAGAACGGGAAATAAGCAGGTTGAGCGAATACGAATTGACCAGCTTCTCGAACATGGAACACCCCAGCCACCGGTCATAGAAATCATAATAATAATTGATCAGCATAAAATCACCGGCATACCCCAGCGGCTTGTGTGCCACATGGCGGTTCACCTCCACATTATCCAGGAGCACGCCTCCGAGCATGATCTGGTAATAATGGCGATGGAGCAAATACTCCTCATGATCAAATGCCTGGAATTTGGCATACAACGACTTCAAATGCTCGGTCAACGTAAGCGTCAGCGTTACGATCTGCTGATCAAAATAGACCTGCTGTTCTTTTTTGTCCTTGTGTCGGGCATCGAACAGGTCGCACTCGGTCTTGAGGCGGATCAGATAACCCCGGGCCCTGTTCGTCATTGCTACGGCGTCATCGTCGAGAATATCCCTCCTGCTGGCTTCCTCTTCCAAAAGCTGAAGATCTTCCGGCCGGGGATTAATGAACCTTAAGCCCACCAGATATCTTCCGGTCTCGTCCATCATTTTTTCCCAGACCTTCTCTCCGAAGACCCGCACCTTCTTTTGAGAGAAAGGGAATTCCACATCAAACGAAAGCACACGCGCGTCAGAAACCCTTCGCTCAAGAGATACACATAACCCGGCCTGGGACACATCAACCGTCTCCCCCACATTGCCGTTAATAAAGACCACAGGGAAAGGGAAAGGGACCCTTTGATAGAACCGCTGTTCTTTGAACGACGCCTTTTTCTTCATAATAAATATACTCCTTTGGATGTGACGATATATGACGTAAAGCACACTCCTCTGGCATTATTGTTTATAATTTAACAGAGAAAATTGACAATTCATCAAGATAATGATTTATTTTAAAATAAAAAAACAGGCCCAAAAGCGCCTGTTCCTATAAACCCGAATGAAATGCTTAACCCTCGATCGGAATACTTAACTTAAAAACAGTCCCCTCTCCCAGTGAACTCTGCACCGTAATTGTACCCTTATGCTCCTGAATAATATTATAAACGATCGACAGGCCAAGGCCCGTGCCATGCCCGACCTCTTTGGTCGTAAAGAAAAGATCAAAAACAGACGAAAGATCACTCTCGCGGATCCCGCCCCCTGTATCCGCCACTTCCACCAGGACTGACCCTCCTTGCGCCTGCGTCCTGATAATGATCCGGCCCTTCTTCGCAATAGACTCGGCGGCATTGGCCAGCAAATTAATAAAGACCTGTTCCATCTTTCGGGGATAACACACGGCCCGGGGGATCTCGGCATATTGCTTGTCGATCTCAATATTGTCCTTGAGTTTGTTCCAGATAATGCTCACGGCGCGATCGATAACCTCATGAATATCCACCAGTTCCTTCTCTTCCTTGTCCTCCCTCACGAAAGTCCTCAGGTCAAGAATGATCTTCTTGACCCGCTCCGCGCCATGACTGGTCTCGGTAATGAGCTGGCGAAAATCCGCCAGGATCATCTCCAGGTCCGCCCCGCTCCTGAAATCCCTGATAAATTGTATCGCCTCCTCCGCCTCCGGCGAAAGGTCACCGGGAAGGCAGGATTCAAGCTTGGCATAAAGCTGCAGGGCGCTCTCGATGATCTCCGCATATTTATCAAGAACGCCGACATTGACGCTGATATAAGCCATCGGATTATTGATCTCATGGGCAACACCCGCGGCAAGGCGCCCCAGGGACGCCATCTTCTCCGACTGGACCAGATGACGGTTCACCTCTGCCAACGCCTTCGTCCTTTTTTCAACCTCCTGCTCCAAATGCCGGCGATAACGGGAAAGTACCCCTTCCGCCTGCTTGCGCTCGGTGATATCCTCGAACAGGACAAATACCTTTTGAGAAACAAGAACACCAAAAATAACGACCGTCTTTTCCGTCCGGTCCTTGCAGGTCACCCGATATTCATCACCTTTGATCTCATGGCCTTGCGCTACAGCCAGCCCTACACGCTCCATCCAGGACGCCACCACCCGGCTGCGATAACTCTCGTCGGGATAAACCAAGGCCCACCACCGGTCCATGGTCGGGATATCCTCCGGCAAATAACCAAAAACCTCAACAGCCTTCCTGTTAATGAACTCGATCACACCGTTCATGCTCACGATCGCCATCGCGACCGGAGAGTGTTCAATGAGCATCCTGAAACGCTCTTCACTTTCACGCAATGCCGCTTCGGCCCGCTTGCGCTCCTCGATCTCCATCGCAAGCACCAAAGCCTCTTCCCTGGCCTCCAGGTTCGCATACCCGAGTTCGGAAACGATCCCGGCGATCTCCCCCAGAAAGCCGGTAATATTTCTCAGGTTCTGCTCGGACACAACAGGGATCTGGCTCAACGATTCCAGATATTCCACCTCATCGATCCCGAACACCCTGGCCTGCTGCCGAAACCGGTTAAGGTCCGGCGTCTTTAAAAAAAGCTGCCCTGTGGCAAGGCTGGCGACATGCTTGCCCTTGATCATGATCGGCATCGCGCAATCAACCAGGCCATTGTCGCATTCCTCAACAACGATCTTGCCTTGTTCGGTCAACTGATCCAATAAATGTTTATTGCTTTTCAAACAATTCTGCGCTGCGCGAGGGCAAAGCCGGTGATGTTTGGTGCAGATATCGCGCCAGCCTGTGGCGATGAGGATATTAAGGCCGGGATGATCGAGGAATCCGATCGTAAAGCCTGTCGTATCGGTGAACATCTGAAAGATCTTGCGGAGCTTGGACATGTCCACAAGATCATTAATGCTGTATTTCCCGTCGATCAGATAATCGTTCTGTTCTTCCGCCATAGGGCCCTCAAAAACTTCCGGTTCACGAACACGGGGATACAGCCTTACTGCGCGCTCCTGGAATTTGTTATCCGAATAATTATACGCCTGTTTGATGAAATAGAGAAGCGGACATTCTTGGCACTTTTCCTCCCAAATAAAAAGGCCTGGCGTTAGCCAGGCCTGATTATTAGATAAAAGTGCCGAGACCCGGAATTGAACCGGGGACGCAAGGATTTTCAGTCCTTCGCTCTACCAACTGAGCTATCTCGGCGCAGATCGATCCTTCAAATAGAACGCTATTTTATACAAATACCCCGAAAAGTCAAATTCAAATTCAAAGCGCACGACTGCCCGTGCTACAATAGCCCTTATATGGCCCGGCCACCCATCCCCACAGAGGTCGTCATCGAAGTCACCGGCCAATGCCGCCTGTCCTGCACGTACTGTACCAGCCCCGACCTTCGCGCCGCACATGTTCCGATCAACGACATCATCGAGACGCTCGATGCCGCCGCGGAGCTTAAGGTCCCGGCCATCCGTTTTACCGGCGGTGAACCCCTGCTTCATCCCGACCTGCGCGCTTTCCTGACCTATGCGCATCAACTGGGCTTCTACACCATCATCAATACCAGTGCGGAGGAAATATCTTCCTCCCAGATCAGGATACTCGCCTCAACGATCAACTGCGCGCTGATATCGCTTCAAGGTTACGACCATGGATCCAGCGAAGCCTACACCCGATCACCCTCCGCATTCGATCAGAAGCTTAAGAATATTTTTGCCCTTAAAGCCCTGCTGCCGGTATTACGCCTGGGAACAGTGATCACCCCCGCGCTCCATGGAACTTTTCCGCAATTCGCGGCGCTCGTCAAAAAGATCGCCCCTGTATCATGGGGCCTGTTCCGGCCGATCAGCAAAGCCGGCGATATCACACAAATGGATCAGGCCTTTTATCGTGGGCTCCTTCTCAACATTATCCGCCTGCGGAAAGAAGGGATCCACGTGGAGATCGCCAACGCCATTCCACTTTGCGTATCAGGGAATATCAATGCGGGGAAAGAAGGCTGTGCAGGCGCTATTTTTGACGACGGGCACAGGCGCATCGTACGGGACGCCAAGGGCTTCTTCAAACCAAGCTATTTTATCAATACCCCGTTAGGGAACGATATCGCAACAGCCTGGGCCCATCCGCTCCTTGAACAGCTGGACCGTACCGACCACCTGCCGGCCACCTGCCAGCAATGCCCGTTGCTCGATCCCTGCCTTGGAGGAAGCCGCGCGATGAGCATGCTCTCCGGAGGATCATTCCAGGCAGCAGACCCGCTCTTCACTTCCCCAAAATGACCACCGGCGATCTCCTGGCTTCCAGCGCCTTCAACAATTCCAGCAGCCGTCGCTTTTCGAGCGCCACACAACCTGCAGTCGGACTCCGGCCATTATCGCGCCAGATATGCAAAAAGATCGCGCTGCCCCGGCCTGGAATGACAGGAAGCATGTTATATTGCACCACGATACCCGCGTCATAAAGGCCATCCTCACGCAACATCGCCTCAAATGAGGCCGCATTAACATCGCCTTTCACCCACTGGTTATACTGCGCGGAAGCCGGATCATCCACCCAACGGTCATCCCTCCCGGCCTGTTGATACGCCAGGCCTGTCGGTAACGCCGCCGCCCGTCCGAATGCCGGCCCAAGAGGGAATATCCCAGAAGGCGTCTTGCCGTCGCCTTCATGCTTTTCATCGACCGAAGCGAATCCGTTGCGGCCGACCACAACAGGCCAGGCCCCAAGGGCCCGCTTCCATTCACCGGAAGCCTCGTCCTTGTTCCATAACGTCAGCATGGCATGAAGATCGTCCCCTGATCCCGACGGGCGGACAACCACGGCCTGCGTGACCGACGACCCAAGCAGGTCCGGCGGAGGTGTCCAGGAACGCTGGGATAGCGTGGCGCAGGAGGAGCAAGAAACCGCAAGAAGTAGACCTAAGAGTACGGCCTTCACGGCGTTAGACATTGCGATCCCTCACTTCGTTCGGGATGACGTTCATCCAATCCCGGCCCTGCAAACGACGGGAAACCATCATGCAGGTAACATTATCACCCACTGCGTTAAGCATGGTCGCCGGCGGATCAACGATCGTCCCGATCATCGTAATGAGCGGCAGCGCTTCGATCGGGAACCCGTACAACGTAATGATCAACAGCTCCCCCAGCATCCCTCCGGCGGGGATCCCGCTGATGACCGTTCCCGCCAGCACCGCGATCCCGATCGCCGTCAGCCAAACATTCCATCCGGTGAACGGCATCTGAAAAAGCCCGAACAGGAACGCGATCTTGACGATCGCCGCCAGGCACGACCCTTCCATATGAATGGTCGCGCCCAAAGGGATCACCACTTCGCGGATATCTTCTTTGACCCCGATCTTTTCTGCCGCCGCCAGGTTCACAGGGATCGTCGCCACACTGCTCCCGGTAGCCAGCGCCGTCAATGCCGTGGAAGGGATATTGCACCAGAAACTTATTAACCCCCGCCGCCCTCCGGCCCAAAAGACATACAACGAGAACGCAATGGCAAAATACGCCAGCGCCATCGGATAATATAAAACCACAACACGGGCATAAGACCCCATCAACTGAGGCCCCATCACCCCTATCAGATACGCGATATACGCCCCTAACCCGATGGGCGCGTAAAGCATAATGAACCCGATCACCCGGCCCATCACCTCATTACCCGCAGACAAAAGCCGCGCGAATGGCGCCCCTTTTTCACCCGAAGCGGATGTGGCCGCACCCACCAAAAGCGCAAAGATGATCATGGCCAGCATATTCTTCTTCGAAAGGATATCCGTAAAATCAGGGGTCGTGAACGCGCGGACCAATGCGTCCCCGGTATTCATCGCGGCGGCACCCGCCCCGCCCAAAGGCAAAGCCCAGGGCGCCCCCGTAAAAGGCGGGAAAATACATACCGCGCCGATCATCAAAGCCGATGAAATAATACCGGTCAAAACAAAAAAGAACATCATCCAGCCCATCACGCGCAACAGGCGGCGGGCATCGGTCATTGAAGCGATGGCGGATGAAATGGAAAAAAAGACCAGCGGGACAACAGCGGTAAAAAGAAGATTAAGGAAAATGTCGCCGAAAGGCTTGAGGACCGCGGCCTTGGCCCCCAGAAAAAGGCCAAGCAATGCTCCGGAGGCAATGCCGACAAAAAGGAAAGCCATTATTTTTCCATGCTATTGATGATCTTGGCGTAAACATCCTGGGCCACATCGATCTTGGGCATGAACGCCTTGCGCGCCTTGACACTCAACTTTGTGGTCGAAACATTAATGGCAGATAAAACGATAGTAACCTTTGACCCGTTAATGGTCGCATCCAGCTGGCTTCCGCTGGGGCCTTCCTGAACCACCTGGCCCATGATACCGGCGATCTGCTTGGCGGCATCCCAACATTCTTCCGTTGTGTGCGTCGTGGTGCCCTCCACTGTATCGGGGCTGACAGCATACCCGCCGACAATACCCGCCACACCAGCGCCAACCCATAACGGAACACATCCGGAAAAAGCACCGGCAATAACGATCGACATCACAACGGCCATTAACGATCGAGCAATATTATTCATAAAAAACCTCCGTTAACAAGTATGCTGAAATTTTAGCACACCCCAAGCCCCTAGTCGATGCGTTTCATGGGAAAATGAGCTATCGCCTTCGCCATTAAGGCAGCTACAGCCAGAACGATCCCGACCCCGATCAGCCCGGCCAAAACAGTCGATAACGACCCGCCGATGGCAGGAACCTGATAATCGGGGAACAACGCGGCAAATTGAACACCCTTGAAACTGATAAAAGCCATCTTCGCTGAAACCCATTCCAACCCGTCAGGAAAATTACTGGCAAAAGGGCTTAGCATCGCCGCAACCACCGCCACGATCAATGACGCGATCGCCACCGGCATTTCATTCGCAGCCCACTTGCGCGCTACCGCGCTGATCACCGCCACCAGGACCACGGTCAAGACCGCTTCCCCGGTACCGATCAAGGCATGCACAGACAACATTGCTGCGACAGCCCTGGAAAAAGACACCGTACCCGCTAAAGAGATCTCGACGGAACAAGCCAACGCCGCTGTCAAGACTGAAGCCATGGAAGCAACCGCAAGCGCAGCCGTCCTGGAAAACTTCCTGCCCTGCAAAAAATTAAACAACAACCCCGCAGCACCTGCGCCGATCAGGCCCATATTGATAATATTGGCCCCCAACGCATTCACTCCCCCATCTCCGAAGAATATCGCCTGCACTGATAAAACCAAAGACATAGAAAGAACAGCCCAGGGGATACCCAGGAAGGCGACCGCCAGCATCCCCCCCAGCAAGTGGCCCGAGGTGCCATTCTGGACCGGGAAATTCAACATCTGCAAAGCGAAGATCATGGCCGTTACAGCCGCGAATTTCGCCGCCGTCGGACTTTCATTCGCTTTGCGGGCAACATAAAGCGCCGCACCAACACCCGCCGCACCGACCGCGACGGTCACGGGACAAACCGCGCCGTGTAACATTGAACTTGGAATATGCATTTTGGATCTCCTGTATTTAGTTACATTAACTTAGGGCGAAAGAATGTTATCGGATGCGAGTTCACGGCCATCCTTCCACCCGTTCTTCATTACTCCCAAAGGATGGACGTGCTGTCTGAGCAGACGATAACATTCTGAAGCCCGAAAAACATAAACTTCATAAAAATCCGCGATCCTTCCGGCCTATGGCCGTCAGGATGACGTTCCGACACTTAAATCCGTCGGCGCACGGCCGATACTCTCCAAAAGTTCTTTCGTCACCCTGATCTGCTCGCCCAGCGGATCATCCTGATGCGCCCGGCCAGGATAAATATCATACAACGCACGCCGGTCGACAGGCGTAACATTGAGCATCACCGAATTGGCCCCGGCCATCAGCCCTTCACGCCGCGCCCGGGGATCCAGCGTTTCAAGCCCCGTCGTGACCAGGATCTTGGCCTGCGCCAGAAGAACGAACCGCGCCGCTGCCAACACTCCGATAACATCATCCACCGAAGGCCGTGCCACTTTCGCGAAAGGCGTCACCGGATGCGGCAGCACCGGGCCCAGGGAAAGCATTTCAACATTCAGGTCACGGGCGAGCTCCAGGTCACGGACAATATCTTCGGCCGTCTGCCCGGGAAGGCCGACCAGCGAACCGGTCAGGATCAGATACCCCAGCTCGGCGGCATGACGGATCTCCGCGAGGCGGTCCGAAAGTTTGCAGCCCGGATGAAGCCGTTCATACATTTCAGGTGATGATGTCTCAAACCGCATCAAAAGCCCGCGCGCGCCGGCCTCATAGAGACGGCTTAACCCCGTACGGCCGACCTCGCCGAAACTGATAAAGACCAGCACACCGAAACGCCGCTTGACCTCGGCGACAATATCAACCAGCTCATCGATCGTGCGCCCGGGGTCCTCCCCGCTCTGCAAGACCAGCGCCTTGAACCCGTATTCCTCGACCGCCACGCGTACCGCCTCGAATATCTCGTCGGCCGTCATCCGGTAGCGCGTCAGCTCCTCGCTCAAACATGAAATACCGCAATAATGGCACCCTTGGGCACAATGATTCGATATCTCAACGATCCCGTGCACACAGCAGGAATTGCTGTGATGCTTCTGGCGCAGATTGTTCGCCGCGCTCAGGAAAAATTCGCGCTCCGCGGGATCCTTGATCCTGAGCAGATAAAGGATATCCTCTGACGAAAGCTTTTCCCCTGCCGCAGCCGCGTCCATCATCGCGCGCACACGGTCGAATCGCTTCTTCCCCCAGGGGGTCAGCTGGCTGGACTTCGCGTCCAATTCCTGCAGTTCAAAAAACAGGTCTTTCCAGGTGGACAGGGTCGCCTCGGCCTCACGCGCCGACACCCGGCTGATCACGAACCCGCCCTGGGCATACACATAATCCCCGACCTTCAGGTTGGTCAGTTCATTGATCGCTTTCTTCTCTTCCCCGAAATAATCAACGACCGCGAACTTGCCCCCGACGAACTCCTTGACCCGACCGGGAATGGCGTAGCACATGGGATCCGTTAACCTGTGATCGATTCAATAAAGAACTCTTTGCCGGAGTCCGTAGGTTTGCCCAGGACCTGGCATTTCGGACAGGACATCTGGGAGCCCTTCTTGGGAAACAATCCCGAACAGGCAGGGCACTGAAGCTTGGCAGGAACGAACAAAACCACGAGCTTCACCCCTTCCAGCGAAGTCCCGTCGACGAATTCTTCCCAGTGAAGGCGCATCGACATTTCATCGAAGCCCAATGCTTCGCCGACCACGACCGTAACAGCCGATGGCGTTACGATCTTCTTTTCCGCGATCATCTTCTGGGCGTGAGCGACCAGATGCTGGACCTGATGGGATTCATGCATATAAAACTCCATTCGAATTAACGTCAGATCGCCGGGCGACCCATCGGGTCGCCCCTACACTCATGGATTATCCGGCCGACTGGACGGCTTTAAACATGTCTTTGGAACGAGCCGTCGAAACCGGCGCGTATTTGGTGTCCAGCGCCAGGCACTTCTTGGGGCAGACCTCAACACAATAATTACAGGAAATACAGCGCAGACGGTCGATCTCCCAGGACTTGGGTTCTTTGGTCACCGCAATAGCGGCCGTCGGACATTTCTTTTGGCAGATGCCGCAAAAGATACATTTTTCAAGCTCGATATTAACGCTGCCGCGCGCGCCCTGCGGATAAACCTTTGGAACGAACGGATACCGTTCGGTCACCGGCCCGGTGAACAAATTCTTCAGAACAACTTTGGAAAAACCCATGAATGACATAATTCCCTATCTTTCCGCGCAACTGATACAAGGGTCGATCGTCAGAACGATCACCGGAACATCCGCCAGCTGACAACCGGCCAGCGTGGCCAGCAGCGGCGGGATATTGGCGAACGTCGGCGTACGCACCCGCAGGCGCGACAAGAACTTCGTACCATTGGCTTTTGCATAATAGATCGCTTCGCCGCGGGGCTGCTCGCTGCGCATAAAGAATTCACCCGCAGGATTGCCTGTCACCTTGACCTCGATCGGGCCGTCGGTCATCTTCCCGACGCATTGCTCGATCATCACAAAAGAAGCATCCATCTCGCGCATGCGCACCATACAACGGGCGTAACAATCACCGGCCGTCTCCGTAACAGGCGTGAACCCGATCCTGTCATACCCCGAATAACCCGTCGAACGGATATCCTGGGCAATGCCGCTGCCGCGCAGCATTGGCCCGACAGCGCCAAGGCTGATGGCATCCGCCCGGGAAAGAAGGCCAACGCCCTGCATGCGATGCTTGACCGTCTGGTCTTTCATGAACTGCTCGCAAAGCTGCGCAATGTCCTTGCGGTACACATTCATCTTCTTCATGATCTCGTCCATCTTGACCGACGATATATCCCGGCGGACCCCGCCGATCTTGGCCGACCCGAAAATAACACGGCCGCCCGTGGTCTCTTCGATAATATCAAGGATCTGCTCGCGCAAACGCCAGGACTGCATGAACATGCTCTCGAACCCGAAACTGTCTGCGGTCAAGCCCAGCCACAGCAAATGGCTATGGATCCGGGAAAGCTCCGACCAGATGATCCGCAGGTACTGCGCGCGGTCCGGCACCTGGACCTTCATGAGCTCCTCAATGGCCATGCAATAGGTCAGGCCATGGATAAAACTGCAAATGCCGCAAATGCGCTCGGCGACATAAACATAATCCACATAATCTTTCTTCTCGACCAACCGCTCCAGCCCGCGATGGATGAAACCAATGGAGGGGATCGCTTCAATGACCTTCTCGTCCTCGACCACCAGGTCAAGATGAATGGGCTCGGGAAGGACCGGATGCTGCGGGCCAAAAGGGATAATGGTGCGCTCACTCATGGCTTCACTTCCCCCTCCGGCGCGCAATTGAACGGGGTCTTAAGCGCTGTCCGATAAAAGTTCCCCTTAAAATCGATCGATATCCCCTTAACCTCGACGCCGTAAAGGTCATGGATCTCGTTCTCGTAATGGAATGAATTGCCGTAGATCTTGCTGATGCTCGGAACCGGCGTGGACGTATCGGCCAGCGTCAGGCGATAACTGAGAAAAGCAAAATCCTTGTCGAACGAATACGCCACTTCCAGATGGTCCGGCAGCTTGCTGCAGCAGATCTGCACCAGCCGCTGGCCCTGGGCTTTCATAGCGGACACCTTTTCGATCAGCTCCGCGGGAGTAATTTCAATGATCTGCTGTTGCGCCATAATTATGCCTTCCCTGCTGCCTTAAAAGCAGCGCGTTTTTCTTCCAATATACCGACGCCCTTGACCACCGCATCGATGATCGATTCAGGACGGACCGCACAGCCCGGAACATACACATCCACCGGAAGCACCTTGTCCACACCGCCCAGGACATTGTAACATTCGCGGAAGATCCCTCCCGATGTGGCACAAATACCGACCGCCAGCACCACTTTCGGCTCCGGCATCTGGTTATAAATATTCAACACTACCGGTTTGTTCTGCTCGTTAATAGAACCGGTCAAAAGAAGAATATCCGCGTGCTTCGGGTTGCCCGTATTCACCACGCCGAACCGCTCCACGTCAAAACGCGGCATCAGCGCCGCCAGCACCTCGATATCGCAGCCGTTACAGCTCGATCCGTCATAATGAATAACCCATGGTGACCTGGAAAGCATGCCCATTTTTTCAGCCCTTCATCCACATCAGATAAATGATATTTAATCCCCCGGCGACAAGCGCCACCACCCAGGCGCTGCCCAACATGGCCTGCCAGCGCACGCGCGCCGTGGCATTATCCACCACCAGTAAGAGTTCAAAAATAACCAGCGTCATCAAAAGCCCGAACCAGACATTCGATGCGAAGAACAGATACCCGATCCCGAGCACAAAAACATATTCATACCAGTGCGCAATCTCGATGAGCGCGAGCGTCCGGCCCGAGAATTCGGTCGTGATCCCCTTCACAAGCTCCTGATGCGCATGATGCGATGTCGCCAGGTCGAACGGCGACTTGCGGAACTTGATCGGCAGGATAAAAAAGAACGCCAGGAACAATCCCGGCAGCTGCGCGATCAAAGGATGCGGATACTCAATGATCTTCGCCACCTGGAAACTGCCGGTGACCATATACATCCCCACCGCCGCCAGCAATACGGCCGGCTCATACGACATCATCTGCAGGACCTCGCGCTGCGCGCCGATAAAGCTGTACGGCGAACTGGCCTTGTACCCGCCCAGCGCGAAAAAAACACCGGCCATCGTGAATGCGAAGATCACCAGAAGCAGGTCCCCGCCCGAAAAAAAGATCGCGCCTGAAAAAACCATCAGGACAAAAAAGAATTCCATATAAAGATGCTGGGACTGGCGAACGACCAGGGTCTCTTTCTGAAACAGCTTGCCGACATCATAAAAAGGCTGAAAAAGCGGCGGCCCGATACGCCCCTGCAAACGCGCCGAGATCTTGCGGTCAAGGCCCGCGATGATCCCGCCAAGAAACGGCGCAAAAAGAATATAGGCAATGCCTGAAAACCAGCTCATCTTACATCCCCCCGATCGCGATCATCGCGATCAAAAACACAACGGTCACCAGGACTCCGAGGCGCATCAAGCGTGCCTCGCTAAAATAATTTTCCATATAAAAATTCTTCATGTGCATCGCTTTCACGCCGCCCATGGAATCACGGAACTGCTGGCCGAGTTCCCCCACATTGGCACCGGCCAAATAAGGCGGCGAAACCTTGACCCCGCGGCCGTAATTCAGGAACGCCAGCGGGAAAAACCCTATCATGGACAACATGATCGTCATGATAGCCATATTACCCGCACCCAGGGACATCGAATGCCCATACAACGCAACAATATACGGATCAATAAAAACCACGGCGAATGGCGCAAACAAGGCACAGATCAAAAGGGTCAACCCCGTCAGCGCGCCCATCGGGATCCACTGGCTTCTGGAAATACCGGTCTCAATATTCGTATAAGGCTTCTCAACATTAATGATCTTGCCCAGCCACTTCACCCAGAAGAACAAGGTCGCCGCACTTCCGTAAATAAGAAAAATGGCGAACAGGGGATTGTAATCCACGATCGCACGCAAGACAGCCCATTTACTGATGAGCATCCCGAAAGGTGCCAGGAACATCCCCGCGATCCCGATCTCCAGCATGAACGCAAGCCTCGGGAGGCGAATGACCAGCCCCGACATATCTTCGATCTGCCGGCTGCCCAGCTTGTGCTCGATCGAACCGACGCAAAGGAACAGCAGCCCTTTGGATACAGCATGAAATACGATAAGAAGGATCCCGGCCCACACCGCTTCATACGTCCCAATGCCGGCGCACAGGATGATAAGCCCGAGATTCGCAATGGTCGAATACGCCAGCACCTTTTTCGCGTCATTCTGACTGATGCAAATGAATGAACCGATAAGGAATGTAACCAGCCCGACTAAAGCAATGACCATCCCCAGCAATGTCCCTTCCAGAGAAGCTGCAAACCGCAAAACAATATAAACACCCGCCTTGACCATGGTCGACGAATGCAAAAGCGCGGACACCGGCGTAGGCGCCACCATCGCCCCTACCAGCCAGGATGAGAACGGCAGCTGAGCGGATTTGGTAAGCCCGGCGAAACTGATCAGTGCCAGCGGCAACATGACCAGCGCCTTGGGCAGCGACAACAACTTGTCGAGCTCGATCGTATGCTGTGTATGGTAAAGATAAATAATGCCGAGCAAGAAAGCCAGCCCGCCCAAAAGATTCCAGCGCAGGGCCCAGAAAGCGTTCTTCACGGAAATATCGTCCATTTTATAGCGGATCATCAGGAAGGAACAGACCGTCGTGATCTCCCAAAAAAAGAAGAGCCATAAAAGATTATTGGAAAAACAAACACCGAACATGGCGGAAAGAAAGAGGAAAATAATACCAAAAAAAACCGGGCGGTTGTCAGGGATAGCGTGCCCCGCATGATCACCGGAATGCTTATGAAGGTCCCGCATATATCCGACGGAGAACACCGCGATCAGGGTGCCAACGATCCCTACGATCAACCCCATCACGACCGAGAAAAGATCAAAAAAGAGATTGGCCCCGGCATGAGCGGAATGCCCTGTCCCGAAATGGAACCCGAACAAAAGGATAGACTGGATAACCACCAGCGCGCTTACAGCCCAGTCGCGCTGTTTTAACGCTAAGAACAGCAGATACGCGGAAACAACCCCTTCCACCGCCAGCATCACCGGTTCAACCCAGCCGAAATGCGCCGGGATCAATATGGGCTTACCGCCTGCCGAAAGGCCAACCAATAAACAACTGGCCCCGATCAACACGGCGGATGCCGGATAAATAACAAGCGGGAAAAGCGACCCTTTGCGAACAAGCACAATGACCAGCGCAACCGCCAAAGGGAACAAAATAAGAAAATTCAACAGTGCTGAAGCCATCCGATCTCTCTTTCTAAGATCCGACCATCCCCACCCCGGGGGTGAAGGAGGTTATTCCGTATGTACTGCCATAATGTCCAAATTACCGATGCCCAATTCTGTCAGCAGATCAAAAACATCAACAACATCTTTAAAGCGCGTCTGTTGATCGGCCCGAAGATTCACGCTCATCCCCGGCTCTTCCCGGTGCATTGTAACGATCTTCTCCTTTAATTCCGCCTGGGTGACCAGTTTGTCATTCAGATAAACCATGCCTTCGGTCGTGATCGTAATGACCGCCCGCATTTGACGCCCGGTCTCCTGCTGCACGGGAGCCTTGACCTTCGGCAGTTTGACCTTGATATTCGACTGATAAATGACCGGCGCCGCCACCATGAAGATGATCAGAAGCACCAGGATCACATCCGTAAAAGGCGTAATATTGATCTCGGCAACAAACCGCTGCCGGCGGTGATGTCGTATCATGCCTTGACTCTAAGAAGGTCCACTGTCTCAGACGCGCAGACTTCCATGTCTCTCTGAAGGTCCTCGATCTTTTTAATGAAATAGTTATACGCGATGACCGCAGGCACCGCCACGCACAGGCCCACCGCGGTACAAATAAGCGCCTCCGCGATCCCGTTAATGACCACGCTCACGCCGCCGGCGCCCTTTTGCGAAATGTCCTGGAACGCCTTGATGATCCCCAAAACCGTCCCGAAAAGGCCGATATAGACCGCGGTGCTCCCGATGGTACCGACAATGCTGATCCTTTTCTCCAAACGGGAAACCTCGATCATCATCTGACGTTCCATGGAATTCTCGATCTCTTCCAGGCTGGTGCCCTTGCGTTGAACCCCGGCGCCAACCACCCGGCTGCCCGGAGTATCGGCCCCTTTACAAATATCAAGCGCCTTCGGGATATTCTCCTTGCGAACCTCTCTTGTCACCAGCTCCATCAACGCTTCACGCCCGACCCGTGTGCAGTAATAATAATAAATAACCCGCTCCACAATGATCGCCAGAGAGAGGACCGACAAGGTTAGAAGTACATTGACCGTTGCCCCGCCGGAGCTCAACAATTGCCATAAACTCATGTTATATCCTCAAGGAACTTTCCATTAAAAGAATCCCCGCGGCCCTTTACCAGCCCGCGGGGAATCAAAGCTTGCCGGGCCGAGATCAACCCGGCCCCTACATTTTAATGCTTCGTTTCTTCCCCGATGATCCTCATGTCCGTGAACGACTTCACGACAAAGAAGAGCGAAATAGCAAAGAACACGGCAAAAAGAACCATGTTAAGCACATGCCCCAGCTGTAAAGCGATCTCGATCGCAAGAAGCCCGAACAACGTGGTGAACTTGATGACCGGATTAATAGCCACAGAAGACGTGTCCTTGAAAGGATCGCCGACCGTGTCCCCGACAACAGACGCCGCATGAAGCTCGGTCCCCTTCTCGCGCAGGTCAACCTCGACCACCTTCTTCGCATTGTCCCAGGCGCCGCCCGCGTTGGCCATGAAGATCGCCTGATACAGACCGAAGATCGCGATGGAGATCAGATACCCGATGAAGAAGTACGGATTCAAACACGCGAACGCAAGAGTGGAGAACAAGATCACCATGAACAGGTTGATCATGCCCTTCTGCGCGAACTGAGTACAGATCTCGACAACTTTCTTGCTGTCCGCAATAGACGCCTTGTCGGAACCCTCGAGCTTGATATTCGCCTTGATGAACTCAACCGTATGGTACGCACCCGCCACAACAGCCTGGGTGGACGCGCCCGTGAACCAGTAGATCACCGCGCCACCGGCAATAAAGCCCAGCAGGAACGGAGGATACAGGATCGAGAGCATGTCGATATTCACCGTCAACCCCTGGGTGAGGATCATGATGATCGAAAAGATCATCGTGGTCGCCCCGACAACGGCCGTTCCGATAAGCACCGGCTTGGATGTCGCCTTAAAGGTGTTCCCGGCGCCGTCATTCGATTCCAGGAAATGCTTGGCCTTCTGGAAATCAGGCGTGAAACCGAACTCTTTCTTGATCTCTTCTTTTGACACATTCTCGATGAGCGAAAGCTCATAAACAGACTGCGCATTATCCGCAACCGGGCCATAAGAATCGACCGCGATCGTGACCGGGCCCATTCCGAGGAACCCGAACGCTACCAGACCGAACGCAAAGACCGAAGGTGCCAGCATCAAAGCGCCGATACCCATATTGCTGATGAAATACGCACCTGCCATCAGGATAATGATCGTCATTCCCATCCAGTAAGCGCTGAAGTTGCCGGTCGTAAAACCGGTCAGGATATTAAGAGAAGCGCCGCCTTTTCTGGAAGACTGAACGATATTCTTGACGAACGCGGATTCCGTAGAGGTGAAGATCTTGACCAGCTCGGGAATGACCGCACCGGCAATAGTCCCGCAAGTGATGATCCCCGCGAGCTTCCACCAGATCGTGCCATCACCCATGGTCGGGATCAGGAAATACGACGCCGCGAACGTGAACGCGATGGAAACGATCGAGGTGATCCAGACCAGGGAGGTCAGCGGATCCTCGAAATTCATCTCTTTAGCGGTCTCATAACGGGCCTTGGCGATCATTCCATTGACCCAATAGGAGAGCGCACTGGCAATGATCATCATTAAGCGCATGACGAACAACCAGACCAGCAACTGGACCTGAATGATCGGGTCCTTAACAGCCAGCAGAATGAAAGAAATAAGAGCAACACCGGTAACGCCATAAGTCTCAAAACCATCGGCGGTCGGACCAACAGAATCGCCCGCATTGTCACCCGTGCAATCCGCGATAACACCCGGATTACGCGCATCGTCTTCCTTGATATTAAACACGATCTTCATCAGGTCAGACCCGATATCCGCGATCTTGGTGAAAATACCACCCGCGATACGCAGAACGGACGCGCCTAACGATTCCCCGATCGCAAAACCGATGAAACAGGGGCCGGCATAGGAAGGATCAATAAAAAGCAGGATACAAAGCATGACCAGAAGCTCGGTGCTGATCAGGAGCATCCCGATCGACATCCCCGCCTGGGCAGGAATAGCAAAAACAGGATACGGGAACCCTTTAAGAGAGGCGAACGCCGAACGGGAATTCGCCATGGTATTGATCCTCATCCCGAACCAGGCCACCCCGTAGCTGCCAAGGATACCGATCACGGAACAGATCAGGATCATCACAACCTTGACGACTTCCATATGACGCAACCAGCCGAAATACGCCACCATGACCAGGCCGATCAAAACTTCAAGGATCAGAAGAAATTTACCCTGGGTAATAAGATAGGTTTTGCAGGTCTCATAAATAAGCTCGGAAATATCCTTCATCGCCTTATGGACCGGCATGTTCTTGATCTGGACGAACTGGATCAACCCGAACACGAAGCCAAACAGGCAGATAAAGATCCCGTACAACAATAACGTATGACCGGGGATCCCCAGGAAAGATACAGATGAAAGGTTCGGGATCACCAGATCCGATTCACCTGCCCACGCAGCGCCCGTTCCGGCCAGCATTAACAGCACCGGCAACAATACCGCGGGTTTAAAACACTTCTTCAACAAATGACCCATAAAAACCTCCGATTATCATTAATAATCTATACTTTTAATATTTAATACCTGAAGAACCATCAGGTTCCCAGCGAGAAGAATTCTATAAATTCTATCCTTTCCCCCTCTTTTGGCAAGGGAAAAGTGACAAAATTTTTGGAAGACCCGAAATAATGATGTCCGGATCAAGAGCTTTAAGCTCCGCCAAATGGCTTGAACCTGTAGGAATGGCCAGGGTGAACACCCGCGCCCTCCTCCCGCAAAGCACATCCACGGTCATATCCCCCACATAAACAGCCTGGAACGGCTTTACCCTGGCGGCTTTAAGAATGGCGCGCAGGACATCCGGGGCGGGCTTTGGCCTTTTAACCATATCGCCGCAGATCACCCAGTCAAAATAATGGTCAATATTGAGCTGTTCAAGGATGATCCGGCAGAACTTTGTAGGCCGATTGGACGCGATCGCCATCCGGCAACCCCTGTTCTTTAAGGCCGCCAGCAATGTCCTGGCCCCAGGCATGATCCTTAATTTCTGGTGCAAACGGTTGTCGTGATGAGCACGAAAGATCAGCAGAGCCTCCTCTGCCCGGTCTTCCTCTATAAAACAGCGGATAAGCCCGTCAACCCCATGCCCCACAGACCGCGTGACAGTCCGCAGGCTCTGGCGTGGGCGGCCCATTTTACCCATCATATAGTTAATACTGTCCGTGATCGCCTGATAAGCGTCAACAAGAGTGCCGTCAAGATCGAAAATGACCAGTTTAATGTCGTCAGGAAGGTTTTTCTTCATCGGAAACTAAAGCATGCGGATCTACCACGCCACCGGAAACAATGATCTTGATCGCCTCTTCAACCGTCAATTTCAAGGGGATGATCTCATCTCGCGGAATCATCATGAAATACCCACTCAGCGGATTAGGAACGTGCGGAATAAGTACATTGACCAGGTCCCGTCCAGCGGCGTCCGCAATGACCTTCGTGGTCTTGTTCGTCAGAAAGCCAAGAGTATAAAGCCCAAGCCGCGGCCACTGCACCATCACCACCTGCTGCGGCATCCCGATCCCGTCATCTTCCTTAAAAACAAACTTCGCGATCTCCTTGAATGCCGGATAAATACTTTGCATGACCGGGATCCGCATCATCAGATTCTCGATCACCCGATGGATGGCCCGGCCAAAATAGTTCGTGACAAGAAATCCGGAGAACAGGATCAGGACCACCAGCACCACGATCCCCAGGCCCCAGATATAAAAATCATAATTGTTCAAAAGGAATGGCCGGAGGTATTTCCCGAAAATGCTTTCCGAGAAACCAAGGAACCAGGCACATACATTAATGGTCAGAATGAACGGCAGAAAGACCGCAAGGCCGGAAAAGAAGTATTTTCTTAAACGACGCAACATATCAAACCCCTTTAAGAAAATGAACGCCCCAGTACGCCAGTGCGGCGATGGCACCGGAACAAGGGATGGTTATCAGCCAGGCGATCACGATATTGCCGGCAACACCCCACTTGACCGCGCTCAAACGACGGCGCGAACCGACTCCCATGATCGTCCCGGTGATCGTATGCGTTGTACTGACCGGGATCCCCATGGAAGAGGCGACGAACAAAGTCGCAGCGGCGCTTGTTTCAGCGCAAAAACCGTCAATAGGCCTGAGTTTGGCGATCTTCTGGCCCATGGTCTTCACAATACGCCACCCGCCGAACATCGTCCCGCAGGCAATGGCCGCGTAACAGCTCAAGATAACCCAGATCGGGACATGGTAATTGGTCCCCAAAAGGCCCGCTGAAAAAAGAAGCGCCGTAATGATCCCCATTGTTTTTTGAGCATCATTACCCCCGTGGCCCATACTATAAAGCGCCGCGGAAAAAAGCTGCCCTTTCCGGGAAAGCTGATCCATCTTGAGCGGTGAGGCGTTACGCGCCAGAAAATAAACGAGCTTGCTCAGGATAAAACCAAGAAAAAGCCCGACCAGCGGAGAAATAAATATAAAACTGACTGTTTTAATGATCCCCGATGCCACAAGCCCGGCAGGGCCCGCTTTGACCAGCGCAGCACCGATCATCCCGCCGATCAACGCGTGCGAAGAACTCGTCGGCAAACCGAGATACCAGGTAATAATATTCCAGCCGCAAGCCCCGAATAAAGCTCCAAAGATAACCGCGCTGTCAACAATATGGATATCAATGATCCCCTTGCCAATGGTATTCGCCACATGCAGCCCAAAAAAGAAAAAAGCAACGAAATTAAAGAACGCCGCGAACAATACGGCCTGCTTGGGGCTAAGCACGCGCGTGGAAACAACTGTCGCAATGGAATTGGCCGAATCATGAAATCCGTTCAGGAAATCAAAGACCAACGCCAGCATAACAAGAAAAACGATCTCAATGGTCATAACGAATGCTCACGCCTGTTTCAAAAGGATCGATTCAACCACATGCGCCGCGTCCTCGCAAATATCAACGACGGTCTCGGCATCCTCGAATATCTCTTTCCACTTGATAACAGAAATAGGGTCCTTCTCGGTCTCAAAAAGCGCGACCAGGGCCGTGTCGCGGATAGCATCCGAAATATTCTCCAGCCGGCTCACATCCACACAGGAGGACATCACCGCCTGATAATTCTTCATATCCTTCATACTCTTGACCGCCCCGGCCAACGCCCGCACGGCCTCTTCAATGACCAGCGAGAACTCGATGAGGTTCTTGCGAACCTCGGTGATCTTATACGTCGTTAAGCGGTTAGAAATGGTGTTCATCATATCGATAACATCGTCCAGCGCCTTGGTGAGGGAATAAATATCTTCCCGGTCAAAGGGTGTAATAAAAGTTTTATTAAGCTGGCCAATGATCTTGGCGGCGGATTCATCGGCCTTGATCTCGATCTCCTGGATCTTGCGCAGATAAAAATAATCAATAGTGCCTTTTTCAATGGCTTTCTTCATGCAATCCGCACCTTCAATGAGGCAGTCGGCCTGCTTGTCGAATTCGCCGTAGAAATTAAACTCGTTGGGGAAAAATTTACGGAACATAACCAGCCTCCAGGGATTGTCCATGTTAAGAAGAAGGATAGTATACAAGAAACCCGCGGAAAAAGGCAAGTTTAAAAAACCAAACCCCCTTGCCCCCGATGGCAAAAAGATCCCTTCAGTCTTTTGAAGAGGCAACGGTGAGGACAACAAGCCCGATCACGGCCAGCAACGGGCCGATGACCCCGCGAAAAACCATCTGAATGAACACCCAGTCGCGGAACGTCAGCGTGACGCCGCCAATGACCAATAAAAGGCCCAAACCGATCAAGACGAGTTTCTTCATAATCCTCCTTACTGGGTATAACACATCCTCAAATCACCGGGAGATACAAGGTCACATGAAAAATCGTCTATTCGCCGGGCGACCCATCGGGTCGCCCCTACCGCAACTCATTCTCGCGCGGGACGCATTTCCAGCGGCGATGCAGCCAGGACCACTGCTCGGGATACTCACGGATATATTTTTCCACCACGGCTGTGAATGCCTGGGTATTCGTCAGCAGGTCCCGGCGATCATCCCCTGTTCGCACCAGATCCAACGGGCCTTCGATCTGGATCTTAAACTTACCCTGACCGGCCGGCAGCGCGAACGCCATCAACAAAGGTGCCCCGGTCTTTTGCGCGTACATCACAGGGCCAGGCGCCGTTGCCGCAGGCTTCCCAAAAAAATTCACAAATATCCGGCCCGAAGCCCCGTAGTTCTGATCCACCGGCATGAACAACAGCTCTCCGGCCTCTATGGCCCGAATGCTTTCCGCGATACACGCACGCACCGGCGTACTTAAAATAACTTTTATCCCCATATGCCGGAATGAATCCGCGAACTTGCCCTTAAGGAACTCGCCGCGCGGCGGCTTGGCCACCACGTTGACCCGGTATCCTTCCACGACAAAACGGAACATCATCCAGGCGAACGGCCCGAAATGCGCAATGCCAATGACCGCGCCCTTGCCCCTGGCAAGCGCGGCGGTGATCTTGTCTTGCCCGTCAAATTCAAAAATATCCTTCGCCAGCGCGGGCCGCGCGAACGTAAAAGTAAACCCTGCCAAACCATCGGCCAGGTTCAGGAACGACACCCGCGCCAGGCGCTTCTTCTCATCAATAGGAACAGAATCCCCGAACGCGTGCGTCAGGGTATCGAGCGCGTATTTCTCGGCCTTACGGTTGAACGCGTAAAAGACCCGGACCCCGAACCTGGTGAACGGAAAGTAAATACACGCCGGTGTCACGCGCACCAGCCAAAGAAAAGAATAAAAAAAGAAGGAATTCGATCCGTTCACAAGGCAATGGTCTTTTTGATAAGGCGAACAAGAGACGCAGAATTGATCGGTTTGGTCACATGCCCAACAGCGCCGACCGCAAGCTCTGCCGTCACATCATCATCCGAATCTTTCGCGGTCAGGAATAAAACCGGGATATTCCGGGTCACCGGCGATGACTTCAGGCGCCGGCAAACCTCCCGGCCTTTGATGGTCGGCATAATAACATCAAGCAGGATCAACCCGGGCTGCTCCGATGCGGCAAGGCTCAATCCCTCCTCGCCGTTCATCGCGGAAATGACCTCAAATCCATAAGACCCCAGGATGGGTTTAAGCATAATATGCAACGTGCGCTCATCATCGATCAGAAGGATCTTGTTGGATCGTGCCACAGCCGGCTTTTTCTTGCGCAAAGCCGCTACCAACCCCGCTGCCAGGATCATCACGCATAAAAGAATGAACCAGTCACCGCACTTTGTATACCAAGTCATTTGAACCTCCGGATAAACAGATGCTACCACAAATCCTTCTTTAAGAACACGGCGGCCTTGATTATCTTCCACACACGCCACCAGGCGTCCACGGGCATCCACCGCGCAGCTTTCTCCGGTGTTGGTCGCGCGCAAAAGCGGACGGGCGTTCTCCACCGAACGGAACAAAGCATTGTTCAAATGCATGGCCGGCTGGCCGGAATCGCGGAACCAGGCATCATTGGTCATATTGACCAGGAACCCGGCCCCCTGGCGGACATACTCCCGCGCCAACCCGGGAAGCGTATCTTCAAAACAGATCAGGACCCCGAACTTCCCAAGGCCGGGGACGTCAAAAAGCGAGGCTTCCGCGCCCGGTGTGAAATCATCGATCGGAACAAGGTCCTGCAAAAAAGGCAGCTGCTTGCGGAACGGGATATATTCCCCGAACAGGACCAGATGCCGCTTGGACCTGACAGCTATAATATCCCCCGAGGGCGCGATCAGGACGGCCGAATTGAAATATTTATCCGCCGATATATCCCGCGTGACCGCCCCGAACAGCAGATAAACGCGATTCTCACGGGCAAACGCCTTCACCTTCTCCAACAGGACCGGCCTGTCCCAGGTAAAATTCGGAAAAGCAGTCTCGGGCCAAATGATCAGCTTCGGCCCATGGGCAAGGGTACGGCGGCTGATCGCGATCTGACGGTCAATGATGGCTTCTTTGGAACCGGGATCCCGGGCATCCGCCAGCGCGATATTCGGCTGGATCAGTGCCGCCTTGAACAGGGCCCCATGGCTGACCGGCTCAACCGGCATTAAGACGGCGGGAAGTTGAAACATCAATAACAGGGCCGTCCCGTATAAACACAAAGGCCGAAGAGGCCCCCTGGACTTTATCTGGCCAAAGACCTCTTTAAAGAAAATATTCCAGCCCAGGACAAGGAACGAAACCCCGCTGATGCCCGTGACCGCGGCCAACGCGTACGGCGGCTGACTCTGCCCGGCCGACCCCCAGTTAAACCCGGTGAACAGCCACCCTCTCAACCACTCCAGGACAACCCACCCCGCAGGAACAAGCCCCAAGCGCCACCAGATCTGGCAACGCGATGCCCAGTGATAAAGAACACCGAACACGCCGGTATATAAAGCAAGATACACGCACAGGAACACAAGCCCCAATGCCGTAACATAATGGATCCAGAAAAGAGACAGCAAAAAAAAGGCCAGGCCGGAAAGATACGCCAAGCCAAACGCCCGGCACCTGGAAGGCGCGCGGTCAAGGGCAAAAAACAACGGCACCAGCGCGACCCAGGCCAAAGGCTGAAAACCAAGCGGCGGGAACGCAGACCATAACAGAACAGAAGAAAAAAGGGCCAGGACGAAAGACATATATTTTATACGCAAGGGCGACCCATCGGGCCGCCCCCGCGATCATGTATCCATGCACGACACAATATTATTGCCCGCAGCACTTCTTGTATTTCTTCCCGCTGCCGCAAGGGCAATTATCATTCCGGCCGACCTTTTCGGACGAGCCGGGCTGGGATGCGGCCGGACGGCGTTGAGGCGGCACAGGCATGGACGGCATGGAAACCGCTCCGGCGATCTGGGACGCCGATGGCCCGGCACCCGAAAAAGGCGGTTCCTGCCCTTCAGCCTGAGGCATCCGTAAAGTCCCCTGAATACCCGAGAATTCCTGATGCACCAGCTCCTGACGGGAACCATAGACATTCTGCGCGCGATGATCCTCTTCCATCGGCTGCAGCTTAAAGATCATCTCCGCCACATCGACATGAATGGTCTCATACATCGCCTGGAACATATGATACCCCTCACGCTTATACTCAACAAGCGGGTCCCTCTGCCCCAGCGCGCGAAGGCCCATACCTTCCTTCATGCGATCCATGGCATACAGGTGCTCTTTCCACTTATGGTCAATGGTATGCAGAAGGAACATCCGCTCCAGGCGGCGGATCTGCTCGACACCGAACTTGGATTCTTTCTCGGTGTAGATCTCCTTAAGCCGGGCGTAGATCATGCTCACCAGCTCTTCCGTCGCGGTCTCGGGGATGCGGTCCTTAAGGACGCTGATATCAAAATTGAACTTGTCGAGGAAATACACCACCATGCCATCGACATCCCGGTCCTTGGCCGCATGATCCTGCGGACAGAAACGGTGTACCGCATCTTCCACGGTCGAAAGGATGGATTCCTGGATAAGCTCGCGCGTATCCTCACCCTCGATGATCGAACGGCGCAGGCCGTAAATGACCTCGCGCTGCTTGTTCATGGTGCTGTCGTATTCCAGCAGCTGCTTGCGGATCTCGAAGTTGAACCCTTCCACGCGCTTCTGGGCGATCTCGATAGCTCCCGACACCATGCCGGACTCGAGCACTTGCCCTTCCTCGAAACCGAAACGGTCCATCATCACCTTGATGCGGTCGCCGGCAAAAAGCCGCATGAGGTCATCCTCCAGCGACACATAAAACCTCGACGAACCCGGATCGCCCTGACGGCCCGAACGGCCGCGCAGCTGGTTATCGATCCGGCGCGATTCATGGCGCTCTGTCCCCATGATATGCAAGCCGCCCAGCGCGGTCACCTGCTCACGCTCTTTCTTGACCTGCTCGCGCAACTGCTTGAGGAACTGGTCCATCAGGATCTCGTGCGACGGAGCCTCTTCCTTGTTCTTTTCAGCCTCACGGACCTTCTCGTTGGCCAAAGTGCGCGCCATAAACTCGGCGTTACCGCCCAGCATAATATCGGTACCGCGGCCGGCCATATTGGTGGCGATAGTCACCGCCTTATACCGCCCCGCCTGGGAAATGATCGTCGCTTCCAGCTCATGATACTTGGCATTAAGGACCTTGTGCTTCACGCCCTTGGCGGCAAGCATGCGGGCGATCAGTTCGGATTTGTCGATCGACACCGTCCCCACCAGAACCGGCTGGCCTTTTTCATGGCACTGCTCGATCTCCTTGACCACCGCGTCATACTTTTCACGGGAAGTCTTGTAAACACAATCGGAGTGATTGACACGCCGGAGCGGGCGATTGGTTGGGATCACGATAACATCAAGGTCGTAGATCTGCTTGAACTCGTTGGCCTCGGTATACGCCGTACCGGTCATCCCGGCAAGCTTGCGGTACATACGGAAATAATTCTGGAACGTGATCGTGGCCAGCGTCTGGTTCTCGCGCTCGATCTTGATGCCTTCCTTGGCCTCCACCGCCTGGTGCAGGCCGTCCGACCACCTGCGCCCCGGCATCATGCGCCCGGTGAACTCGTCGACAATGACCACCTTCCCCTCGTTGACGACATAATCGGTATCCAGGTGGAAGAACTCTTTCGCGCGCAGGGACTGGAGGATGTGATGACGGAACTCGATCGTCTCCATATCGTGCAGGTTCGCGACCCCGAAAAGCTCCGCGCCCCTGGCCTCGCCCTGCTCGGTCAGCGAAACATTCTTGGCTTTTTCGTCGGCCACATAATCGAACCCCTTGCCCAGATCTTCCCCGCGGTGCTTGGCGTCGATCTCGTCCGCCTCGGTCACCCGGCGGCCTTTCAGCTCCAGCGAAATATTATGCGCCCGGAAATACTTGTCGGTCGACTCCTCCGCAGGGCCGGAAATGATCAAAGGCGTGCGCGCTTCATCCACCAGGATGCTGTCGACTTCGTCGACGATCGCAAAATGATGCGGGCGCTGGACCATCTCGTCCTTGAACAGCACCATATTATCGCGCAAATAATCGAACCCGAACTCGTTGTTCGTCCCATAGGTAATATCACAGCCGTAAGCTTTCTGGCGCTCGGCTGGATTCATGTCATGCTGGATACAGCCGACCGTAAGGCCCAGGAATTCATAGATCGTCCCCATCCATTCGCGGTCGCGCTTGGCCAGGTAATCGTTAACCGTCACCACATGCACGCCGTCGCCGGTGAGCGCGTTGAGATACGCGGCGAGGGTCGCCACCAGGGTCTTACCTTCACCGGTGGTCATTTCCGCGATATTGCCGTAATGCAGCACCATCCCGCCGATCATCTGGACATCGAAATGCCGCATGTTCATCAGGCGCTTGCCCGTTTCCCGCACGACAGCGAACGCCTCGGGCAGGATCTCCTCCAGGATAGCGTCCTTGGCCTCGCAAAGATCTTTCTCCGCCTGCTTGTACTGCATTTTAAGCGTCTGGCGCTCATCGATGCTCGGGGAAGAAAGATAAAGCGCCTTCATGCGGACGGCCTCGTCCGCGGTCTTGGCAATGGCCCGGGCAATGCGCAGGCGGAACTCGTCGGTCTTGGCCTGAAGCTCGGCGGTGGAAAGCTTTTCCATGGCCGCTTCGAACGCGTTGATCGCGACAACCTTCCTGGCAAGGCGCTTGACCTCCCCTACCGACGGCAACGGAGAATCATCATTGATATTGATATTGACCGGCGGCTGTAAGGATGAAACATACCGGCGGGCGGAAGCGATCACCGGTTTGCGGATAATGGCATCGAACATTTTTTATTCCTCACGTTTTCATCTTTAAAAAAGCTTCTATGAACATATCGATCTCCCCGTCCATGACCTTCGCGACATTGCCTGTCTCGACGTCCGTCCGGTGGTCCTTGACCAGCTGATAGGGCTGCATGACATAGGAACGGATCTGGCTGCCCCATTCGATCTTCTGCTTCTGGCCGGACTCGGCTGCCAGCTTGTCATCCATCGCCTGCTGTTTGAGCTCGAAAAGTTTGGCCTTGAGCACCCGCATGCAACGCGCCTTGTTCTGCAGCTGGGAACGTTCGACCTGGCTTGACGTTATAAATCCCGTCGGAATATGCGTGATACGCACCGCGGAATCGGCCGTATTGACACTCTGCCCGCCGGGGCCGGAAGAACGGAAAACGTCGATCTTAAGATCATCCGGGTTGATCGCCACCTCGACATCGTCATCGATCTCCGGGATCACATCGACCGAGGCGAACGAAGTATGGCGGCGCTTGTTGGCATCGAACGGCGAAATGCGCACCAGCCGGTGCACGCCCTTCTCGGCCCGCAAATAACCGTACGCCTTGTCCCCCTCGATCCGGATGGACACATTCTTGATGCCGGCCTCTTCACCGTCAAGGACATCATATACTTCCACTTTATATCCTTTATTCTCCGCCCAACGGGTATACATGCGAAAAAGCATGCTCGTCCAGTCGCACGACTCCGTTCCACCCGCGCCGGAATTAAGATTAAGCAATGCGTTGCAATTATCGTACTGGCCGGATAAAAGGACCTGGATCTCGAGCTTGGCCACGATCTGCGCCAGCAAGCCGGACTCCACCTCGATCTGGGCCTCCATCTCCTGGTCGCCCTCGGAAAGATCCAGAAGCTCGCGCGCATCGGCCGCGCGCTTCTCGGCCTCCTTGAGGGGATCCACCAATGCCTTCAAACCCTTGAGCTCCCTGATCAGCTTGTTCGCCTGGGCCTGATCGTTCCAGAAGTCGGACGCTGTCATTTTATCTTCCGACACACGGATCCGTTCGATCAATACAGGCAGGTCAAAGAAACCCCCGTAGGTCGGTGAGTTTCTGGGAAAGTTCGGTAATTTTACGGGATAACATCTCGTTCATATTTATACACTGAACCGGAAATGCACGACATCGCCTTCCTGCATTTCATAGTCCTTGCCTTCCAGGGTTATTTTCTTCGCCTCCTGCACCGCCTTATACGAACCCAGTTCAACAAGATCCTTGTAACGATAGATCTCGGCGCGAATGAACCCGCGTTCAATGTCAGAATGGATCTTGCCCGCGGCTTTGACAGCTTTCATCCCCGTCGGGATAAGCCAGGCGCGCGTTTCCGTCTCACCGGCGGTAAAGAAACACGTCAGGCCCAGCAGCTCGCGCCCCGCCTGCGCCAGGCGCTGCAAGCCCGGGGAACCGATGCCGGCGGCATCATAATATTCTTTACGCTCCTCGGGAGGAAGCTGGACGATCTCGGCTTCAAATTTGGTACACAACGGAATAATGGCCGCGCCTTCTTTCGCCGCACGCTCCTTGAGCGCTTTAAGCAGCGATTCATCCGGGCCGCTTTCATCCGTATTGGCCACATACATGACCGGCTTGGACGTGATGAACTGAAACTCGCTTGCAGCACCCAGATCAAGCCCTTTTTGCATACGGACCGGAACACCCTGGTCAAGCCCCTTGAGCACGCCATCAAGCACTTCGCATTTATCCTTGGCAGCCTGGTCGCCGCTCTTGGCGGGGCGCATCCATTTGTCCAGCGCCTTCTGCGCCTGTTGAAGATCGGAAAGAATGAGCTCGGTCTCGATGATCTCGGCCGCCGAAATAGGGTCAAGCGAACTCATCACATTAATAACATTATCGTCCTTGAAACAGCGCACCACATGGGCCACCGCGTCGACATTGCGGATGTTGGATAAAAACTGGTTGCCCAGCCCCTCCCCCGTGCTGGCGCCCTTCACCAGGCCCGCGATATCCACAAAACGAATGCCGGCAGGCGTGATCTTGGCCGACTTCCACTCATCGGCCAGACGGATAAGGCGTTCGTCAGGGATCGGAACAACCCCCACGTTAGGATCAATGGTCGTAAACGGAAAATTCGAGGCCGCCGCGGCCGCACCCGTCAAAGCATTAAAAAGCGTGGACTTGCCCACATTGGGAAGGCCAACAATACCGATTTCCATGAGGTTCCTTATTTATATAATATTTTTAAGAAGGGATATCTTACCTGCCGGGGGCACTTCTGTCCAAAGAAAAATAACCTCTCAGCGAACGCTCTAACCCGATCAGTTCCTTTTTACGGCCGGTATCTTTTCCCGCATATTTCCCCGGCGAACCATCAGACCTGATGACCCGGTGACAGGGAATAATGAGTGGCCAGGGATTTTTGCGCAATGCCGAACCGACCGCGCGCACAGCCTTTGGCCTTCCGATCTGCCTTGCCACCCAGGCATAACTGCGCGTTTCACCAAAAGGGATCGTCAGCGTTGCCTTCAGGACGCTCCATTCAAGATCGGTCAATCCAACGACAGAAGGCTTCTTCACGGGTGAAAATAAATTACCGGATAGCCCGTTCATTCAAACACCTTTTTCCCCCTGAGCAGCCGATGATACGACACCGCAAAGCGGTGCGCTTCATCGCGGGCGCGCTGCAGCAACTTTAACGCCAGAGAATCTTTTGTCAGCACGACCGGGTTACGCCTGCCCGGTACGAATACCTCTTCTTCTCGCTTGGCAAGTGAGATGAGCGGAATATCAATGCCCAAACCCCTGAGCTCTGCCGCCGCCGAAGATAATTGCCCTTTTCCGCCGTCAATGATCACCAGGTCAGGATAAGCCTTACCCTCGCGCTTCAACCGGCCGTAACGGCGGCGCACCACTTCAGCCACCATTTTAAAATCATCCATCCCCCGCACAGCCTTGATCCGAAACCGCCGGTAATTCGCTTTGTCGGGCATGCCGTTAATAAAGGACACCAGCGAACCAACAGACTGCTCTCCCATGGTCGTCGATATATCAATGCACTCAACACGCTCCGGCCGTTTAGGCAGGGACAACGCGCGCTCAAGCTGTTCCGCTTCCTTGAAATAATTCACATCCGGGCTCGACGAATACAAAGCCCCGACGGCCCTGAGCTGATCGCGCAATTTCGCGGCAGCCTCAAAATCTTTTTCCGCAGATGCGGATTCCATTTCCCTCTTCAACTGACGATAAAGCTCATCCTGGGCGCCCTCCAGAACAAGGACAATGCTTTTAATATTCCGGGCATATTCTTTCACGCTGACCTTGCCTGTACACGGCGCATCACACAGGCCTATGTCATGGTACAAACATGGCTTGTCCGGCATAGGGTCACAACTGCGAAAAGGGAATATTTTACGGATCAGCGTCAGCGCTTCACGGATCAACGCAGCATCCGTATACGGCCCGAAATACCTACCGCCATCACCCCGGGGGTGAAGGCGGTCCTTCACCCCCGGG
>CAIVRE010000029.1 GCA_903908245.1 Candidatus Omnitrophota bacterium
CAACGACAAAGACCTCTTTTTCATTAGAGGTTGCGGCATAAAGCGGAGAATAGACGAAGAAAATAAAGAATATAAGGGAGATACTATAAAAAAAAGATTTCATATAAAAATATTATATCAAATAAAGACTTGAGGCCGGAAGAAAAATAAGAAATTATTGCTCGAGGGAAGTTTTGAGATACCGGGCGGTGTGGGATAACGGATGCCGGGCGACCTCTTCCGGCGTGCCGACACAGATCAAATGGCCGCCTTTATCTCCGCCTTCAGGCCCGAGATCGATAATATGGTCCGCGTTCTTGACAATGTCCAGGTTGTGTTCAATGACCAGGACCGTATTCCCGCGGTCAACCAGGCGTTGAAGGACTTTGAGGAGTTTGGCCACATCCGCAAAATGAAGCCCGGTAGTAGGCTCGTCAAGGATATATAAAGTGCGCCCCGTGGCCTGTTTGCAAAGCTCGGCGGCCAACTTGACACGCTGGGCTTCTCCGCCGGAAAGCGTGGTCGCCGCCTGTCCCAGCTTGATATACCCAAGACCTACGTCATTGATGACTTCCAGTACCCGGCGAACCCTTGGCACACTATCAAAGATATCTATCGATTCAAGGATCGAGGAATCCAGGATCTGGCTGATATTCCGGCCTTTGAATTCCACCTGCAGTGTTTGTTCATTGAAACGACTGCCGTGGCAGACCTCGCATTCCACATGCACATCAGGCAAGAAATGCATCTCGATCTCTTTTATCCCATCCCCCTGACAGGCCTCGCAACGCCCGCCTTTGACGTTGAAACTGAACCGCCCCGGGGCATACCCCCGCAATCTGGACTCCGGAAGGCGGGCAAACAACTGACGGATATCTGTAAAAACACCCGTATATGTTGCCGGGTTCGACCGCGGCGTACGCCCGATAGGCGACTGATCGACCACAATGACCTTGTCGATCTTATCCAACCCCTCGATCTTTTTGAAAGACCCGGGTTTGTCACGGGAACCGTAGAACTTCTGCGCAAGGGCTTTATATAAAATATTTTCGACCAGGGTCGATTTCCCCGACCCTGATACTCCGGTCACGCATACAAATTTCCCCAAAGGGATCGATACATCAATGTTCTTCAGGTTATGCTCGTTGGCCCCCTTGATGACAATGGCGCCCGCTTTTATATCCTCACGGCGATGTGAAGGCACGTCGATCTTCAGCTCCCGGCGAAGATACTGGCCGGTCAGCGATCCCTGGCATTTCAGCAGGCCGTCGACTTCTCCGGCATAAAGCACTTCGCCGCCGAACTTGCCCGCCCCCGGCCCGAGATCAACAACCCAGTCTGCCTTGCGGATCGTGTCTTCATCATGTTCCACTACAATGAGCGTGTTGCCCAGGTCCCGCAAAGCATGAAGACTCGAAAGCAGCCGCTCGTTATCGCGCTGGTGCAGGCCGATGGACGGTTCGTCAAGGACATAAACCACCCCGACCAGCCCGGACCCGACCTGGGTGGCCAGACGGATGCGTTCGGCTTCTCCACCGGAAAGGGTTGAGCTGCGGCGGTCTAGCGTAAGGTATTCCAGCCCGACATCGATACAGAAATCCAGGCGGCGATTGACCTCTTTTAAAATAGGCGCGGCGATCATCCCTTTATCGGAAGGAAGGTGCAGCCGGCTGAAGAATTCTTTGGCCTCTTTGATCGAGAAAGCCGTCATATCCGCAATGGTCCTCTCTCCCACCAGGACCATCAGGGTTTCTTTCTTGAGGCGCTTTCCGCCGCAAGACGGGCAGGGCGCTTCGGACATAAAATCAGTTATCTCTTCTTTAAGCCAGTCGCTGTCGGTCTGACGGAAAATACGTTCCAGATAACCCGTGACCCCTTCAAAGCGTTTCCCCCATATTTCATCGTCAGAGCCGTTAATGACGCGTTCTTTGAAATCTTTCGGCAGTTTCCTGAACGGCGTGGAAGGGTCGATCTTATAGAGCCGGCCCAGTTCGCGCATGGCGGCACGGAAATACATCATATACGCCCGCCGGCCTTTACCCGCAGGAACAATGGCCGTGGTCCATGGTTTGTCAGGGTCTTTCACCAGCGCATCGGGGTCTATCTCCATCTTTGTCCCGAGGCCATTGCAATCCGGGCACGCGCCGTAAGGGGAATTGAACGAGAAGGTGCGGGGTTCAAGCTCGGGAAGGTTAATGCCTTCGTCCGGGACAGAAAAGGTTTCACTGAAAACAAGGTCGGGTTGGCCGTCATTGAATGCCACGATCAGCGCCCCTTTCCCGACTTTTAACGCTGTCTCGACAGAATCGGTAAGGCGCGCTTTCACTTCGGGCTTGATCGAAAGGCGGTCCACCACGATCTCGATATGATGGATCCTGTAACGGTCCAGCTTGAACTTCTCGTTGACGTCATAAATATTGCCGTCCACACGCAGGCGCGCGAAACCCGCCCTGGACACTTGCTTCTGGATATCCGGGTATACTCCTTTTTTCCCCCGCACCATGGGAGCGAGAATGCTGACTTTTGCGCCGTCCGGAAGTTTCAGGATCCGGCCGGCCATTTCCTGGGCAGACTGTTTTTCAAGCTTTTGCCCTTTATAATACGGCACACCGACCCTTGCGAATAACAGGCGCAGATAATCGTAGATCTCGGTCTGTGTTGCTACCGTTGACCGTGGATTGCGGCTGGTGGTCTTTTGCTCGATCGATATGGTCGGGCTCAGGCCTTCAATGGACTCTACATCGGGCTTTTGCATCTGGTCGAGGAATTGACGGGCATAAGCCGAAAGGCTCTCCACATAACGGCGCTGGCCCTCGGCATAGATCGTGTCGAAGGCCAGGGACGATTTCCCCGATCCGCTCAAGCCTGTAACGACAATGAATTTATTGCGCGGGAGATCCAGCGAAATATTCTTGAGGTTGTGTTCTTTGGCGTGTTTGATCGAAATGACATTCATCATAAATTTTGTCGTTCATTATACACCAAAATTACAAATAAGACCCCGAACTTCACGGCCCGACGGCCATGAAGTTCGGGGTCTTTAAAGAATAAGGGTAAAAAAAGGAAGATTACTTCTTGCCTTTCTTAGCTGCTTTCTTCTTTTTTCCGCCCTTGACCATTGCCGCGCTGGAGATATCCCCCTGCTTGTCAATGAAATAAAGGAAACCGGATTCTTTCTTGATACCGACCTTAGCGACCTTCTTGGTCTTGCCACCCTTCTTGTCGCCGCGGGCCATCTGTGCACAGGAGACGTCGCCATCCTTATCGATGAAATAAAGAAAACCCTTCTCCTTTTTCACTCCGACTTTCGCCACTTTCTTAGCCATGTTGTCACCCCCTTTCGTTATGTTCCAATTTTAACCTGATCAGACAACTGCTTCAAAGCCTGGATCCCGGACAAGACCGCCAGATAACTTGTTTTAAGATTGTCCGGACACGGGACATTCTCGGTAATGGTGCGGATAGTTCCGCTTTTACCGGTACAAACGATCTCATGGGTATTACGCTCAAGAGATGGCGATGCGATGACCCGTACTTTGATCCTGGTACTATCCGCGGCTAAAGCCAGGGCAGCCGCGACATTGATGTTTTGAGGGAATTTAACGACAGCGTCTTTGACATTGCCTTCGAAAAGGAGCTTATCTGAAACAATATCTTCCAGATGGATGCCCTTCTTAATAAGGAAAGAATTGCCCTGAAAACCGGCGGGCGGCTTACGTGATGTGATCGTGATGGAATTGAATCCTGCAAGGCGGGCCGCTTTAACGGCATCCAGTCCGGCGATAGCACCCGACGGCAGAACGAGCGACGATCCATGACGGCGGGCCAAAGCAAAAAGGCTGTTCCTGGTGAACAGCCTGCCGACACTCATGACCAGAACTTTTTTACGCGCCCGAACAGCTTTGGCGATGATGCCCTGCGCGGCGGGTGTATTGACACATTCAGCGACAACATCACAGGAGGCGATCAGCTCATCAACCGATCTTTTAACGACACCCCGCCTGGCTTTAAGGCGTCTGCTCAAACCGGCCGCTTTTTCAGAATCAATATCGTAAAGGGCTGAAAGCATAAAGTGGTTCTTGAGCTCTTTGGTTATGCTTAACGCGATCCGGGAACCGATGGCACCGCATCCCACGATGCCCAATCTTAATTTACCTGCTGATTTTTTTATCATCAGAAAACTTAATGACCGTATTATCGATCAGCCTTGCGGACGGGAACCGGACCGCAAGAGCTATTAGCACATCCCCACTTATCCGTCGGACAGCCCTCAGGTCCGACGTACTCACGCAAGAAACATATTCAATGCTAGCACTCGTTTCGTCGAGAATCAACTTTTTTATTTTTATTATTATTTTTGTAGCGTCGGACTCCCCTGCGCTCACCATGGAATGCGCCAGTTTAAGCGCCTTGGACAGGGCTGTCGCCTGCGCTCTTTCCGACGGGGAAAGATACATATTGCGCGAGCTCATGGCCAGCCCGTCTGGTTCGCGAACGGTCGGGCATACAATTATTTTAACCGGGAAATTCAGGTCGTCGACCATCTTTCTTATGACAACAACCTGCTGCGCGTCTTTCTGCCCGAGATACATTGAATGGGGTTGAACGATATTCAGAAGTTTGGCGACAATGGTCGCGACCCCGCGAAAGTGCCCCGGGCGGGATACTCCGCACAGCCCGTCGGTCACGCCTTTAAGGTCAATGAAGGTCAAAGGCTCTCCCGACGGATATATTTCGGCCACATCCGGGACAAATAATATGTCTGCCCCGGCCGTACGGGCCCGACGGGTATCATTCGCGAGGTCCCTGGGATAACGGGCAAGATCTTCGGATGGGCCGAACTGGATCGGGTTCACAAAAAGACTGACGACACAACAGGCGTTTTCTTTCTTGGCGCGGCGCATCAAGGAACAATGCCCCTCGTGAAAACAGCCCATGGTGGGGACAAAACCGACAAAACCTTTAACGCTAGAAAGATGTTTTCGCAAAGCGCGGACCGTGCGGATGACTTTCATATTCGAGCACTATACACTTTTAAGAAAATAAATCAACCTCCTTCACCCCGGGGGTGAAGGAGGTTGATGGGGACTCGACTCTTTCGTTGTTTTGAACCGTTTGATTCGCATAACAACTATTTGACAAACCAATCGATTGCCATTATCATTCAAAAATCTTTGATGCGCATTGATGTTCATCAAAAAGTACAATGATGTACAAACAATTTAGGGCAATGAGGCCCAATCCATCCAGAAGCGCGCCTGTGCGCCATTGGGAGGGTTGGGATTTTTTATTTTCCATGACCCCGTGTGCGGGTTCAATGAACAGGAGATACTATGAATAGCGCTCTTACGATCAATGCTGGCGATACGGCCTGGGTCCTTGTCTCTGCCGGGCTTGTCATGCTCATGACCCCGGCCCTGGCCTTTTTCTATGGAGGCATGGTCAGCCGCAAGAACATCCTGGCGATCCTGATGAAGTGCTTCGCCTGTTTGTCGATCATCCTTCTCTTATGGGTCATTTACGGCTACAGTCTGGCCTTTGCTCCGGGGAACAGTTTTATCGGTGGCTTTCAGTGGGCCGGTCTTAAAGGCGTTGGCGCTGCCCCCTATCCCGACTATGGGCCGACCATCCCGCATACCGCCTTTGTGATCTTTCAGGCCATGTTCGCGGTTATTACCCCCGCGGTCATTATTGGTTCACTGGTAGAACGTATTAAATTCTCAGCTTTTCTTTTCTTCATGGTCCTGTGGTTCACTTTTGTTTATATCCCCATCTGCCATATGGTCTGGGGTGTCGGCGGATGGTTCCGGGCTATGGGGCTTTTGGATTTTGCCGGCGGGACCGTCGTTGAGATCAACTGTGGTGTGGCTGGCCTGGTGAGCGCTCTTTTTCTTGGCCGTCGCCTCGGATTAGTACGGCCTACCCTGCACAATATCCCTTTTGTGGTCCTTGGCGGCGGACTTCTTTGGTTCGGATGGCTTGGGTTTAACGCCGGATCCGCTTTGGCCGCGAACGGTGTGGCAGCCAATGCCTTTCTTACCACCAATATTTCAGCGGCCGCAGCCGCGCTCAGCTGGGCTGCGATCGAATGGAAAACAACCGGAAAGCCGACCATCTTTGGAACAGTTTCGGGTGTGATCGCAGGGCTCGTCGCCATTACGCCGGCTTGCGGTTATGTTGAACCGCTTGCGGCGATCTTTATAGGGCTTGTGGTCGGCGTGATCAGTTTCTACGCGGTCGGTATCGTTAAACAGAAATTCGGTTACGACGATTCGCTTGACGCTTTCGGCGTTCATGGCGTTGGCGGGTTCTGGGGAATGATCGCCACAGGTCTTTTTGCGACAACGGCGGTCAACCCGGCTGGCGCCAACGGCTTGTTATTAGGGAATGCGGCCCAGTTCAAGATCCAGATCCTGGCGGCCTGCGTTACGGTTGTCTACTGTGCTGCGGTCACAAGCGTGATCTGTTTTGTGGTCGATCATGTGATCGGCATGCGTGTGCGGCCCGAAGACGAGATCATGGGGCTCGACCTGACACAGCACCATGAACGGGCGTATACGATCCTGGACTAGTGAACAAACAGGGAGGGTTTGGAACTCTCCCCACATCAGGCATTAGGAGGGAAATATGAAATTGATCACTGCGATCATCCAGCCCCACAGGCTGGACGAAGTTAAAAAAGAACTTTATAAAGCCGAGGTCAACCTGGTAACCGTATCCGAAGCCCTTGGGCACGGGCGCCAACTGGGGGTCACGGAATTTTACCGCGGCGTAAAAGAGACCGGGAATCTCCTGCGCAAGGTCAGGATCGATGTGGCGGTCAATGAAGAGTTCATTGATAAAACCATCAACGCGATCATTAAAGGCGCACGCACCGGCAAGATCGGCGATGGGAAGATATTCGTGACCGAACTCACCCGTTGTATCCGTATCCGTACAGGTGAAGAAGGCTCAGCCGCAATTGGCTGAAACAGCAAACCTCATTACCTTTTTCTAAGGCGATGCAATATTCGTCAGATTGCCATAAATGGGCTGTAAAAAACCTATTGCGATAAGAACAATGAACGCGGCTGAGACCAGAAGCAGGAATGGGCGGACAGAGCCTGCAAGCTGGTCCATCCTGGACTGGAACATCCGGTAAAAAACACGGTACAACCGTTCAAAATATTCTTCGAAACGCCCGGATTCCTCCCCGATACGCAGCGTGTCAGCGGTAAAGCGCGGAAAATACTTGTCCCGGCGTACCGCTTCAGAGAAGACAAGCCCGCCGACCAGATACGAAGAACAATCCTGAAAATGCCTGCGCGTTTCGCCACCGGCGACATCCGCTGCCTCACGCAAGGCCGTCTCCAAAGGTACGCCGCTTTTTTGCAATACATACAGGGCAAAGAACCCCAAAGAGAGTTCCTGGTCCTTGAGCAGCCGGCCAAGAAAAGGAGCCCTGGAGAAGAATATCCTGACCGCAGCCGGATCCGAATGCATCCAGGCGATCATGATAGAAATACCAAGAAACAAGGCAAGACAAGTTCCGAACCACCAGGACTTGAGAAATAACGCCGCCGATAATAACGCCATGGTTATCGGCGAATCAATCGCACCTGCGGGCAAAAGCGCCGCGATCTTCGGCAGGACTTCGATCGACATATAGACCAGGACGCACAGCAATATCCCGATCACTGCCGCCGGATATCCCAGCGCGGAAAAGACCCTTCTTTTAATTTCGGCCTTTAACTCAAAATATTCTCCCAGCATGCAGGCGACCATAGGCAATTCTCCGGCAGTCTCGCCGGCAGATATGGACATAAATGCCTCCCGTGGTAATTCCCCCGAAGCCGACAAAGCCGATGCAAAGGAGTCTCCGTTCTGCAACCGTTCCAACGCCTCCCCGCACATTTTACGGGCCCCTTCATCAAGCGAGGTCTCGTTCAGCGTCCTTAACGCATGTTCCAGGCTTATTCCCGATACAAGCATATTGGAAAGGTCTCGAAAGAATAAGGCTACCAGCCGACTGTTCATCCGAATACCCTCACGATCTCTTCATTACTGACGACCCCTTCCCGCACAAGGCGCCGGGCATCATCCTGCATGGTCAACCTTCCTGGCCGTATCTTGTATTTTGCCGCCACTTCCTGGATGAGCCCCTGTTCGATCAGGGACCGCATTTCATCATCAATGCACATCACCTCGGCTGCGACTGTCCTGCCTTTATACCCGCCAAGGCAAAAAGCACACCCCTCCTTGCAATGAGTATATTCATTAAGAGAGCCTGAATATTTCTTACATTCGGGGCATAATTTTCTTACCAGCCGTTGAGCGGCAATACATGTTAATGCATGGCTGATCTGGGCATGATCGATCCCCAGGTCATGAAGGCGCAAGATCGCGCTTAAAATATCATTGGTATGCAAGGTTGCCAGGACGCGATGCCCTGTGATCGCCGCCCTGACTGCTTCTTTGGCTGTTTTTTCGTCGCGAATCTCCCCGATCAGGACAATATCCGGATCGTGGCGCAATAATGCCCGGGTGATATGATGAAAATCATGTTCTTTTTTAAGGTCCACCGGAACCTGGGTTACAAGAGGCATAAGGATTTCTACAGGGTCTTCTGCCGTCACCACTTTGACTGACAGGCCTTTCAGTTCACCCAGAAGCGAATACAAACTGGTGGTTTTCCCGCAGCCGGTCGGCCCGGTGAACAGGATGAGCCCATGCGGGTGTTTAACGGCTTCGGCCAGCTGCCGCTGATGCCCGGATGAGTATCCCAATGCCATCAACGGGACAGCGCTCCTGGATTTGTCCAGCACACGCAAGACCAGAGAGGAACCATTAGCGGAAGGAAGATGGGAAAGACGGATGTCAAGTTTTCGGCCTATGCATTCTTCCTCAAAACGCGCATCATGAAAACGCATAAAATCACCCGCACTGATCCCGGCACGATTAAAGGCCATATTGACGATCCGCGAAAGTTCCGCCCTGGGGTATGCCCGGTGAAAGTGAAGGACCCCGTCGATCCTGAAACGGATATTGACACTTGTCTCCGACGGTTCAATATGGATGTCTGTTGCTCCGCGGACCGCGGATTCTTCCAGCAGTGATTTAATATCGGTTAACGGATCGACCGATGCCGCGTTCGCCTGGCGGTCGAGCAAGACAATGGCATTACGGATATCGTTTTCGACACCGATATAAAACCGGATGTCACGGCCGAAGAACGCCATCAACAGGTCCGTCGCTTTTGTGTTATCCCCGTCAGGAAAAACAAAAAACTGCCCTTCTCGGTTTTTTAACGGAAAAACACAATGCTCCTTTAAGAACAGGAGCCCTACCTTTTGAATGGCCTCCTGGTCCGCGATATATTGCCCAAAATAACATTCCCACCCGGCTTGTTTGGCCAAGGACCTCGCCAAATGGTCATGGCCGATCAACCCCTGGTCCATAAGAACGGCCCCGATCTTTTCTCCGTGTCCTGAAGCCGCCTGAAGCGCAATGGCATAATCAAGTTCTTGACGGACAATGGCCGCGTCCCCCAGAAGGATCTCGCCTAAACGGATATGGCTCATAACCGCAATGAGACCCTGGATTCCACGCTGTTCTCGTCGCTCAGGATCACTCCGGAAGGATCAACCCGCGTAACCCTGAAAGCCCCGACCGCATCGCCCTCCTTTATTGACCTGCGGATGCCCCCCACTTCTATTACCGCATGAGCGCCGTCAGTGGTCGTTACGATATTCTTTACATCCATTATGGGTATCTTGGGAAGAACGCCTGATGAAGGGACATCAGCAACTCCCCCCATTTCAGCCATTGTTTTTCGCGTATCCAGCTCCAATTTCAATCGCTCAAGTTCAAGTCGCATCATCTGGATCTGCTCTTCTTTTCGGCGCTCCTGATGAGCCTGTCGACGGGCCATGATCAGCTCATCTGACAGGTCTTCCCCCATTGATAATGGAACGCATAACAATAAGAATAATAGACAAAGTAAAGGCCGTGTGATCATAGAACCTCTTTCTGTTTTATTTCTTGCAAAGATAATTCTTTGAGAACCTGTTGAGCCTGGTCGATCTTTTTCATCCGGATCTCATTCCATCGAAGATACCTGCGGCCTGCCTCCGGTGTCGGTGCCTGCAAAAGGTCCAATACCGGGCCCGGAGGACGGTAAATTTCAACCCCTCCATCGGGCAAAGGGTGGACTTCATCCCAAAGGCTGTCAGAAAGAAATCCATCCTGCGGCCTCTGGACGATCAAAGACGGCGCGAAATAATCCAGTGAAGAAAAACCGTATACAGCCAATGGCCCGTCCACGCTGGCAATGGCACAGGCCTGCCAACAGAGCGCCAGCGTTAAAGCGCACAACATTCTTTTTTGTGCCAGTATATCCATACATATTTTCCGTTCTGTGATACTTTCCCCTGTTCCCAATAACGGGGATCTTCACCTATTCTTAAACAACGGGTCACTTGCGGCGAAACCATCTGGATCCTGTCCCAGAACATGTCCGGGATAAACAAGAGAGGCATAACGCGTCGATGAAAAAGAGACAGCTCTTTGGCTGATGCTATGTCCACGGCCCGATAAGCAGTCGCCGCTGACCCAACGACCGGGCTGTACCCTGAGATAAATCCGCCGCGCGGATACATTGGGCCCCAGGCTCCAATACACATCCCCGGCGTTGAGATGCCTCCACTGTCACACACCGGCGCTATCGTGGACGACATCACGGACAAGGGATGCTTTGATTCGTTCTTGAGTGTCCGCCATTCAACCGCATCCATCTCGCTCAAATAACTGACCGGGCTGGACAACTCGGGGACCCCTTCGCAAATCGGCTCGGTCAAGCCCGAAAATATATCAGACCCCGGGAACCCGAAAACATGGACGTCATTCATTTGAAGCGACGTTGTATCGGAAGAACCTGAAGAGGCACTGTCCATTTCCTGTGTTCCGAGCCCCAACGACACCATTGCCGTTCTTTTTAACGGCTCTCCCAGCATTGGAGTGAATTCATTAATAGCTGTTTCTCCCGGACGCTTGACCGTCTCCACCAGAAGGACCGGTTGCCAATAACGCACCTTGACGCCCGCGTAAGGTGGGGACAGGCGGGAACAGGCCTGCCCTGTCGATTCAAAATGGACACAATTCCAATCTGCATGGCTCATCAATGTCCCAAGGCTATCACCAAGAACGGTCGAAGCCTGTACAACAGCAAAAAGAATAGAGGGCACAAGAGCTTTTGTTGTCATAAGATCATCCTTTAATGATCCAATTCATCGCCATGGAAGGTTGTATATTGTTGTGAGCAAGGCCTCCTCCCGAGGGCGAAGTGGATGATGCGACCTGCCCGGTCATAACGGGTGACGAATGGCCGTCGTACCGGCTCCCCTGCCAGGGCGTCTCGTAATATCCATGTGAATGCGACGGCATCTCGGCAATAGATAGCCTGTGATCTTCTTCTCCAAATTTTCCTCCCAGTTGCCTGGCCCACGAGCCGGTAATGATATTGGCCACACTGCCGCCTATATTATCCATTCCGATAACCACCCGGCCTCTCAGGTCTGGAAGATTAAATGTTGTTACGCCATCACCGGAGCCGTACGTAATGCCCAGCAACGTGAACAGCTCCGAATGGTCCGCCCTTGATAGCTGTCTCCCGTCACAGGCCGTCCATCCCGCAGGGAACTCTGACCCTGGCCATGGGATAACAGCCCCTATCGGAAGTGTACCGGCATCGACTCCGGGAACAGTTACACCCGAAACAACGACCTGTCCGCTGACCGATGTCATCGGAAGGGCTCTCGCCATGAGACCGGTCATATCCTTCGGCGCTTCCGTTTTCACCAGTAAGATCTGCCCTGATATTTCCAGCCAATACGGCTTTCCGAAAGGATTGATCCCTCCCCAATCGTTATCCAGATATCCCCCGGCCTTCAAAGCAGCAAGATCCGGCGGCCAGGATCTCTTCTTTATGTAATAGGAACGGGATGCTTCCTGTATCTGTGAAACTTCGACCGCGGCTCTGCGCGCGGCATCAATATATGCCGATTTTACGAAAGAAGGGATAACAGCGCCCGTCACGATAGCAGCGGCTGCCAGGACGATCGCCAGTTCCAGCAAACTAAACCCTTTATTGATCCTGTTTATTTTCATAGACCAGTCTGGCGACCAAACCATAAGATACCGGCGCCGTCAGCCTCCAGCGGCTCCCGTGACCCGATGATGACACAACAACGGCAGACCACCGCCCTTGAGGCATCACTACTCCTTTAGGGACATCTGTCTCGACCCACATCATCCCCTCCATATGCGACAATATGTATTTCTCACCCCAAGCGTTATGCTTTAACGTTGAGGATAACAGGCTGTTGAGGGCATCAAGATCTTCCGGCCATACGCTGTAAAGGGCATGATATTCCTGCCCTGCCGCAAGGATCGACCTCATATCGATCAATGTATGTTGCGCCCTGGCCATTTGCAGGCGAGATCCCGCAGAACAGGCTATAAATGCCGCGAGCGGCGTCAATACCACAAGAACGACCGCCAACTCAAACAGCCAAGTCCCCCTGGAACTAGAATGTCGCTTTCCATACCTTGCTTGACTTGTCATAGGCCAAAAGCTCCGCCTTATTCCTGAAATTATTGCTCAGCTCCGTTCCGGCGGTCTCCGGGACATTCAAAACACTGATATCAACCCTGGTACTATCCGCCGGATTCTCGGTCACAACATAATCTCCGCCAAAAGAATTGGCTTTAACGGGTTCAAAACTCGCCGGCAGAAGCCCGTCTGTCTTTAAAGCGGCAATGCTGATACCGGTGTATGTCAGGTTCTTTGATGTCAAATAATTCTGCGCGGCGACGCGTATGCTGTCCACCGCAACGGTTTCGCGATGCACGCGACTTTTTATCATCATTCCGCCGCCGGAGGTGACAACACTTACCAGAACAGCGACCAGCCCGAGCGCGATCGCCAATTCAACCAGGGAAAACCCTTTATTGTTCATTTTCATGCCCTTTCGATTAATTTGATCCCGATAGCGCCGAAAGTTTTTACCCCCGGCGCTACCGGGATATTAAACGGTGCCTGCCCATCCTGTGATGTTTTTAAAACACGCCCCCCAGCCCCCTCGTCCGATCGAGAAAGGCGTACATGAATTAATAGCAGGCACCTGTAACGCTACACCGCCACCGATTGATATTCCGAAAGCACTTTTGATGCGATATCGTCAAAAATATCTGCGGATGTGCATGAAACCTGATCGTACCATTTACTGTCTTTTCCCTGTTCCCGCGGCATGGTCACAAAAAGACCCTTCTTGCCTTCAACCACCCTGAGCCCCTTGATGATCAATGCGTCATTCACCACCAGGTCCGCGAATGCTTTCAGATTCCCCGCATCCGGTAAACAAAACATTTTCGAAACTTTGAACTCTAACGGCATGGCACCCTCCTATTTTGATTTTTAATCAACGTCATTGTCGAGATAATACAATGAATTTGATTAAATGTCAACAAATAGTTTTCTTAATCATCAAAAAACCATTTCTGTTTTTACTCGTCGACAAAATCTTGATTATTCCTCAATTGATGTTACAATAAATGAAATATTTAAATTGAAAAAGGGAGCTTCCATGAATATCGGTGTCCAGATCAAAAAAATGCGCAAGTTGAAGAAAATGTCGCTGACCTCCCTCTCCCAGGATAGCGGCGTTCAGATCGCAACGCTTTCACGCATTGAGAACGGGAAAATGACCGGAACGCTTCAATCGCATTTTATGATCGCTAAAGCTTTAGGACTGGATATCGCGGAATTGTACCAGGGCATGCAGGAAGACGATTCTCTTCCGGTCATCTCGGAAGAAAATATTGAAGCGATCTCGGCCCCCAATGAAAAAGTTTCGCGCGAGATCCTGGCCCGTAAGGCCACCAACAAACGAATGCTGCCATCCCTTATAAGGATCGATGGCAAAGGCGCCACTAATATAGAGAAATTCCAGCCCGGATCCGAACGATTTATCTGGGTGTTGGAAGGGTCCCTCATCGTACACGTCAAGGATCAGAACATCAAGCTCACAGCGCATACATCCCTGTATTTCAACGCGGCATATCCCCATCATTTTGAGAATCCGAACAGTGGCGCCGTGAAATTCATTTCCGTGCTGACCCCGGTCACGTTGTAAAATGCCCAAGACCATCCTCATCGCAGATACCAGCGAAAATACACGGGAACTGTTAAAGAAAACACTGGCCAACCGTTATTCATTGATCATTGTGGAATCTCCGTTACAGGCATTGAACGTCATTATGAAGAAACATGTGCCTTCGCTGGCCCTGGTGGGTATTGATGAAAGCATTGACGAAAATGGCGATAGTGTTTTTGCAGCCATCCGCAAACACGCGGTCGACATCACGCTGATCGCCTTAGGAGAGCGGGATAATGAACATGAAGCAGTGGAAGCAGTTAAGGCAGGCGCTACCGGTTATATGATAAAACCGCTGGACCCTCACAATATCCTTTCCATTACGGAAAAGAACATATAACCCTTCAGGTCTTGAGGTTTTTCCCTGTCAATCAATATCCTGAAGATGTTCCAGAAGAGACCCCGGATAATAGAATTTCAGGATCTGCTGGTAAGAAAACTTCATTCGGGCCATATTATAAGCACCCCACTGGCACATTCCGACACCATGTCCCCAGCCGTGGCCAACCAGGTCAACATAATAGCCCTTCATCTCAACATTATACATATTGCTTTTTAGGACATTGGGGCCAAGCGCGTCACGAAAATCCTTGCCCTCAACGGTTAATTTCTTCCCGTCACGGTCTTCAAACTCGATCTTGCGCACACGGCCGGACTTGTTGCGTTCAATGACGCGGATATCCTTGATCAGCCCGATCTTATAACCGTGTGTGTTGAGGGCCTCCTGAATATCCTTTAAACGAAAATTCCTGCGCCAGCGGTAATGCGGAGAATTGACCGAATAGGGCGACTCCACCCCACCTTTGAGTGGCGGAAGGTCAATATCCCACAATTCAGAGGCATTTTCGGTGACTCCACCGGAATTGGCATGAAAAAACGCAGGAAAGATCTTGCCCTTGTATGTCAGGACTTCTCCTTTGGTATTTCGGACCGCCAGGTTCGTGCGATACCGTTCGGCAGATTTTCCGCCATAGACCTGGGAATACACATCATTAGTGGCGTCATAATCGCGCGCAGAGAACTTTTCTATGGAATAAAGAGCATAGGTCCGGGTTGCCACAGCCTGGGCTTTGATAGCCTCCAACGGCCATTTATCCGATATCTCGTGATAAAGGACGCCCCGGATATATTGTTCGATCTCGATCGAATTGACAACCGTCAGCGAGGTCCCGCCATTAATGATCACCAGCATGCCGCGAAAATGTTTGTCATTCACACGCAATGACGCATCCTGCCGGGGATCAATGACCAGCCGCTGGTTGTCATAAACAGTATCGCCGATCTTGATCTTGCCATGATCGATCACTACTATCGTTGGCAAAAGGCGCACACCTACCGCGACTTTTTTCCCGGTGTTATAATCCAGGACCGTGTGGCGCCCGTCAACGGCCAAAGTAAAATGATCCACATCCCTCAACACCGAAACACGGATGAGCTTGGACTTGGCGGTTACATCCGAAATATCCATACAAAAGATCACCAGCAGCAGGATCAGGGCCCTGACCACATTTGTTGAACCGATGCGCGCAAACAAGGTCAAGGGCATAAATGCTTCCTGGTCTTTTCGGTTATTTCACGGCCCCGGGACGTGCGGCGGAGAAACCCGGTCTTTAAGAGATAAGGCTCCACCACATCCGCGATCGTATCTGCCTCTTCATTCATTGTGGCCGCCAATGCTTCAATGCCAACCGGGCCGCCGTTATAATCCTGCATGATAAGCCTTAGGATGCGACGGTCAAGATCATCAAGGCCTTCCCGGTCGATCTTGAGCGTTCCCATGGACTGTTCGACTACCCCGACCGTTATACCGGGCTGGCTGGTCTTGACCTGGGCATAATCGCGCACCCGCCGCAGGAGGCGATTGGCAATACGCGGGGTCCCGCGAGAACGACGGGCGATCTCGAGCGCCGCGCCGCTTCCGAGATCAATGGACAATTTCTTTGCGGAATTGGCCACGATGACCGACAATTCCTCTGCAGGATAGAAATCCAGATGATAGGACAATCCGAAACGGTCACGCAACGGAGTGGCCAAAAGACCGCTGCGTGTGGTGGCGCCTATAAGGGTAAAAGGCTTGAGGTTGAAATTGATGGTCTTGGCATAAGGACCCTTGTCCACGATAAAGTCGATCTTGTAATTTTCCATCGCAGGATAAAGGAATTCTTCGACCGTTTTGGACATGCGATGGATCTCGTCGATGAACAGGACGTCGCCTTCTCCCAGGTTCGTCAGGATCCCGATAAAATCTCCGGCACGCTCGATCGCCGGGCCGGAAGTAACGGTGATCCTTGCGTTCATTTCATGGGCGATGATATGTGCCAGCGACGTCTTGCCCAATCCGGGCGGACCGGAAAAAAGCATATGTTCCAGCGGTTCTTTACGCAGGCGCGCGGCATCGACCGCCACGCGGATATTATCCACCAGGTCTCTTTGCCCGATAAAGTCCGCCAGCGACTGCGGGCGCAAGGAAATTCCCGCCACGCGGTCTTCGTCCGTTTCCTGATCCAGAATAATACGTTTAAGCTCTTCCATCCGGGCTTTGCTCCACGGGGGGTTGAACAACGATAATATTATCCGAATTACGCACAAGCTCGATCTCGGCAAACAGCCGCTTCTGGACAACAAGCACTTCCTTGACCCTGCAAAGCTCCAGGACCGCCATAAAAGTGACGATCACTTCCATTTTATCGGACGCGTTCTCAAAAAGCTCGTTTAAAAAGATCCGCGGACGGTCGACCAGCAAATGAAGGATCGTATGGACCTTGTTCTCCACCGTGTGCTCTTCCCTGACCACCTCGTAAGTGCCCTTCTCCGGTTTATTCTGCAGGGCCACTGTCAACGCCGTAATAAGGTCGAACAGATTCGCTTCAAAGAAAACCTCTTTGGAATCATCCTTGAGTTCATCGAGCGCTTCCGGATCGATCCGCCTCGGGAAAAGATCCGAACGTTTCTCAGCACGCAGGCGAAGCTCTTCGGCCGCCTCCTTGATACGCTGGTATTCTTCCAGACGGCGTACCAGTTCCGTGCGCGGATCCTCGGGGTTCTCTTTTTCATTCGGGTCCGGCGGAAGGAGCATGCGGGACTTGATCTGCAGCAGGGTTGCCGCCATGACCAGGAATTCACCAATACCGTCAAGATCGAGCATTTTCATCATCTCGATGCATTCCAGGTACTGTTCGGTGATCTGTGTGACGGGGATATCGTAGATATTCACCTCATTCTTGCGAATGAGATACAAAAGAAGGTCCAGGGGGCCTTCGAACATATCAAGCTGAAATTTATAGTTCATGAAAAAACAGCTTTGCGGACTTCTGCCATTGTCTTGACCGCGACGTCACGGGCGCGCAAAGCGCCGTCCTTTAATACTTCGTCAAGATACGCGCGGTCCTTTGCCAGTTTGGAACGTGCTTCCCGAACAGGGCGTAAATATTCAATGATCTCATCCGCCATGATCTTTTTGCAATCCGTACAGCCCTTGTTGGCATTCACGCACCAGTCACGGACCGCATCGGCCTTGCCAGGCGCGAAAGCCTTGTAATAACTGAAAACATTGCATTCATCAGGATGCCCCGGGTCCTTGAGCCTCTGGCGTTTGGGGTCTGTGACCATGTTCCTGACCTTCACGGCGATCTCTTCCGCCGTGTCGGAGAGATTGATGGTATTCCCGTAACTTTTGGACATCTTGCGGTTATCAAGCCCCAACAGCCTGGAAGTCGGCGTCAGGATCGATGCGCAATCCTTGAAAAGTTCAACACCATACATGGAATTGAACCTGCGGGCAATTTCACGGGTAAGCTCCAGATGCGGAAGCTGGTCCTCTCCGATCGGGACTGCATCGGCTTTATACAACAGGATATCCGCGGCCTGTAGAACAGGATATCCGAGAAAAGCATAGGTTTGAAGGTCGCGGGTCGTTATTTCCCGAAGCTGTTCTTTATAAGTAGGGTTCCGCTCGAGCCATCCAAGAGGAGTGAGGCAGGAAAGGAACATCTGCAATTCCAGATGCTCCGGCACATCAGACTGAAGAAAAACGATCGACTTCCGAGGATCTATCCCGCAGGACAACCAGTCGAGCGCCATATCGTAGACATACGAACGGATATTGCGGCTGTTCTCATATTCTCCCATCAGCGCGTGCCAGTCAACAATAGAATAGACGCACTGATGCGTATCCTGGAGATGAACCCAGTTATCCAGCGCTCCGACCAGGTGCCCCAGATGAAGTTTCCCCGTCGGACGCATCCCGCTGAAAACACGCTTGGAGCTCATAATTTCCTTGCTATATTCTCGATCTCGAAAGCCTCGATCATATCGCCGGGTTCGTATCCGTCATAACCACCGACCGCGATCCCGCATTCGAAACCTTCACCGACCTCCTTGACATCATCCTTGAAGCGCTTGAGCGTCACAAGCTTGCCCGTATGCACTACAACGCCGTTGCGCATGACATCGACATTCAGCTTGGTCCGCATACGGCCTTTGAGCATGAAACAGCCCGCCACAATACCCGACTTGGTAAGATTGAATACCTGCCGCACCTCAGCCCGTGCGAGAAAATGGCGCTTGGTATCAGGTTTAAGCATCCCTTCCAAAGCCCCGCGGATATCATTGACAATATCGTAGATCACATTATAACGGCGGACTTCAACAGGCGTCTTTTCCAGTTCGTCACTCGCGGTCGAGCTCGTGCCGACATTGAACGCGATGACAATAGCCTTGGAAACATGGGCCAGGATTATATCCGACGGATTCACCTCACCAACACCGCTATGGATGAACTTGACGGCGACTTCCTTGCTTTCGCTGGTGATCTTCTCGAGCGCTGTCCGTAACGCCCCCACAGACCCCTGGACATCACCCTTGATGATGACATTCAGTTCGCGGACTTCACCGGCTTCGCGCTTGGCGAATAATGCCTCGAGGGTGATCTTCGACGATTCCTTGAGACGGTCGGTCTTCATCTTTTCTTCGCGAACAGACGCGATCTCACGGGCGGCTTTCTCATTGTCCATAACAAAGAATTTCTCCCCTGCTTCCGGCACGCCGGGAAGCCCGAGGATCTCGACCGGCATGCAAGGGCCGGCTTCTTTCACCTGGCGCTTATGATCGTCGAACATCGCCTTGACCTTGGCGCAATAAGGCCCGACCACAACAATATCGCCCTCGCGTAGAGTCCCGTTCTGGACGATCAGGGTGGCCAAAGGCCCCTTGCCCGTACTCATATGTGCTTCAACGACGATACCTGCCGCCTTTTTGTCAGGGTTCGCTTTCAACTGCAGCATTTCCGCCTCAAGAAGGATCATTTCAAGAAGATTGTCCAGCCCTTGGTTCGTGTGCGCGGAGACCGGGCAGACAACGGTCTTGCCGCCCCATTCTTCCGGCATCAGGTCATGTTCCATCAACTGCTTCTTGACCATCTCGAGATCTGCATCTTTAAGATCAATTTTATTTAAAGCCACCACGATCGGCACTCCCGCCGCACGGGCATGATCGATCGCCTCTTCGGTTTGAGGCATTATCCCCTCATTGGCAGCGATAACGACAACGACAATATCGGTAATATGGGCCCCGCGTGAACGCATGGCCGTAAAAGCCGCGTGGCCGGGAGTATCCATGAATGTAATGGTCCCGCGCGGAACCTGGACGGAATACGCGCGGATATGCTGGGTTATTCCGCCATGCTCCGAATCCACGACCTTTGTCTTGCGGATGGAGTCAAGAAGCGACGTTTTACCATGGTCAACATGGCCCATAAAGGTCACTACCGGTGCGCGCGGTTTGAGCAAAGAGGGATCTTCCTGTTCCTTGGTATGGTCTGCGATCAATTGCTCTTCCTGGGACTTGATCTCAATAAGATTAAATCCGAATTCCTGGCAGAGCTTGCGGACAATGTCTTCACCAAGGTTTTGATTAATATTGGCAAAGATGCCCATCCCCATCAGGGCTTTTAAGACCATATTGACTTTATTCTGGAATTTGAACGCCAGATCCCCTACAGTGACCGGCAGTTTGATCTCGATATCTTTCAAAGGCCCTTCCGATTTGGCCACCGCCGCAGGGGCACCCGAAGTGGCATCGCCGGAATGACTTCCCGCATGTTCATCCACCGCAGGACGAGGTTCCATGGAAGCCGAACGGTCTTCCCTGGTAAGCCTCTTTTTTAAAGGCGAAACAGCGACAAAAGCCGGAGCGTCCGGCTGAACTTTCTTTTTTGTGACGGTCACGATCATCTTGGTGACCCTTTTGATGATCTTTCGGCCCTGCTCGTCAACGGTATGCTCTTCCGTCGTTTCAGTATGCCCGACCGGTTTTGGAGGGATGACCACTGCAGCGGGTTCAGGCTTGACGGGTTCCACGGGAACCGGCGGCACAGGGGCCTTGACAGCAGGGACCAAAGGCTCAACCGGCTTTCTTACCGGGACTTCGGAAAGCTTCCTGACAGTAACAACGACCGGCTTGTGCTTGACCGGTTCTTTGGGCGGCTCTGGTTCTTTCTTCTTGCGCACGACCTTGGGGGCTTCGCCATCCGCCGGAACTTCAACAGCCGCTTCCCGGGCGACCGTCTTTTTGACCACAGGCTTCTTGACCGTCTTTTTTTCGGGCTCCTGCTTGGGGATGATCCCCTTGCTCTCAAGCTCTCCTTTAAGAACCATCAATACCGCGGGGCTCAGGTCCTGGTCCTCCCCCTTCGCGCGAAGTTTAATGGCTTTTAACGTAGAGGTAACAACCTCTTCCGTAATATTGTACTGTTTCGCCAGATCCCTTACTAACATAGACCGCCTTTATGATTGAACATTACCCTGTGATCAAACGCGTCGAATCTTCATCCCGCAATTAAAACCTCAACGAACCTACTTATCGTCACTATTGGCGATCTCATCCTTATCACCCGCCGGAGCGTCATCATCCACCACTTCCACCTGCTCCACCACTTCCTGAACATCTTCTGTTTCTTCAGAAGACTCTTTCAGATTCTCTTCCCATTGTTTAGCAGAGAAAATATCGAGTTCCCAGCCTACCAGCTTGCTGGCCAAACGCACATTCTGGCCGTAACGGCCGATGGCGATCGACAACTGGTCATCGGCGACAATAATATTGGCTTTTTTATCCAGGGAAAGCAACTGCATCTGGGATATCTCGGCCGGAGAAAGCGAAGCCTGAATATATTCCTTGATGTCCGAGGAATAACGGACGATATCGATCTTCTCTCCGTGAAGTTCGGCCACGATGTTCTTGACGCGTGAACCGCGCATCCCGACGCATGCGCCGACACAATCGACCTTGTCATCCTTGGAATAGACCGAGATCTTGGTGCGCTCGCCCGCGTCGCGCGCGATCGCCTTGACCTCAATGATCCCCTCATAGATCTCGGGGACTTCAAGCTCGAACAGGCGTTTGACAAAATTCGGATGGGCCCGTGAAAGGACGATCTGGGGGCCGCGCGATTCTTTCTGAACTTCAAAAATAAGGGCTCTGACCCGGTCGCCCTGTTTAAATTCCTCTTTACCGCAAAGTTCGCTCCTGGGGATGACCGCTTCGGTCTTGCCAAGGTCAACGATCACATTCCCGCGATCAAAGCGATAGACATTGCCGCTGATGATCTGCCCGAGACGGGCGCTATATTCAACATAGACCACATCTTTTTCCGCTTCGCGGATCTTCTGGAAAACGACTTGTTTGGCTGTCTGGGCCGCGATCCGCCCGAATTCACTGGAACGGATCTCCTGTCCGTTCGCGTAGGCGATGATCTTGCCTGTTTTCAGATCGAGCTTGGCACTGACATCTTCTTCCTTCCCGACCGTCCAGACCTTCCTAGCCGCAGAGGCAACCGCCGCCTCGACCGCCTCGATCAGGACTTCTTTGGCAATGCCCTTGTCACGTTCGATCTGCTCCAGAATCCCTATCAATTCGCTTTCCATACGACTCCTTTTTAAATCCCGCGCTTAATTACGAAATTATCTGCCTGGCTCTCTCTATCTTCTCGATCCCGATCAATAACTCCCCGAACTTTGTTTCAAAAACGATCTCTGAGCCCTGAAGGCCTTTGATAACGGCGTCCATCTCTATTTTCCCATGGATCCGTTCCTTCAGGAATAGCCGGACCCGGCGGCCGACCGCCCGGCGAAAATCAGGGACAATGGTCAAAGGCCTGTCCAGTCCCGGTGAAGAAACCTCAAGGGTATAATTATCCCCCAGTTTTAAGACCTCGTAAAGCTGATTGTCCAGGCTCCGGTTGAGCCGGGAACATTCTTCAAAACTGATCGCCCCGCCCGGCAGATCGGCCAGAAGCTCGATACGAAGCGTTTCATTAAAATCCCTGACCGTCAGCTCAACAAGCTCGATCCCCATTCCCTCGCATAAAACCAGGGCGATCTTCCATATCTCTTCACGCAGGTCTTCGATCCGACCCATAAGAAACCTTATTTCTTCGTCAGTGCCACAAGCCTTTCAACCGCGTTATCCCTGGAAACGATCTCGACGGCATTGGATGCGCGGTGCTTGATCTCGACGTTTCCTTCCGTCAGACCGCGCTTGCCGATAATAATACGGAAAGGAATACCAATGAGGTCCGCGTCGTTGAACTTACGCCCGGCGCTTTCATCACGGTCGTCCATTAAAACATCAATATGACGTTTTGTCAACTCATCATAATATGAATTTGCCAAACCCATGACCTCGGGGTCATTGAGCTGAAGCGGAAGGATCTCGACCGCAAAAGGCGCCACCTCCAAAGGCCACTGGATGCCTTTGTCATCATGATGGACTTCAATAATGGTCGCGATCAAACGGCTGACCCCGATCCCGTAACAGCCCATGATAATAGGCTGCTGCTTGCCTTTGTCATCCAGGAACAGCGCCGACAATGCTTCGGAATATTTTGTTCCCAATTGAAAAATATGCCCTACTTCAATGCACAGATGCTCCTGCCCCGATGCATCTTTGGCTTTATCTTCGCCGATAGCGGCCGGGACAAGGAATTCATGGGACAACCGCCCGCCCATCGCCCCGCTATCTGCCTCTGCTATAATGGGTTTAAGTCCACAGCGCGTAAAAATATTGCCGTAGGCAGCGTACATTGCATCATAGTTTTTCTTTAGCCCTTCCAGGCTGGTATCAAAACTGTACGCATCTTTCATGATAAATTCGCACGCGCGGACCACACCGAAGCGCGGACGTGTTTCATCTCGGAACTTCGTCTGGATCTGGTAAAGCGTAACGGGAAGCTGGCGATAAGACTGGACAAATGACCTTACCAGATCCGTAATGATCTCTTCGTGTGTTGGCCCGAGGCACATTGACTGGCCCTTTTTATTCTTGAAACGGATCATGACCTCCTCGAGGGTTTTGTCCCGCCCGGTCTTCTGCCAAAGGTCCATCGGCAGGATCGCCGGCATCAAAAGCTCATGGGCACCGGCGGCATCCATTTCTTCGCGGATAATATTCTCGATCTTCTTAAGGACTTTCCATCCCAACGGCAGGTAGGAATACACTCCCGATGTCAGCATATGCACCAGACCGGACCTCAGAAGCAACTGATGACTTACTGCTTCGGTGCCCGTCGGGACTTCTTTTAATGTTGGAATGAAATATTTTGACCACCGCATGCCGGCTCCTTGTTATATCGTCTCATTACCGGGCTGACATCCTCTTCGAAGACTGGAGTAAAGTCGGCCCCACACACTGGTACGTACGTGTTCTATTGTAAGAATTCCTGCGGCAAACGCACATTGCGTTTGGAAAATTTATCCGCGAACGACGGCAACTTCTTGCTCATGATCCAATGGCCATGGACCTTGCCGTTCTCCTCGACCCGCTCCTGTTTGAATTTAAAGATATCCTCCAAAGAAACCTTGTCTGCTTCTTTGTCGAACCGCAGGTCTGTTATATGAACGACCCGGCGGACCCCGTCCATGAACAGCTCACTGTACACGATCAGGTCGATCGAGGTGGCGATCTGACGGCGGATCTGATCCCCGCTCAGGCGGATCCCGGACATCAGCATCATCGTGATCATCCGGTTAAAACACTCTTCGGGAGAATCCGCGTGCACGATAGCAAGGGTCCCGGAATGCCCGGAACTAATGGACTGGATCATGTCCAGGATCTCTTCCCCGCGAACTTCACCGACGATAATACGGTCCGGACGCATACGAAGCGAATTAACGAACAGGTCCCGGATCGAGACCGACCCTTTGCCTTCCACATTCGCCGTCTTGGACTGGAGGCCGACCACATGCTCCTGAAGCAAACGAAGCTCGGAAGTGTCCTCAATGGTAATGATCCGCTCATCATCGGGGATGTGCCTGGAAAGGACATTTAATACCGTTGTTTTTCCCGACCCCGTCGCCCCGCAAAAGACAATATTCAGTTTGGCTTTGACCGCCGCGATCAGGAACATCGCCATCGCGCGGTTCAATGTCCCGAGCTCGACAAGATTCTCGATCGTGGAAATATCCCTGGAGAATTTTCTTATTGTCATGACCGGCCCGACCATGGAACAGGGAGGCAAAAGGACATTGACCCGGGAGCCGTCTGTTAAAGAAAAATCCACATAAGGCGAAGATTCATCGACACGGCGCGAGGTCCCGGAAGCCGCCATAAGCTTCTGCACGGTATGCATCAGATGGGCATTATCATCGAATTTGATACCGGTAAGGAACATCTTCCCCGACTTCTGCGCGTAAACCTGACGATAGCCGTTGATCATGATCTCCGTGACATCCTTGTCTTCAAGCAAAGGGCGGATAGGCCCAAGGCTCATCACGGAACTGGCGATCTCCCGGATCAGCTTTGCGCGGTCATCGAACTTGATGGGGATATCGCTCTCGGTGCTCAGCGCCGTGATCACACGATCAACATACATGCGCATCTGGTCGTCGTTGAGAGTGTCTTTGACCTTAATAAAGTCGGTCTTCGATATCAAATACCGATGGAGCCTTGCTTTTATATCATCATAATCGGTCTCTACAGGCACGAGTCCTCCTCTTGTTTGCTCCGCCCCTTCGGGCCCGCGGAACAACAATTTTTATTAATGAAAAAACTTGAATACCTTATCGATCAATCCGATCCGCTCAAAATCAAGATAGAACACAAAAACAGCAAGCACAATGATCAACGCAAAGCCGGTCCGGGCAATAACATCCTCGACCTTCAAAGACAACGCCTTCCCCCTTAGTTTTTCAAGAGCGATCAGCGCCAGATGACCGCCGTCCAGCGGGATAACAGGGAGAAGATTGAATATCGCGAGGCTTGCGCTAATAACACCCACCACATGCAGCAGGAACGAAACACCGACAGCCGCGGCGAATTTAATAATAAAGAATATCCCGATCAATCCCGTCATGCCTTCCTTGGCCGACCGCTGACCGGTGATCATATCCCACAACGCACCGTAAGTCCGGGATGTCACCGACCATAACTCCTGCGCAGCTTTTCCCCAGGAGCCAATGACCCCGTACTTTCTCACGACCAGCTTATCTGCGGAAGAAGGCTCCGGTGCCTGGATGCCGATACGGCTGACCTGATGTTCACGACCGAACATATCTTTCGTTTTATGGAATTCCGGAGTCATCGGGACCGTCATTGAACGGCCTTCACGTAAAAATGACACTATAACGGGCTTGTCACCGGCGGTCGAAATATAATCCTGCATTTCCGACCAATTGGCAAAAACTTTCCCGTCGGCGGATTGGATCAGGTCTCCGGAGCTCAAACCGGCCTTTTGCGCAGGAGAACCGGCAACAACCTTTCCGACGATCGCCGGGACATTCTTCTGGGTCGCGTCAAGATCGATATACCCGATCATAAAAACAAGAACAAAACAAAGATAGGCCAGCGCATAGTTGACGACCGGCCCCATCAACACGATCAAAGCCCGATGGCCATGAGATTTTGCAAAATATTCATCCACAGCCCCCTTGCAAAGCGAACGCTCGTCTCCGCTCATCTTGACAAACCCCCCCAGAGGGATCGCGCACAGGCAATACTCCGTCCCGCCGGAAACCCAGGAGAACAGTTTTGGCCCGAAACCCAGGGCGAACTGTTCCACCTTGACACCGACCCGCCTGGCAGCAAAGAAATGACCGGCCTCATGGACCATGATCAGGATACTCAGAATAAGAACAAAAAGAAGAATGGTCATTTTCCCTTTCCTAAAAATCGCGTTGCCGCCGAACGGGCCCAGGCATCAGATTCCCTGATATTTTTTAATGATAATGTCCCGGACGCCCTGTGCGCGAGGACCGTACGCTCCACCACTTTATATATCCCCGTAAAAGATAATTTGCCGGACAGGAACGCCTCGACCGCGACCTCATTGGCCGCATTCAATACCGCCGGGAAAGTCCCTCTTCGGCGGGCGACTTCAAATGCCAGCGCAAGCGAGGGGAACTTGTCCAGGTCCGGAAGCTCGAACGTCAATTCTTTTAAAGCAACCAGGTCCAGCCCTTTGAATCCGGTATCAAGGCGCTGCGGATAGGTCAAAGCATACTGGATCGGTATCCTCATGTCCGTAACATTCAACTGCGCGATCATTGCCCCGTCAATATATTCGACCAAGGAATGCACCAGTGCCTGGGGATGAATAACGACTTTTACCTGATCGACTGCAAGCGAAAAAAGCCGCTGCGCTTCAATGACCTCGAATCCCTTGTTCATCAAGGTTGCGGAATCAACTGTGATCTTGGCACCCATTTTCCAGCGCGGGTGTTTCAATACATCCTTCACGGTCAGTTGACGATGCCGGGACTTCGGCACCCTCAATAAAGCGCCTCCGGACGCCGTTAAATGGACACACCGCAAGTCTTCCCGACGATGCCCCTCAAGGCATTGAAAAATAGCGCTCTGCTCGCTGTCGACCGGAATGATCCTGGCTCCGCTCCGGTGCGCCTCCCGCATAAGGATATCCCCCGCGATAACCAGGGCTTCCTTGTTCGACGGCGCGACCTCTTTGCCTGCGCGGACTGCGCTTAAGAACGGGTCCAGCGCTGCGGAACCGCTCATGGCAATAACAACTATATCCACCTGCTTTTCCGCAACAAGGGCTGCGAGGTCCCGCTCTACATCAAAGAACGCCGCCTTTTTCCCGAACATCGCAGACATCGACGGAATATGCGCCTGGGCGATCGCTACTTTATCCGGACGGAACTCGCGGATCTGTCTGGCTAAAAGCTCCACATTATTAAAAGCCGAAAGCAGGACAATATCAAATCGGCCTGAATGACGGCGGATCACATCGAGCGTATTAATGCCGATCGATCCTGTTGACCCTAATACCGCAACACGCTTTCTTATCATATCCCTTAGATCGTATGCAACGCCGAACTGATATAGAGATAAAAAGCGGGCACTGAGAAAAGAAGGCTGTCAATGATATCCAATACCCCCCCGATCCCGGGAAGCAGGCTGCCGGAATCCTTCACATTGCAGTCCCTCTTGATCAGAGATTCCGACAGGTCCCCCAATTGCCCAAGCCCCCCGAAGAACGCCCCAACCAAAGCCACGAAGAACGGGGTGAACTGAGGCAAAGCCGGAAGCCAGGAACGGAACAATACAGCGACCAGCGCACTGACGAAGATCCCTCCCAGCGTCCCTTCGATCGTCTTGTTCGGGCTCACCTTTGGAAGCAAGGGATGTCGTCCAAACCGGGTGCCAATGACCAACGCCCCTATGTCTCCCGATTTTGTGACCAGAATAATAAAAGCGACCAGCAAAGCGCCCTCCATCCCGGGTAACAGCAATCGTGTTTTTACCAAAAAACTGAAGAACCAGGATACATAAAGCACCCCGAAAAGGGTCGTGGAAAGGCCCAGGATCGCGTTGCGGTTGTCCTCCCGGTTGAACTGAAGCAAAAGGATGGTCAGAAATGCACAAACAATAAAAAGAAGCTCCCAGTTACGCGTCAACTCGAAACGGAAAAAGATAGAAAGGGGGATCAATAATCCGATGAATATCCCGGTATAACTGTAGATCGGGATATCTTTCTTTTTGATCATGTAGAAGAATTCGTACAGGCCGCCGATCGTGATCCCGCAGATCGTTGCGATAAAACACCACTGGTTTAACACTGCAAAAACAGTGACCAGAACAGCCAGAGCGCCGCTGACAAGACGCATGGGGTTCATGTCTTTTCCTCTTTAGCGTTCACATCGCCGAACCTGCGCGTACGGCCCGCAAAATCACGGATCGCCTTGTCGAGCTCATCCGCTGTAAAATCCGGCCAGAATTTATCTGTAAAATAAAACTCCGCATAAGACAATTGCCATAAAAGAAAGTTGCTGATCCTCATTTCCCCTGACGTGCGGATCAAAAGGTCCGGATCAGGCAACCCGTCTGTGTAAAGGTAACGGGAGAACGACTTCTCATCAAGGTCCTTTAATGCGGCACGCCCGGCAAGGAGGTCCGAACCGAAATCCCTCACCGCATCGAGTATCTCCTGGCGACCGCCATAATTGAACGCGATGTTCAGGATAAGGCCGGTATTGCCCTTTGTATATTCTACGGCCTGATCGAATGCCTGCAATACTGTCTGCGGGGCTCCCTCCCGACGGCCGGACAAATGGAACCGAATATTATTCTCATGCAGGCTTCGCAATTTCTGCGACAGGACGCTCACCATGGTCTGCATCAGCATGGAAACTTCATTGGCCGGACGAGTCCAGTTCTCGGTAGAAAACGTGTAAAGTGTAAGGACTTTAACGCCCTGCTTGGCCGCAGCATGAACGATCTCGTCGACCCGCTTTACACCCTCGATATGCCCCTGGGTGCGTACCAGGCCCCGGGCTTTCGCCCAGCGCCCATTACCATCCATAATGATCGCGATATGTTGCGGGATTACCATAAGATTATCAGAAAGAGTGACTTAACATACCCCTGCCCCGGACAAACTACTTCCCCAATAACGCTTTACGGGCGTCCTCGGCCGCTTTTGCTTCTGCTTCCGCTTTTTCTTTCTCAGCCAGAGCTTCCGCGGTCGCTTTCGCGACTTCTGCGGCAGCCAGGTTTTCAGCGCGTACGGCAGAATCGGCCCTGGCCTGCAATGTCTCCTGCATATCCAACGCGCTCTTCAGATTCTTTTCCAGGCTATCTTTCCTCTCCGAAAGTTTATTAAACTCGGTCTTGATCCCACTCTTTTCTTCACGTTCCCTGTCAAGAGACTCCTGGGCCCTGGATAATTTCACTTGCGTGGTCTGAAGGTCCGCCTCCAGTTTCTTAATGCGATAATCACCTTTCTGCAATTCTTCTTCTGCCACCATCCGGCTGTAGCGCTCCTGGTTAAGGACCCGGGTCACCTCCTGATTCTCCTTATAGAAATAGGAGATCACCGCGATAGCCCCGGCAAAAACAAGAATGGCCAGAATAAAGGTGGTTTTTTTCATGGATCAACCCTTGTTCTCGTTCTTTAAAGGCCGTGGCAAGATAATGATCTCAACACGACGGTTCTTTTGTCGGTCCTGCGCAATATCATTCCCGGCAACAGGACGATATTCACCGTATCCTATGGCTGCAAGACGCTGAGGAGCCACTTGTTTCTCGATCAGGTAATGAAGAACGCTCAAAGCCCGGGCTGAAGACAATTCCCAGTTCGATTTCCACCCTGAATGCTTGATCGGGACGTTATCCGTATGCCCTTCGATCCCTATCCCCAGGTCCGGGACGATATTCTGAATAACACTGGCGACCTTTTCCAGTTTCTCGAGAGAATCACCCTTAAGATCGGACCTGCCGGAATCGAACAGCACTTCTGCGACAAAGGTAATGACCAGGCCCTTTTCCAGCATCTCGACCTTGACCTGTTTGTCGGCGATCTCCTTGGCAAGGCGCTCTTCGAGCTCCTGCCTGGCACGCTCCAGTTCGCCAAGTTCGCTTTTTAATTTCGATATCTTTTCAATATCGACCCGACGCCCTTTCTGAAAAATAACCGTACATCCGCTCAAAGCCAGCACCAGACTTAACGCAAGAACAGGCATAAAGGACAAGCGTGATATGTGCATCTTAGACCTCCTTAAAAAGTGTTCATTCCCGAACGCTACGACAGCCCATCAGGCTGACGAGCGGCAGGGAGTTTCCTCTAACGAATAATGATCTCGTCACGTTCCGAACCGATCGAAATATATTTGATCTGAACCCCCACCAGTTTCTCCATACGCTCGATATAACGGCGAGCTTCGGATGGCAGCTTATTGTACTCCCTCACGCCGCTGATAGGTTTCCGCCATCCGGGGACAACCTCGTAAACCGGCTTGACATTGCACAAAACCTCGTAATCATGCGGAAAATCCTTGAGTAATTTTCCTTTATAGCGATATCCGCTGCAAAGGCTGATCGAGCGGAGTTCATCCAAAACATCGAGCTTCATGATCGCCAGTTCATTATAACCGCCGATGATCGAGGCATAACGCACAAGAACGCTGTCGAACCAGCCACAACGCCGGGCACGGCCGGTTGTTGATCCGAATTCGTTCCCTTTTTTCCGGATCTCGTTATCCATGGAACGATCGAACTCCGTCGGGAAAGGCCCTTCGCCGACACGGGTCGTATACGCCTTGACCGCCGCGATGATCCTGTTGATCTTGGTCGGCGCAACACCGCAACCGCTGGAGATCCCGCCGACAATGGTATTGGACGATGTCACATACGGATATGTCCCGAAATCGATATCCAGAAAAGCCCCCTGCGCACCCTCAAAAAGAGCGGTACGTCCCTTGGCGATCGCGTTGTTCACAAAAAGCGCTGTATCGCAAACATACGGTTTCAATCGGCGGGCATAAGTAACATATTCATCATAGATCTCATCAAAATGAAACCCCTTCTGATTAAAGACCTTTTTAAAATATTCATTCTTTTCGCGAAGGTTATCTTTTAGCTTGGCCGTGAACACCCTGGGGTTAAGAAGGTCCACCATACGTATGCCGCAGCGGGTGACCTTGTCCGCATAACACGGGCCAATGCCCCGACCGGTCGTCCCGATCTTGTGCTCCCGCATTGTCTCACGCAAACCGTCAAGAACGCGGTGATACGGCATCACCACATGGCTGTTGACCGCTATCTTCAGCTGCTTCGGTGTGACCTTGATACCGCGGGCTTTAAGCCCATCGATCTCTTCCAGCAATGCCTTCGGGTCGACCACAACCCCGTTGCCGATCACACACACCTTGCCGCTGCGCAAGATCGCCGACGGCAACAAATGGAACACATATTTCTCGCGGCCAACAATGACCGTATGTCCCGCATTACTCCCGCCCTGATAGCGCACCGTAAGATCAACATCCTTGGAGAGGATATCAATGAGCTTTCCCTTTCCTTCGTCTCCCCACTGAGCGCCGACGACCGCAATATTCATTTTCATGCTTTCTCTCTTAAAATAACTGTTGGATATAAATACTCACCAGACTGACACCAAAAGACATATAAACAGCCGCTGCAACAGATAACGTCAACGAACGATACCTGAATACGGCACGGCGCCGACGACTGTCAAAAGAATAGCTTGCCGCGAAGAAGACCGCCGTCAGGACCATTGAAATGACCAGTTCGTAAAAGAACAGACACCAGACTGTTGGCCACAAGAGGCCCGGGAGGTATATGTCGTTGGAAAGCGCCATCAACGCAACCGTAACAGGCCATGAATAAGCAAAGAACGAGACCAACGCCCCTAAAAGAAAACCCATCAAAGGCAAGAACACCGGGAACCACCGGTCTCTTCCTTCCCGGCTCAGGTTCAACAAAGGATCACCTGCGCCCCCGGAGCGGTACATCCGGAACCACTGAAAAGCGAAATAAGCACCGGTAATGGTCAAAACAACCCCGATCCCGGTATAAAAACAGCCCGCCGCCCCGAACAACCAGACGATCATATAACCGCCCTTGAGCTGCGCCATTCTCAGTAAGAACGCCGCGAACAAATATCCCGGGATAAAACCCGAAAAAAAACGGGATGACAGAGACCTCTCATCCCGATATAAAAAAAGAAAAAGGACAGACAGCAATACCACCGCAAGACGCGGAGGTGTAAGGCTGTCGGAACAACCGCTCATTAATGCCGTGATCAGTTTTTCAGGAGACATTAGACCTTTAACATCTTAACGAACTGGATGCCTTTTGTGTTCTTTAACCCGTCAATAACATTTTGAGGGACCGGCCCGTCCACATTGACCACGCTGACCGCGGTCGCTCCCTGCTTTTCACGGCCAAAAGTAATATATGCAATATTGATCCCGGCATTGCCTAATGCCAGGCCAACCGCCCCCACGATCCCCGGGATATCATTATTGCGGATAAAGAGGATATCTCCCGACGGAACCGCCTCGACGTACACGTTGCCGACTTTGACGATCCGCGGCTGTTTGTTGGCCGATAATGTCCCCAAGACAACAAGCGTCGACTTATCCGTCACCAATTCCAGCGTAATAGCGTTAACGAATTCCCCTTCGGCATTGGAATGGACCTCCTGGATATCAATCCCGCGCTCCTTGGCGATATCCAATGAATTTATGGCATTGATATTATCCACCAGGATCGGTTTAAGGACACCATGCGCGACCGCCATGGTGACCGGTATAACATTGAACTTTGTCAGAATGCCGTTATAAGTGATCCGGATCGCCTTGATCCCGCCGTCCAATAACTGGCCGGCGAACTTCCCAAGCTTGTCGCCAAGATCAATGTAAGGCTCAAGCGTTTTATATGATTCCTCATCCAGAGACGGAAAATTCGCCGCGTTACGGATGCCCTTGCCCAACAGGGCATCGCGCACCGTATAGGCGATCTCAATAGCTACATTGACCTGAGCCTCGGCGGTCGATGCCCCCAAATGCGGGGTCATGACACAATTATCAAGTTTTAAGAAAGGGCAGTCCGGCTTAATAGGCTCATCATCATAAACATCAAGCGCAGCACCGGCGATCCGCTTTGTCTCCAGCGCGGCCGCCAGGGCCGCCTCGTCAATGATCCCGCCGCGGGCGCAATTGATCAGGCGGACCGTCTTCTTCATCATCGCGATCTCTTTCGCGCCGATTATCCCATTGGTCTCTTCGGTCTTCGGAACATGCACCGTAATGAAGTCCGAATTTTTGACCAGGTCCTCGAGCGTCGAGACCGTGATCCCGCGCTTGGCCGCCATCTCCGCCGAGAGGAAAGGATCATAGGCCTTGACGGTCATGCCAAAACCCTGCGCGAACTTTGCTACGGTCGAGCCTATCCGGCCAAGGCCGATAACACCCAGGACTTTGCCATAAAGCTCGATCCCCTGGAACTTGTTGCGCTCCCATTTGCCGGCTTTCATTGATCCATGCGCCTGCGGGATATTGCGCGCCAGGGCCATGATCAGGCTGAACGCATGCTCAGCCGTCGATGTGGTATTGCCACCCGGCGTATTCATGGCAATGATGCCTTTTTTTGTAGCCGCCTTCAAGTCCACATTGTCCAGGCCGACTCCGGCACGGCCGATGACCTTAAGCTTTGACGCCGCAGCAATGATATCATCCGTCACCTGGGTCCCCGAGCGGATCACCAACGCATCATAATCCTTGATCGCCGCTTTTAGGGTCTCCGGCGTATGATCATACTTGGTGTCGACCTCAAAAACACCGCCATCCCTCAAGATGCTTAAACCTTCTTCCGCCAATTTATCACTGACCAAAATCCTCATTTTTGACATGATGCTCTCCTGAAAATTACCATAAATTTAAATTATAACAATAATCAGGGAGGTTTGGAACCCTCCCCACAACGAATATATCAAAAACACTTTGCCCTTTAACTATTCAATACTTTTTGCGCGGCCGCCAGGCTGGCCCCGAGTTCAAACTTATGGCCGGCCTCTTTTAAAACTTTTTCCAGGCATGACAATCCGGTCAGGATGTCGTACTCATCAACAGCCCCCATATGCGCAATACGCACAATTTTTCCATCCAGGTCCCCCTGCCCGCCGGCCATGGTTATCCCGTGGACATCACGCATGGTCTTGACAAGCTTTTTCGGGTTAAGCGCTTCCGGTATCAGGATGGCCGTAAGCCCTCTTGAACGGTACTTTGGCTGGGCATAAACACTGAGACCTATCGCTTCCACCCCGGCCCAGACCGCTTTTGCCATCTTGAGATAATATTCCTGTTTTTTATCGAGCCCTTCGGCCAGGAGCATCTTAACCGCCTCATTCAGGGCGATAATGATATTGATCGCGGGGGTAAAAGGTGTATCCGTATCCGCCAGCGCCTTGCGTGATTTGCGCAGGTCAAAATAAAAACGGATATTCGTTGAAGATTCGATCATCGCGATCGCCTTGGCACTGGCCGCCACGATCCCGACGCCCGGAGGGAGCATCAGCCCTTTATGAGAGCCGGAACACACCACGTCGACACCCCACTCATCCATCTTCATCGGTTCAGTGCCTAGAGCACTGACCGCGTCAACGACCAGCGCTGTTGGCGTATCCTTTACGACCGCGCCGATCCCGGCCATATCCGGGGTAGCCGACGTGGACGTTTCACACTGGGTCAGAAAAATAACTTTTGCATCGGGATGCGCGACCAGCGCTGCCTTGACTTCTTCCGGTGTAATGGTCCGGCCCCATTCGATCTTGAGCGTAACCGCATTAAGTTTATAAGCTTTGGCCAGCGACGCCCAGCGTTCACCGAACTTCCCGTATTCGACCGTGATCACTTTATCTCCAGGCGACGCCAGATTAGCCACTGCTGCTTCCATAGCCCCTGTTCCGGACGAGGCCAGCAAATACACTTCACTCGAAGTGTTAATGATCTTCTTTAACCCTTCGGTCAGCTCTTTTAATATCTGCTGGAATTGCGGTGTGCGGTGATGAATGATCGGCTTGCCCAATACTTCGCAAAGTTCAACAGGGACTTTCGACGGTCCCGGCGTAAGTAATAACCCCTTTTTCATAAACAAATCCCTTCCCGGATCTTAATATCGTTATGGCTTCACAATCGGGTTGATTGGCAATGTCGCGATCACTTCATCAACAAGGCCATATTCCTTGGCCTCCTGGGACGACATAAAGAAATCCCGGTCCGAATCCTTAAGTACCTTCTCGATCGGTTGATTGCAATGTTTGGCAATAATCGCCGATAGATTCTGTTTCATGCGCAGGATCTCCTGGGCCTGGATGGAAATGTCACTGGCCGTGCCTTCCGCGCCGCCCCAGGGCTGATGGATCATGATGCGCGCATTGGGCAAGGAAAAACGTTTCCCCGTTGCTCCCGCTGTCAAAAGCACCGCACCCATACTTGCCGCCTGCCCCATGCAGTATGTGCAAACCTTCGGCTTGACGAATTGCATTGTGTCGTAGATGGCCAGCCCCGCGGTCACAGAACCGCCGGGCGAGTTAATGTAAATACTGATATCTTTTTCCGCGTCCTCGGATTGAAGGAACAAAAGCTGGGCAACCACAAGGTTCGCAACCACATCGTCTATTGCAGTCCCAAGAAAAATGATGCGCTCTTTTAAAAGACGGGAAAAGATATCATACGCGCGCTCGGCATGCCCCGTATTCTCAACGACCATCGGGACCAGATTGGCTCTTATCATTTCGCATCCTCCCATTTCGCCTCTTTCAATAAGAATTCCATTACTTTCACCGTAAGGTTCTCTTCTTTCTCCGGTCTGATATTCTCCTTAAGCGCTATCTTCTGCAGGACCAGGAACGTTTTCACATCCTTCTCGGCCGCCTCCCGGATCTCTTTCATGGCTTCTTCCACTTTCTTGTCGACGGCATCATCTTTGGCCCCGTACTGCTTCAGGCGGCGCTTGAATTCCTCGATGCGCCCGTAAAGCTGGCGCTCGACAAGCGACTGCGGAGCGTCAAGCTGGGTCTTCCTGAGCAGTTCTTCCACCAGCTGATTCTCGACGTCCGTCCGGTTCTGGCGCTCTTTATCGTACTCCAGGTTGCGTTTGAGCGCTGTCTTGAATTCTTCCAGTGTCGGGAACCCCACACTTTTGGCGAAAGCATCATCCAGTACTGCGTTTTCGTCGATCCCGCGGCCTTTCTTGAAGAACTCCAGCGTTTTATTAAGCTCTTCTTCCGAAACAACGGCATTCTTTTTGGAGATCGAGATCCCTTTGTAATCTTTAATATCGAATTCCGGGCGGATATCGATCGTGGCACGGAAGACCAACGCCCCGTCTTTCATTTCCACCTGGTCGATCGCCGGGAAATCAATAGGGTCCAGCTTCTCGGACTTGAGGCCTTCCTGGTAAACCTCGGGAATAAGGCTTTTAAGCATTTCTTCTTTTGCTGTTTTGCCGTGGGCGGTCTCGACCAGGTTCCTGGGAGCCTTGCCCGGGCGGAAACCGGGGATCCGGGCATGCTTGACAATATCGGAAAGGACCTCGCCGGTCTTTACGGCAACACGTTCCTTAGGGACCTCGAAATTCATTTCACGCCTTAATGCACCGATTTTCTTGACTGATACTTTCATATACCCTTTCACATTGTGAATTTTTCGCCCAAATACACTTTCCTTGCTTTTGGGTCATTGATCAAATCCTGCGCGGAACCGGCGATCATGATCCGCCCCTCGGCCACCAGATAAGCTCTATCGACGATAGAAAGCGTTTCGCGGACATTATGGTCTGTTAATAATATACCCAAACCCCTTTTTTTCAAGTCTTTGATGATCTCCTGCGCTTCCGCCACAACGATCGGATCGATCCCCGAAAAAGGCTCGTCAAGCAGAAGGAACGACGGGTTCGTCACCAGTGCGCGCGTGATCTCCAGCCGCCGGCGTTCCCCTCCGGAGAGGGTATACGCCTTGCTCCTGGCCAAATGCGCGATATTGAGTTCTTCGAGCAGAGACTCGAGCCGCCGCCGACGTTCGCGCAGACCTATATCCAGGGTCTCAAGGACCGCCATGATGTTCTCTTCCACCGTCAGCTTCCGGAAAATGGACGGCTCCTGGGCAAGATACCCCATCCCCAGGCGGCAGCGCTCATGGATAGGCTTATTGGTAATATCTTCCTGGTCAAAGAATATACTGCCGCGGTCCGGCCTGACGATCCCGACCGCCATATAAAAAGAGGTCGTTTTCCCCGCGCCATTGGGCCCCAGCAAACCGACGATCTCGGACCGGCCGACGGTCAGGCTGAGGCCGTTCACGACCGAACGGCCGTTATAGATTTTGACAAGATCTTTGACTTCCAGAAGGTCCATAAGGTCTCTTTTAGAATTTAAATGCGCTCTTCGCGTTATTATCACCCGGATCAATAACAAGTTTCGGACGCCCGGTCAGGATCATTTTTTGTTCATCTGCTTTATACACCAGGTTTTCAGAGCGGGTTGTATTGCCCCCCTGCTGAACTTCCACATTTCCCGTGCAAACGATCTCCTTGATCTTTTTGGTCTGGTCATCGAACAGGACCTCCATGCGGTCCGCCTTGAGTTGACGCCCGCTGGCAGGCTCTGTTGCCACCACATTCACCGTAAAGACCGCTGTCATGGTCGTCTGGTCAAGCTCCATGGGGCCATCGGACGTGATCTGGATACGGTTATTCTTGTGGGTCGAGCTTTCCGCCATGATATCCGCCATCACATCACTTTTAAGCGTAGCGTCCTTCATCCCTGGATGCGCCTCAAGGCCTATTCCCTGTACCCTCATGGATTTATCTTCGATCGTCACAGGATCATTGGTGGAGACCAGGTCTTTCTGGCGCTGCCAATCAAGAGTATCGGTCTTCATTACCGACCCGCGCTCGGCGGTAATAACGACATCCTGCTGAAGATTCACATCTCCGGTGCTTTTGTTGATCGTCCCGCGTTTGGCGGTAAGGTTCATATCCTCATCACCATAAGAATTCGCGTTCACATTTGTTACCGCCACCTGATTCCCGATAATATCGGCCTTGTCTCCTTTAAGGTCCCAGGATTTGTTCCCGTTCTCGGAATACCCCTCAAGATTGAACCCTTCGATCTTCTGGGTTATATCCGGAGCGCCCGCGAAGGCCGGCGATACACAAAAAAAAGCGATCAAAAGGGAACAAACGCGAAAGATCATTGCGGATCCCATTTCCCCTGGGCCTTCAGGACACGCTCAGCCACTTCACGTACCGCACCGCGGCCGCCCTTTTTTTTCGTCACAAAATGCGCCTGCCGTTTAACATCCGCCGAAGCATTGGCCACAGCCACCGCCAGACCAACGCGCTTGAGGATGGCAATATCAGGAAGGTCATCCCCTATAAAACAAACCTGGGCATCTGTTACGCCAAACTTTTTAAGCATATCTTCATACGCCCCGACCTTGGGGTATGCATCAAGGTATACCGCGTCGATCTTAAGATCATCGGTCCGCGCCCTGACAGCACGGCAACTCCGCGCGGAAATGACCGCCGTCTTAAGGCCGGCTTTACGGATACGATTAATGCCGCAGCCATCCTGCACATCAAAGAACTTCAGCTCGCGCCCCATCCCGTCATAAACAATACGTCCGTCGGTCAGGACGCCATCCACATCCATCGCCAGAACTTTTATATTCTTCAGTATTTTATTCATCGCGCCAGCCCCGCCTTCAAAAGGTCCTGAACATCCAGTAATCCAACCAACGCCCCCCGGGCATCGACCACCGGAAGTTCGTCCACTTTTTTCGACATCAGGATATCAAAAGCTTCTGCCGCCAGACGGTCTTTGCAAATTGTCAAAGGCCCCCTGGTCATTACCTCGCTGACCTGACGATTAAGCACCCGGGTATCTTCTTCAATATGCCGGCGGAGATCGCCGTCGGTGAATATCCCCTTGAATTTCTTCTTTCCGTCAAGGACACAGGCGGAACCGCAGCGCGCCTGGGTGATCGCAAGCAGAACATCCTTAACCAGCATGGTCTCCGGGACCCGGGCAAAATTATTGCCCTGGCGCATAATATCCCCGACAGTCAACACAAGGCTGCGGCCCAGGCTTCCCCCCGGATGAAAGAACGCGAAATCCTCGCGCTTGAAGTTTTTCCGGTCAATCAGGCACGCGGCCAGCGCATCCCCCATGGCCAGCGTTGCCGTGGTCGATGCCATAGGCGCCAGTCCCAAAGGACAGCCTTCTTTCTTGACCCCGACATTGATCACCAGGTCGCAATGTTTTGCCAAAGAGGAACTCGCCCCTCCTGTCATGGCAACAGTCTTGCACCCGATCTTTTTCAGCAATGGCAAAAGTCGTACTGTTTCCTCGGTCTCGCCGCTGGAGGAGATCAGGACAACAACATCCGCACGGGTGACCTGCCCCAAGTCTCCGTGGACCGCTTCCGCGCTGTGCATATAGATGCTCGGTGTTCCGGTAGATGATAGCGTCGCCGAGATCTTGCGCGCCACGATCCCGGTCTTCCCCATTCCTGCAATGACCACGCGCCCCTCGCAGGAAGCCATAATATCCACGGCCGCCGTAAAATTATCATCAAGGTTCCCTGTCAGGGCCTTGACCGCCGCGGCTTCTATCTCCAGGACTTCTTTGGCTCTTTTTAGCAGCATGATCCCGATCCCTTCACAAGACAGTCAATATGGAGCATCATCTCAAGCAATGGTTCCAGCCTGGCAATGGGAAGCATATTCGGCCCGTCCGAAAGCGATCGGGCAGGGTCCGTATGTGTTTCCATAAAGACCGCATCGACCCCTGCTGCAACTCCGCAGCGTGCCAAAAGCGGAATGAACTCGCTGCGGCCGCCGGTCTTGTCCCCCAGCCCACCCGGCTGCTGAACACTATGGGTCACATCATATACGACCGGATAGCCGATATCCCGCATGATCTGGAAAGCCGTAAAATCCGTAACAAGATTATTGTACCCGAAAGAAACTCCCCGCTCAGTCAACAAAATACGTTTGTTCCCGGTACTTTCAAGCTTCCTGACCAGCGAGCGCATGTCCCATGGCGCAAGGAACTGGCCTTTCTTCACATTGACCACTTTACCGGTCTGGGCCGCCGCGATCAGCAGGTCGGTCTGGCGGCATAAAAATGCCGGGATCTGAATGATGTCCAGGACTTTAGCAGCCGCATCGATCTGAGAAATGTCGTGGACATCGCTGACGACCGGGATCCCCAGACGCTCTTTGACCTCGAGGAGGATATCAAGCCCTTCGCTGATCCCCGGCCCGCGATAGGAATCAACAGACGTGCGATTGGCTTTATCGAAACTGGCCTTAAAAACATACGGGATCTTCAGCCGCTTAACGATCTTGACAAGATCACTCGCCATCTTGAGCGTACTTTTGCGGCTCTCGATCACGCAAGGCCCGGCAATAAGCACAAAAGGCCTGCCGCCACCGATCTTAAGGCCATTGATATCAATTGTTCGTGTTTTCATAATGTTTTTTCGCTTTAGCAAGATCCTCCGGCGTATCAACGCCGATGGCCTCGATATCCGTTTCAACGGTCTTGATCCTGTGCCCGGCCTCGAGCACCCTTAACTGTTCCAGACATTCTTCCTGTTCCAGAAACGATTTTGACCATGTGCAAAAAGAAAGCAGGAATTCCCGGCGGTACGCGTAGATCCCCAAATGCCTGAAATAACGGGAATAATCCATGGGCCCCCCGTCACGATGGTAAGGGACCGGTGCCCGTGAAAAATACAATGCGTTCTTGTTCTGGTCTATAACGACCTTGACCATATTTGGATTAAGAAAATCCTCTTTTTTCGCAAAAGGCTTGATCACCGTCGCCATTGCCGAAGAGGGGTCCTTCTGTAAAGCGATCACCAAAGCATCAATGAGCAGAGGGTCAATGAACGGCTCGTCCCCCTGGATATTCACCACAATATCCACGGGACGATCAGCGATCGCCTCCGCCACACGATCTGATCCGGAAGGATGATCTTTGCGGGTCATCACCGCATTTGCGCCAAAGGCCCTGGCAGCGTCATACACATGTTGCTCATCACATGCCACGATCACATCATCGAGTTCAACCGCCCGCCCGGCCTTCTCCCAGACATGCTGCAACATCGGTTTTCCACCGATATCCGCCAGGATCTTTCCCGGAAAACGCGTTGATGCCCAGCGCGCGGGAATAACACCAACCGCGCTCATTTATGCTCCTTCAAAGACCTGACCAGTTCATCAAGGGTTACAGAGGCGGCGCCAACCTTGGCCACCACAATACCCGCCGCATGATTGGCGATATCAGCGGCATCCATCTTTTTGGCTCCCGCGGCCAGAGCTAATGTAAAAACAGAGATAACAGTATCCCCTGCACCGGAAACATCAAAGACCTCCTGCGCGCGCGTCGGGATATGCAGGGGCTCCTTGCCTTCCTCGAACAAACACATCCCGTCCTCGCCCAACGTGATCAAAAGCGAATCGATCCCGAGATAGTTCAATAATCCCATACCCGATTTCTTGACGGTGTCCAAAGAGCCAAGACGGGTCTGCAATATCCCGAAAGCCCTGCGCGTATCCGGCTCCAGGCTTCTTAAAGCGTTCTCGGCTTCCTTGCGGTTGGGGGTGATCGAGGAGACATGTCCATAGAATTTCAGATGTTCCACCTTCGGGTCGACCACGATCGGGATCCTAGCCTTGCGCGCCAGGGCCGTCAGGTCATCGACCAGCGGCGGTTGAACGATCCCCTTGCCATAATCGGAAACGATCACTCCGTCAAAATCCGTAAAATGTTTATGAATGAACGGGGCGATCTTTTCATCGTAAAACCTGCCATCAGAATCATCCACGACCTTCTCACGGTCGATCCGCACCACCTGCTGCTGATGCGCCACAACACGCGTTTTGAGGATCGTATGCACGCGGCTGTCCGACATGATCCCCGACGTGCGGATCTTGCGTTCTTTCAGGACATTCTTGAGCAGATCCCCCTCGATATCCGGGCCGATACGGCCAACCACGGTCACCTTTGCCCCAAGGCTGCGGAGGTTATTGGCCACATTCGCGGCCCCACCTGGAGTATAAAACTCCTCCTGTTGCAGCAGAATAGGGACAGGCGCCTCCGGTGAGATACGGTCAACCGTTCCTTTGATATATTGATCAAGGATGAGGTCTCCGACCACCAGGATATGACGATTCCTGAAATTAGAAAGGATATGTGTATATTTAGTCATATATATTATTATAAAGCTAAAAAAGAAGGTTTATGTTAACACAGTTCGAAAAGGCTGTCAAACTTAAGCCTTAGAACTTATTGGCAAGGAGCCTGGCCGCGGCATCAAAGACCTCATCAGGCGTAATGGAATCATACCGGCCGCTCAAGACATGATTGTCCGGACCGACCACGATCTCTTCCCCCGGCTTGTTAAGCAAAAGGACCGCATTGGCACTTAAAGGCTTCCACCGCTCAGGGTTGATCCCCGGCTGTTTTCTTAAGAACAAGGAAATGACCGGAGTTCCGGTCGCTGCAGCCAAATGGACCGGCCCCGAATCATTTGAGATCAAAAGCGAGCAGCGTTTAATAAAAGCCACCAGTTGGGCCAGAGAGAACTGCCCTGTAAGGTCGATCCCGGGGATGCGGGCGGCAAACGGCCTGGTGGTCGGGCCGCCAACGATCACGACCCTCGCGTTCAACTCGCGGCTAAGCCTGGCCGAAACAAGGGCAAACGAATCCACGGGCCAATGCCTTGTTGGACAACTGGCGTCGGGATGCAATGCGACCAAAGGGCCTAACCCTGCAAGCTCACGGACAATCCGGTCAGCCCACTTATCCGCCGCCTGGTTAAAGCCCAATTCAAGGCGAGGATCGGCATTCTCCACTCCGACCATTTTCAAAAGATCCAGGCAATAATCCAGTTCATGTTTGATCCCGAAATGACGCTCATCTTTAACAGGATGTGTCAGAAAGAACCCGCATTTGCTGTTAAGATACCCTAACCGTACCGGTACACCGGCAAGAAAACAAGCCAGATTGGTCTTTTGTTTTGTATGAAAGATCACCGCCAGGTCAAAACGCGAACGGCGCAAGCGTGCGATGAGCCCCAGATAACCGATCCAGCCCAGATTCGCCTCCTGGACAATAACTTCATCAATGAACGGTAATCCGTCAACAAGATCACGGGTGGATGCACTGATCCAGACAGAAAGACGCGCCCCGGGATATTTTGTTTTTAACGCACGCATGGCCGGAATGGTCAGGACCATATCTCCCATACGGTCCGTACGGACAACGAGGATGTTCCTGAAACCAGGTATCATGTCAACTCCCCGGAAACAGCGTCAACGACCATTCTCGGGGACAGATCCGCCATACGGCCTGAAGGGCTCCTTAACCAGCGAGAATTCTTCCCCCATGGCCCGTACAGATCCGGATCCGTCGGCCCGAACAGCGCGACGGTCGGTATATCCAGATAACTCGCCAGATGCATAACACCGCTGTCATTGACAACCGCCAGCCTGGCTTTACTTACAACATACGCCAGCTCTTTCAATGATGTTTTCCCGCAAAGGTCCAGAACGCCTGAAGAGATATCCTTAAGGACCAGCTCGGCGGACTTCGCATCCTTCCGATCCCCTGCTATAACCACCGGCACATTCACTTCATTGATCAAATATCGAACAACCTGTGCAAAGCCATCCGGCGTCCATTGCTTTCTGGCATCAGCCGCCCCGGGAGCGACCAGGACAAATCCCCTTATCCCTTTTAATAAAGCGAGCGCCGATTCTTCTTCCCCCTTCACGCTATGCAAAACATGCCGGTCACGGGCAAGAGGGATATCTTTAAGCACTGTCCGAAGGCGGCGCAAATGCCTGTCCCGCATATGCCCCGTTCTTTCACCGGAAAAGACCGGATAGGTGCGGCGGCGTGAACGGACCATGAACGGCAACATGGAATTGCGCATATCCACCACAAGATCGAACTTTTCGCGGCGCAAATCCGCCAGCCAGCGGACCTTGGCTCTGATCCCTGCCTGTTTTTCAAGAATATACACTTTTTTTACCCTCGGATTCCCCTCAAAAAAGAATTTAGCCTTGGGAGAAACCACCACCGCAAAAAGCGCGTCCGGATAAGCTTCACAAAGGGCATCAAAGACCGGAAAAGTAAGGATGACATCCCCGATATTGCTCAGCGAAATAAAGAGGATCGTCCTGACTTTCAAAGGTTTAAAGAACCTTGATAACATCCGCCACCTCCACGGCTTTCATGCAACGATTATCCGGACATTCCAAATAATAACAGGGAGATCTGTTGCACCCCACATCTTTCATGATGACCGTCGATATCCCCCGGCCGCGCGGCCCTGTGATGAGCGGAGCGGTCGGCCCAAAGATCGCCACCGTCCTGACCCCCAACGCCGAAGCCAGATGCAAAGGCCCCGAGTCCGCGGAGATCACCACTTTCGACATAAAGAAAACGGCCGCTGTTCCTTCTATGTCGGTCACTCCCGCCAGCTCGATCGGACCAACGCCAGACAACGCTGCAATGCGCGTTACGCGGTCCACATCCCCTGCCGCACCCGTAAGCACGACTTTCATTCCTCTTTCCCGGCTGATGCGACGAGCCAGATCCGCAAAACGCCCGGGCGGCCATTGTTTCAGATCCCAATTCCCTCCGGTATTCAATACACAAAAGGGCTCGTCAGGCTCAATGCCCCGGGTAAGTAAAAGCCGCTCGGCCAGGGAAACACTTTCCGCTTTTAATGCCAAGCAACAGGAACGGTCCCTGACCGTCATCCCGAAGCGCTCCAGCAAAGCCAGATAGGCGTCGCTACGATGTATCTGCTCCAGCCCCGAATCACTGACAGGATGATTAACGATCCCAAAGACGTTTTTTGACCCGAACCCGACCCTGACAGGGATCCCCGCCAGAAAAGTCAGTAAAGCGCGTGAGAACGAAGGCCTAAGAAGAAACACAGCGTCAAACTTGCGTTCGCGTAACATCAGGGCCAACCGCCATTTATCAAGCAAAGGACGGTCATCACCGTCCTCATCATAAACGATAATATCATCAATAAAAGGACAAAGCTCAAGAACAGCTTTAACGCGAGGGACGGCCATAGCCGTTACCCGGGCACCGGGATGATTTTCTTTAATATTCTTGTAAACAGGCGTGGAAAAAACAGCATCCCCCAGCCAATTTACAGAAACAACAAGGATATTCTTCATGCCAGGCCCTTTCTGTCCGCTGCTTTGATAAGTTCCAGCAGAACGTCCGGCTGGAACGGCTTGGCGATGAACACATGCGCGCCCAGGTCCAGCGAAAGTTTTTCATGTTCATCACGATATGCCGACATCATACAGACCCTGCTCTCCGGAACGGTTGTGCGTACCCGGGCGAGAACATCCATGCCCGTGCCCTGGGAATCCGCGCCCAGGCTGATATCCAGGACAACAAAGTCCGGCCTGTATTGTTCAATATATTCAACCGCATCCTGGGACGTATGCACGACCGCCGTTTCCGGGAATCCGCAACGTTTCAGATACCTGACATAAAGATCGGCGATCTCGACCTCATCGTCAACAAGAAGTATCCTCATCCTTTGTCCACTCCTCTGAAATTACGATTTGCCGGTCACTGACCGATAAAGGCCCATCGTCCGATCCGCCATCGGAGCAGCAGAAAAATGTGCGGCCGCGAACTCCCTGGCCTTTGCACCCATAGCCCGCGCGCGCGAAATATCCGCAAACAAGATGATGACCGCCCGCGCCAGCGCCAATGGGTCCCTGGAAGGAACAAGAAAACCGGTTACATTATCCCTGACGACTTCCGGAAGGCCGCCGACACGGCTCACGACCGCCGGGATACTCATAGCCGCAGCTTCCAGTACGGAAAGGCCAAGGCCTTCCTGAAGTGACGGCATTACAAAAACATCCAGGAGCGGAAGCACCTCGGCGGTTTTATTCACCACGGGATAAAAACGAATATTATTTTCAAGCCCATTCCTGCGCACTTCAGCCTTAAGATCTTCTTCCATAGGGCCATCACCGAAGATCAAACATTTCGCGTCCGGGAACTGTGCCAAGATCAGCGGCATTGCCTGAATAAGGAACTCGTGGCCCTTGACATCGGATAAACGCGCAATGATCCCCAGCGTCGGTTCGGATGCCAGGCCCCATTGAGTTCGCAAAGCACGACGGGCCTCCTCCTCCGGCGGGACAAATCGTTCCAGGTCAATGCCATTGGCAATGGACGCGATCCTGTCCACGGAAAGATGAAAATCCCGGATAAGATGCTCTCGGACCGGTGCGCTCACCGCGATCACCTTTGCCCCCCATAATGGCATTATCCGCCGGCCCAAATGGGGACGAAAAAAACCATGGCAAGTTGATACAAAAGGTACACGGGACAATCCGGACGCCAACGCCGCGCACATCTGGGTCACACGGGTTTGAGCATGGATAATATCAACCTGTTCATTCCGCACCAGGGCTGCCAGCCGCGGAGCAAGGGCAAACAAACCCGGATGGACTTCACATTTCACGTTGAACGGGAACAGGACATGATGCGCTCCGGAAGCCTCGAGGTCTGCCACCATGTTCCCACCGGAAGAAGCGACGATCACTTGATGCCCCGATCCGGTAAAGGCGCGGGTCAGCGTCAAAAGATACGTCGTGATACCGCCAGCGTTAAAATGATTGGCCAGAAAAAGGATCTTCATTTTAAAAATTTCTTGATCTCACCGTACACCTCACGGGCATTTATATCTTTCATACAGGCATGCGTCCCCGGTTTGCATTTTGTACTGTAACAGGCAGAACATTCCAGAACTTTGCGGATGACCGTCAAATGATCCGCCGGAGGGATATGCCTCCGGGGATCCGTCGGGCCGAACAACGCCACCACAGGAGTTTTCATGGCGGCCGCGATATGTAACGGAGCGGAATCACTGGTCACATACACATCACAAAGCCCGATCAACGCTGAAAGTTGAAGGATCGTGGTCTTTCCTACTACCAGGCTCGGCCGGGATTTCGCGCGGGCCGCTATTTCTTTGGCAAAAGCCTTATCCTTTTCCATTCCGGTAATGAGCACCCGGATATTATCCGCCGCCAAAAGGTCGCACAATTCGGCAATAGACTTCATCGGCCAGTTCTTGGTCGCCCAGCGCTCAGAAGCCGAAATGTTTATCCCGACGACATTATGATGCTCCTCGTCGATCCACTCACCCTGCAAGAGTTCACGGGCATACGCCACATCATCCGGCCGCGGCCAAAGCTCAAGCCGGATCTTGTCATTAAAACGGACACCGATCTCTTTGAGAACATTGAACTGATGCTGTACCGGCGGCATTTGAGGAAGGTCATCAGGGATGCCATGAGAAAGCAGCCTTCCGAATTTCTTGTTGTTATAGCCATAACTGGCCTGGGGCATGCACAGATACGCCACCAAATGGGTACGGATATTGTTCTGAAGATCGATCACCTTGTCAAACCGGTACTTGCGCAGGCGGATGATCAAATTCCAGAAACCCAACAGCCCCTTGTCTTTTTCATGATGATCGTAAACAATAACATCATCGATATAAGGGCAATTATGTAAAATAACCGCACTTTCCCTGGCCGTAAGGCAACAGATCCTGGCCCGGGGAAAAGAGTCCCTTAATGCCTTAAAAGACGCCGTAGCCAGGATCACATCTCCGACAGCACCTAATTTGATCACCAGGATATTCAGGGAATGTTTAAGTTCATCATAAACAGCGAGGGTCTTTTGTGCCATTTGGTCAAGCGTATACTTTTCTTCAACACGCCGGCGGGCCTCCACACACATGGCGTCGCCTAACTTGCGGTCATTGATCAGCCTCAACACTGCCGCCGCAATGCCATCGGGATCCTTGGGCAAGACCAGGAGGCCTGTCTTTTCATGCTCAACGATATCGATCACACCGCCGACCTTGGCCGCGATCACCGGAACTCCCACGGCCTGTGCCTCGATAATAACCCTGCCAAAAGCCTCCGGAGTAACTGTCGATAACACCAGAACGTCGCTCTCCGCCAGGAGTTGCGGGATATCACTTCGGTTCCCCAGGAACTCCACTTTTTCCTGGATACCAAGGCGCTTGGTAAGCAGCAGAAGGCTTTCTTTATATGCCTGTTTGTCCACCGGGGCGTCCCCGACGATCCTGGCGCGCACATACGGGAGTTGACGCATTACCTTTGCCATCGCCTGAAGAAAATAGGCATGCCCTTTCAAAGGGGTGATCCTCCCGATGATCGTGACCGTGAACGAGGACTGCCCGGGCTGGCGTTCACGAAATTTGAATTTGTCCAGATCGACACTGCGATGAATGAGACGGATATTCTCCGGCTGTACGCCAAAATGCTCGATCATATGACGGCCGATGATCTCACTGATAACGATCACCAGCTTGCCCCAGCCCATAACATGACTGAATATGTTCTGGGAATAATAGCCATGACAGGTGGTCAGGAAATCAACCCCTGTCCTGCGGCAGGCAAAATAGGCGATCAAGGCCGGAACGCGCGACCGGGCATGGACGATATCCACTTTTTCGTCGCGGATGATCTTTTCCAACGCACCAACGCACTCCAATATCGTCCACCAATTCTTGCGATGGACCGGTAAAGAATAATGCCGGGCCCCCTGAGCTTCCAGCAGCGGGACCAAAGTCCCTCCGTTGGAGACAACGATCGACTGATGCCCGTGCGCGGCAATATATTTTGACAGGTCAAGCGTGCCCCGCTCAACCCCCCCCACGTTCATTTCAGGCAGTATCTGCAGTATTTTCATTGAACGATCTTTCTGACGGCGTCTAATAGCGCGGCGTTATCATCAATAGGGATTGTCATGGCTTTATCTCTCAGAAGCCGGTCGACGGCATCCGCGACCTGCGTGGTCCGCGCATATACAACATGACCGCCGGCGCTCAACATCTCCGCGAACTGCGAATACTTGTTGACCAGCGGTTTACGGTCTGGCCCGTCGATAGGGAAAACAATGACCTTTTTCCCCGAAACAGCCGCTTCCGAAAGCATCGAGATGCTCTCGCCGGAAACAATAACAATATCCGACAGGCCAAGGATCCCTCCGACCGCCTCAGGCACATTGTTCCTGGACGCAAGGATAAGAAGTGCCGAACGCGAAAAACCGCTAAATTCACGCGATACCAGCGCCTCGACCGCCGGGCTTGTCCGGCGGGACGTCGTTACAAGGATATCCGCGCTGAATTTCTCGGCGGCTTCCTTAAGCTGATGAATGACCACGCGCACCTGCTGCTCTCCCAGAACAAGCCCTTTCGTGTCCCCTCCGATCAGCAGGCCGATCTTCGGCCGGCCATGCAGCTTAAGATGGGAAAAACGGACGGTCAGGCCTCTGACATTTTCATCGAGATAGGCCTTATCCACCAGATTCGGCGCAACTTTTGTAATTAGAGTATTGGCTGTCACCGCCCCTTTGACATCATGCTGCGGCACCACGACCAGGTTAAATTGCCTTGCAGAAGGCCCCCCAGGTCGCAGGACACAAATACTCCGCGCCCCGTTATCGGCCGAAAACCACACATTGACCCAGGAATTCCTGGCCCCGCAGGAAATAACCACATCCGGTTTTACGGATAAAAGGAACGCATAACTTTCCTCTGTCAGAAACGGCTTCAGGGCTGAAAGGCCGAGACCGGCGAACAACGGACGAAAGAATGAAAAAACCCTGAAAAGCATTGCCGCCGCTCTGCCGCGCCATTCGATCTTGACCGTTTGAACATTTCCCTTGAACTCCTTTGCCGTAAACGCGCAGGAAACCTGACGGGCCAGCGCTTGTGACTGGCGTAAATGGCCAGTGCGTCCGTCGTCCAGAATAACGATATCCCTGTCTTTGGAATACTTCCAGGTCTTATAGAACCATAAATACTCGGCCGGATGCTCTTGTGTCCACCTCTCGAACTGCCCGACGGCCCGGATCATATTGCGGCGCACATCCGGATCAACCTCCCCCGTGCGTGTCAGGTCGAAGGGAAGGACTTTCAGGCAATGCGCCTGTCCGCGGACACGGCTGATATCCACCAGGCATACCGGGACATCATATTTGAGCGCGATCCTTATTGCTCCCGTCGACATTGAAGCCTCACGGCCGAAGAACGGGATCATCATTCCATCGTTACCGCCCTGATCGGCGACCAACGTCACGATCTCATTACGTTTAAGGGCTTTGATGATCTCCCGCCCGCCGATCCCGGGATTAATGATCCGGCAACCAGCGCTCATTCTCCATGAGTCAAGCAGATCCGCCACCTTATTGACATGATCAAGATAATTGGCGACCATATTGTAAGGATGGCCACACAGACTTCCCGCGATGTTCGACAGCTCCCAGTTGCCGGAATGAATGGAAAGGAAAATAAGCCCATGGCCTTTTTTTAAAAGCCTGTCAATGTTCTCCCGCCCCTGGACATCCACGTAACTGTCAAGACCGCGGGACGCGAATAATGAAAGCCGCGCCACCTCGACAACATTCTGGCCATAATTACGGTAAATGTCCCAAACGATCCTGTCGATCTTTTCGAAAGATACGGACGCCCCCAACGCGATGCGCAAATGCTGATACACCTTCCGGCGGTTCCCCGGATTGAACCAGAAGGCGAGCTCCCCCAGCCGGCGGCCTGTCCAAAGAGCAACGCCTATTGGCATAGCCTTCATGACCGCTGAAATGCCCTTAAGAGCGGCGCAGGCGACGGATGATTGAAACGAGTTCAGTCTTGCCATAAGTCAATTCGAATTCCACATCGATCACAATAAGCCTTATCCCGTTAAAAAGATCACGAAAATCCTTTAATTTCACATAATCCTTATGTGTAATAAAAACATTACCCAGCTTTTTCTCCCTGCACTCTCCGACGATATTTTTAACATCCCGCGTGATATAACGATAATGATCTTCAAAAGGAATGAACACCTTAAGATCGATCCCAGCCCCCTTAAGCGTGCGCTTGAAACTATCCGGATCCCCGATCGCGCAAAATGCCGCGGCCGGCCCCGTGATACGATGCTGCTCTATCGTTCCTTCGCCAAAGACATCCCGTACCGCGCATACACGATGCACCCCCTGGAACAATACCGCATCCGAAGCGATCCTCTTAAGCCTGGCTTTAAGAAGATCCAGCTCTTCTGTAGAGACACGGTCGACCCTCGTCAATACCAGAACTCCGGCACGGCGCAACATTCCCGGACTCTCGCGCAAGATCCCACGGGGGATCAAAAAACCATTACCCAAAGGTTCCCGGCTGTCGACCAGGATAATATCAAGGTCACGTTTGAACCGCCATTGCTGAAATCCGTCGTCAAGGATCACGCAATCATAGCCCCCGGCCTTGAATGAAGACTGAAAACTTCTGACACGGTCCGCCCCGGTAAAAACCCTTGGGCCAACAAGTTCTTTCAACATTTCCGCTTCATCACTGGCGCCCCCCTGCCCTCCCATAAACCCGCGGGTCAGGACCATCGGGTTATACCCTTCTTCCATTAAAACTTTGCAAAGCATGGCCACAAAAGGCGTCTTGCCGGTGCCTCCGGCTGTCAAATTCCCGACACTGATCACAGGGACCGGCGCCTGAAAAACCTTAAAAATACCGGCCTCATAAAGCCATCGAACAAACATTACGACCGAACCATACGCCAGAGACAAGACCCATAAGACCGGCCTAAGACACAAGGCTCCCGTCCCTTTTTCACGGTCCAGGGCAACATTTGTTAAATAACAGACCACCCTGTTCATTCACGCACCATTCCGGCGATCATATCGACCGCCCGTTGAGTTGCGCCTCGATTACGGTAAATGACCATTCTGGCCCGCTCACCAAACTCTGTCCTGAGCATAGGATCCGCCAGCAACCGGTGAACGGCCTGCCCGAGCCCCTGAGCATCAACGACCTGGATCACAGCTTTTTCTGCACAAAACGCCTTGCTGATATCCCGAAAATTCTGCATATACGGGCCCGTTATCACGGGCTTCCCGAACATCGCCGGTTCAATGATATTATGCCCGCCTTGGGCCGTCAGGCTCTTGCCAACAAAAACAACCGTTGCCAGCGAATAGAACCACGGCAAATGTCCGATCGTATCGACAACCATGACCTCTCCGCTATTCATCACCCCGTTCCTTTTCGAGAACAAGAACGGTTTCAATCCCGCTTGACGAACAAGTTCCGCCACAGCCAAAGACCTTTCCGGATGACGTGGCGCCAGAATAAGGCAAAGCCCCGGGAAAAGACCTCTTTCCGCCAGAAAAACATTGATCAGCAACTGCTCCTCGCCGTCATGTGTACTGCCTCCAAGCAACACCATTTGACCCGGCGCACAGCCATATTCTTTCGGGTCCGCGACAACAGCATCAGGGACATTATCAAACTTCAAATTGCCAATGACCCGGACATTACGGCTGGCCGCACCTAATGCGATAACACGCCCGGCATCCAGTTCGCTTTGCATACCAAAAACAGCCACCCGTTCCAGTGTTTTCTTAAGCAGCCACTTGACCCGGCGATAGCGGGGGAACGCCTGGTCGGAAATACGCCCGTTCAATACCAGGATCGGGACCTTATCCACGGATAACCGGGCAAAAAGATTCGGCCAAAGTTCGGTCTCGGCCGCAACATACACCACCGGCCGTATCACACGGACAAAACTGTCAACCGTAATGCTCAGATCAAGAGGCGACCATAGGACCGTCGCGATACCATGATATTTCCGCTGTGCAAATGAATAACCGGTCTTTGTCGTCACTGTCAGGACGATCCGCCCGGAAGGGAACCTCGCACGCAAGCCAGCAACAACACCATCTATTGCGGCGACTTCCCCGACACTCACCGCATGCAGCCAAAGGTTCTCGCCCCTGGCCAAAGTCTGCGTAATATCGGGCCGGAAAAAACCAAACCGTTCCAGAAAGCCCTTGTGCCACTTCCCGCGCAACAAAAGTACCGGGAAATACAGGATAAAATAAACCGTAAAGATAATATCGAAAAAAACAAACATGGCCGCTTATGCCCTCGGGTGCGCCTTGTTATAAACACTCTTCAGCTTTTCAGTCGTCAAATGAGTATAGATCTGCGTAGTCGACAAATTCACATGCCCCAGGAGCTCCTGGACAGATCGCAGGTCCGCCCCGCGATTAAGCATATGCGTGGCAAAGGAATGCCGGAACATATGCGGATGGACCTTCTGCGCAATGGCTGCGTGTGTAATATGTTTATTAATAATATTCCGTACGCTGCGCCCCGTCAGCCTTCCGCCGGACTTGTTCAAGAACAGCGCTTCACTTTTAAAGGGCCTTGCCTTCAAATATACAGAGATCGCCTCCGCGGCATTGGGCCCGATCGGAACGATCCTCTCTTTCTTCCCCTTGCCAAAAACCTTGATCATATGACCGGTAAGATCAACATCCTCCCGGCTTAATCCCACAAGCTCGCTGACCCGGATCCCCGCGGAATACATGGTCTCAAAAAGCGCCTTGTCCCGCAGGTCGGAACCCTGTTCTTCGGACGGAGACTCCATCAATTTCAATGTGTCGTCTTCCGTCATAAAATGCGGCAGGACCTTGTCGAGTTTTGGCGTCACCACCAGCGCCGCGGGATTCTTTAAGATCACCCCTTCCCTCTGAAGGAACCGAAAGAACGACCGAAGCACAGAGATCTTGCGGGACACACTGCGCGGACGAAGCTCCCTGGCCCGTAATTCCGCCAGAAAACGGCGAAGAGTCGGATACTCCACCTCTGTCACCCGTTCATGCCCCAGGAAAGCAAAGAATTCTTCAAGGTCAAGCCTGTAATTCAGGACCGTATGCCCGGAATAATTCTTCTCGACTTCCAAATGCTTAAGAAAACTTGCGATGATCGTATTCATAAAAAGATTTATATATTATAGCGAATAATGGCGTTATTGAAGGGAAAAGTCAGGAAATTCTTACCCGGGATAAAATACCGTTCCGGATCCGGTCACTTACTTCGCAGGAATGATCAAACGAAAATCGCAGGATATCAAGCAGGCGGGGCTAAAGGGCTCGGCAGCAATGGATTGGAATTAAGTTCTAACAATTGCGGCAAATTAACGGGTTCAATACGATAAATCACTGGAGTCAAACCATGAATGTTCGTCATATTTATAGGCTGGCCATTAATAATCATGGGTGCGGACTTTTCGGCTACATCGATCTGCATATCCAACTTCTTGGAGTTCAAGTCTATACCACCTGTATTTTTATCTTGAGCTTGAGAGAAATCCAATTTTTTTATTTCTAAATGATATCTCGACCCGCCAAATCTTAGTTTGATATTCCATCTATAGTATTCAGATTTTTTTAAAGATATAGCTATTAATAATGAAAAGTTTCCATACAAATCAAGAACGCTTTTTGTTTCGCTCGTTGGATCATAAATATCTTCTATGGTATTAGCCCTTGTTACATTGATCAACTCACCCATGACTTCATTAAGAAAATTCAGCCCATATTCATAATTCTTAACACTTAACTTTTTTGACCACATCATTCCTTTGAGAAGATCTCCCAAACACTCCGCTAAAACCATATTGTCCTGATTTGGGTGCAACAAAGAGCCAATTGCGAGGGCTCTATTCTTGTTTTCTTCAATTAAATTAAAAATTGCATCCTGATTGTCAACAAGAAACCGCATAGAAACTTCTGAAACAAGAGAATCAAGAAATAAATAAAAATCAAAAGCATCCCGAAGATCGCTCGGATGCCATCCCTCTTTTTCAAGAAAGCATGCCAGTTTATGAAGATCTGGCTTCAACATGTTCCACAAAGTCAACCTGTCTTTACTCCGCGAGTTATCCTTATCTTTTAAAAATTGTTCGTTCACAGCCCTTTGACGTTCTTGCCAATACGGGATCAATACCTCAAGGGCACGTTTCTTGTCTAAAATATCTATTCTATTACTATCCCGTGAATTGATAACTTCCAACAGTTTTTCAATTTCCAGCCTTTTCTTTTCCTCTGCAATACGCAGCTGACGTCGTTTATTCCAACGAGAAACGCCATAACCACCCACAGCCAAGGCTCCTGCCACGCCCGCCCATAAAGCGATCTGGCCGCCAAGCGGCATTTTAAAATACCAGTTCCCAACCTTAAGCTCCTCAGGAGCCGATTGAGTTTCACCTGCTAAACCTGAGGAAGCTACAACCGGCACATTGGACGCACCGGATACCAGTAAAACGACATTACTTGCAGATACTGTAGCCGCCTCGACATCCGCACGAACAGCCGGCGCTAATAAAGTCAGTGAACCAATAAAAATACCTCCCGCGATCAACAACGGAGCCACTTTGTTCATGAATCCACCTGAGAAATACCGCCTGGGAATTGTCGCCCCGGTCACAATATCCGTATCTTCACGAATAAAGTTATAAGCCCCCTTCTGAACAGATGCCAAGTACTCTTTATAAATCACTTCTTTATCAACAGTATCCAGGAACCCAACCCCTGGAGTCTTGTTCTTATCCGCATACCCCCGCCCCAACACGCTTTCCTTAAGCCTGATCTTATACCAGGACGCCAGGATCATCGCCGAGTAGATCTGCCTCAACTGGGCAAAATGCGCGCCCTCATTAACTTCTTTTTCCAACACCGGAATAAGAACCTCCCGGTAAATGTCTGTCATCCCCTGCTTGGGATCAGTTCCTTCGCCCTTGCCGGTAGAAGCAAGATAATCCGCCTCCAACATGACCTTTAAACGGCTTTTAATGATAATAACCTTGCCATTGTTCTCCCAAACACGCGCTTCGGAAGGAACGATCCATACCCGGTTAAAAGCATCTGTGCTGGGTGCATCAAGGCCTTTGGCCGCAGCTGTTTCATAAATCCTGGCCCAAAAAGCCTTGCCTGTCTCACTGTCAGGATGTAACAGCGATGATGACAATTGCTTGAGAATATAATCTTCGCCTAAAAGATCACGCCCCATCACTGTCTGGCCAAAGCCATCCGGAATGATCCGGTCCGGCTCAACCGGCGACAGGTTGACCCATTGTTCCTCCTCAGGAACGGTTAATGACGACAGGAAATACCTGACTGCTTTATCTGCTTCCTGACGTAAAGCTTCGCCTTGAACCTTGTTAGTCCCTGTATCCATCAGGAAATCAAACTTGAAAGGCTCATCAGGATGAATAACCATCCCCTTTAAAACAGGCGGAGTGACCGATGCCCCCAGCGGCAAAATAACATCAGGCGCAGGCAATATAACCTGGGCCATAGCTCCCTGCGGGAACACATTACTAACAATAAAGGCAACAAGAAGAAATACTGAAATTAATCGTTTCATGTAACTCTCGAATGATTAGGTTCGCTTAAATATTACACGGCGCAACAATATGGCAAAAATAGAAAAGGATGTGAAAGTGTAACATGCAATAAGAAAAAAACAAGAGTACCAGGGAGAAATTACTTTTCGGGAGTTACAGCTGGTTGTTCGGAAGGTTTGACCGGGAGCTTGTTGGAAATATGTTTACAATCAGGATATTTATTGCAGCCGTAAAATACTCCGCCGCGATGATTTCGCCGCTCGACCAGCTCCCCTTCACACCCTTCACTCGGACATTTGATCCCCATCGGATATGGTTCGGCGTGTTTACAATTGGGAAAGTTCGAACAACTCAGGAAACGGCCATTCCGGCCCCATTTAACGACCATCGTATTGTCGTTGCATTTCGGGCATGACTTCCCGAAAGAAATACTGGTCTTTTCAATGGACGCCATTGCCCTGTCAAGTTCTTCCTTGAATGGGCCATAAAAATCCTTAAGCAACTTCACATGGTCAAGCGCACCCTCTTCCACCAGGTCGAGGCTTTCTTCCATGCTGGCCGTAAACCCGATATCCAGGACCTTCGGAAAACTGGCGACCAGAAGGTCGCAGATAATGAACCCGAGCTGTGTCGGAGTTATGTACCCGCGATCACGCGTAACATAATTGCGCAGCACAACAGTCTGGATGATCGATGCGTAAGTGCTCGGACGACCGATACCGTCCTCTTCCATTGTCTTGACCAGAGATGCTTCCGAAAAACGTGCCGGAGGCTTGGTAAAATGCTGGGTGGGTTTGATCTCGGTCATCTGCAGGATATCCCCCTCATCATAAAAAGAAAGGTCCTGTTTCTTTTCCTCATCATCCGCTGTCTTATAAAGCGCCAGACACCCGGGGAATATCAGTGTTGAACCCGAAGCGCCGAACTGATACTGGCCGGCCGTGATCTCGACTTTTTTTGTTTCAAAGACAGCCGGAGCTATCTGACAACTCACAAACCTCTTCCAGATAAGGTCGTATAATTTTGATTGGTCTTCGGACAGGAATTTTCTGATGGACTCCGGCGTCCGCGCAACATCCGATGGACGGATAGCTTCGTGGGCTTCCTGGGCAGACTTCCTGGACTTGAACTTGTTCGGTACAGCCGGAAGATGATCTTCCCCGTAATTCTTTGCAATATATTTACGGACTTTCTCGATCGCTTCATTGGCGATATTCACGGAATCTGTACGCATATAGGTGATCAAACCAACCGCGTCCTCATCCCCGATCTCGACACCTTCGTAAAGTTCCTGAGCGACCATCATCGTGCGTTGGGCATTAAAACCCAGCTTGGAGAAGGCCTCCTGCTGAAGCGTACTGGTAATGAACGGCGGCAAAGCATTGCGTTTGACTTCACGCACATTGACCGAACTGATACGAAATAACTTTGCCTTAAGATCATCGGCGATCGACCGGGACTCCTCCGCGGTCTTAAGCTCAGGCTTAACACCATTGATCCTCTCAAGCTGGGCTTCAAGGAGGTCCCGTGCGCCATCTTTCTTTAATAATACACCCACCTGCCAGTATTCCACAGGGACAAACTTCTGGATCTCGCGCTCACGATCGACAATAAGCCGCAAGGCCACCGATTGAACACGCCCGGCGCTCAAACGGCTCCCCACCTTCTTCCAAAGGATAGGGCTGATCGAATAGCCTACGATACGATCCAGGATCCGGCGGGCATTCTGCGCATTGATCTTGCTTTGGCTGAAATCATGTTTATTCTCAAAAGCCTTCAGGACCGCTTCTTTGGTGATCTCGTGAAAAACAACGCGAAATACTTTCTTGCCACCTGTTGCCAAATGCGGTACCAGGTTCCAGCCAATGGCCTCCCCTTCACGGTCAGGGTCAGTAGCGAAATAGATCTCTGTCTTGCCTTCCGCTTCTTTCTTAAGCTTCCCCAGTACTTTCTGCTTGGCGCGCACAACGATCAGCTTCGGTTCAAAATTATTATCGACATCCACGCCCAACATGGATTTGGGAAGGTCGATCAAATGCCCCATCGAAGACGTGACCTTGTAACGGCTTCCAAGGATCTTGTTGATGGTCTTCACTTTGGCCGGTGATTCTACAATAACAAGTGCTTTTGACATGCTTCATACTTTCCACAAAAACGCTGTATTTGCAACGACTTTTTAAATTAAAGTCAGCAAGGCTCATAAATCTTTCCAGGAAGTTCGCGTACAATACGCCTTAACTGCAAGCTTAAACACACCCCTATCAGCGCCGGCAGAGGCAAGATCGCACGGGCCGACAGGGCATCAAAGGAACACCGTCCTTCCTGAAGGATATCCAGGACCCTGATCTCATCTGCTGTAAGGTCGTCCGGCCTCTTCGCTTTCTCTTTCGGGAAAAGCTCGGGCTGACTCTGCATGCCCGGGATATCTTCAAAAATATCTTCCACACAAAGAACGATCTTTGCTCCATGCCGCATCAACTCATGCGGCCCTCGTGATTGCGGGGAATCAATACGCCCGGGAACTGCATAAACCTCTCTCCCCTGCTCTAATGCAAATTCGGCCGTGATCAGCGCGCCGCTTCGCGCATTAGCCTCCACTACCACAACTCCATGGGACAAAGCACTGACAATACGATTGCGCCGCGGAAAATTATACGGCATTGGTTCCGCCCCCAATGGAAATTCAGAAACAAGGCACCCCCGGTCAGAAACCTCGGCATATAGCCCTTTGTTCTGTAAAGGATAGACCATATCCAGCCCGCACCCCAGGACTCCGACCGTCCGTCCACCGGCCTTCAGCGCGCCGCGATGCGCCGCCGCATCTATCCCCCGGGCCATACCGGAAATAACAGCCGCACCCGCTTCCGCCATCCGCATGGCAAAACGCTCCGCAATGCCCAATCCATAAGCGGTAGCCCCGCGAGCTCCAACGATCGCAATGGCCACATCCTCCGGAGCAAGCATTTTTCCCTTAACGTACAACACGATCGGCGGGTCTGCGATCTCTTTAAGCCGCCCGGGATAATCGTCATCAGTGATCGTGACGATCCTCGCCCCCAGATCTGTCGTTTTAGCTTCTTCTTTGTGTTGAAAATCTGATGCGGGAAAATGAACAAGATTGATAACAGCTTTCTCGCTGATCCCCAGCGATACCGCGGCTTCCGCCGGCGCTGTATTCATAAGCCTGTGCCAGAAATCCTCTTGCTGACTTAACCGGAATGCCGTGCGCGGAGTTAGCCCGGATACTGCGTTAAGCGCGATCAGCGCTGCGCGGGGAGTAACGGGAGAGGACCTTAAGGATCTCATCGACCACCTTGCCGATATTATCCTCATCTGAATCAATGAGGAAATCAGCCTTGCGGTAATGGGGGTCGCGTTCGGCCAGTAGTTGCTTTATTTTTGCCAGCGGGTCCGGAACATTCAGGAGCGGCCTGTCTGTTTTCCCTCTGGTCCGTCGAAACACAGCCTCAGGCGAGGCATATAAATAAAAACTGACCCCCGTCTTTTTAAGCACATTAAAATTCACTTCATCCCGCGCCACACCGCCGCCGCAATCAATAACAAGGTCCTCACGCAAAGCGACCTCGGCCACGATCTGACGTTCGACCTGACGAAAATACGGCTCACCCGACTGCGAAAAGATATCCGCGATACTGCGCTTCTCACGATGCTCGATCAATTCATCCGTCGAGACCCGCTCACGTTTTAACCGTACGGCCAACTCACGGGAAGTAAAAGTTTTTCCGCACGCCATGAAACCGACCAAAACAATATTCTTCGATAAATTAAACATAGAGGAATTATAACAAGTTTTGATGATTTGTCAAAATATCTCTTTTAACGGCCGCATGACAAAATCCCGCTCGTTCATCCGTGGATGCGGGATAACGAGGTCCGGTTCATTAAACCGAATATCATCATAAGTTAAAATGTCGATATCGATCGTGCGCGGGCCGTCCTTGATGCCCCTCACCCGACCAAGCAATGCTTCGATCTGATGAATGACCTTAAGCAGCTCTCGGGGTGAAAGATCCGTCTCCGCCTTGACTGCGGCATTAAGGAAAAAACCCTGCGGGGGGCCTCCCACGGGGTCAGTTTCAATAATAGTCGAAACTTTAAGGACCTTGACGCCGGACTTGTTAAGCAAGCCCAACGAGTCCTGAATGTTTTTGGCGCGGTCTCCAAGGTTGGAACCAAGGCCAAGACATACAATAGACAAGCTCAGTTCCCCTGACTTTGCGATTCCTCGCCTTTCAGGCTCGGAATGACGGCTAAGACCTTGGCCATGCGCTGGACAGCTTCATGAATGCGTTCAACAGGGAGCGTAAGCGACATGCGGACATAACCTTCCCCGCTTTTGCCGAAGCCTACCCCGGGCGTCATCACAATATCCGCCTGATCCAGGAACGCCTTGGCACATGTCATCGAGTCAGGGAACCTGGACGGGATCTTCGCCCAAACATAGAACGCGGCCTTCGGCGGGTCGATCTTCCAACCGATAGAACGGCAGCCATTGATCAAGGCATCCCTCCGTTCCTGATAGCAGGTGCGCATATCTTCGATCTCGACCGGATCGATCTTAAGCGCCGCGATCCCTGCATGCTGAATGGCATTGAACACGCCGGAATCCACATTCGACTTCACCTTGGCCAGCGCCGCAATCAGTTGCGCATTACCACAGGCCCAACCCAGACGCCATCCGGTCATAAAATATGTCTTTGAAAATGAATGGAACTCGATCGCGATATCCTTGGCCCCGGGGATCTCCAGGATGCTCGGCGGCTTTACGCCGTCATAATAAACTTCTGAATATGCCAGATCAGAAACAATAATGATATTTTTCGCCGTACAAACTCTTACCAGATCTGTATAGAACTGCTTGTTCGCCACTGCTGATGTCGGATTATTGGGATAACAGACAATAATAGCCTTAACGTTCTTCGCCTCTTCAATATCCGATATCTTCGGCAAAAAATCATTTGATGCCTTAAGTGACAAATACTGGATCTTGCCACCGGCAAAAGTCACTGCCGCCTGATATGCCGGATACGCCGGATCTGTTAAAAGGACTTTCTCTCCCGGATTAATAACAGCCAGCGGAAAATGCGCCAACCCTTCCTTGGAGCCAATGAGCGGATAGATCTCACTCGCGGGGTCAAGGTCAACGCCGAAACGCCCTTTAAACCACTTGGCAATATCCACGCGCAGCTGCGGTACACCGGCATCAAAAGGATAATGATGATTGCTGCCGTCTTCGATCGCTTTTTTCATGGCGTCAATGATCGGTTTATGGGTGGTCTGGTCTGGATCACCTACGCCCAGGTTGATAACATCCCTGCCCTGCGCCATCGCTTCGCGCTTGGCCTTATCGATCGCCAGGAAGAGATACGGCGGAAGCTGCTTTAATCGTTCGGATACCTCGAAATTAACCATTACATTAAACTCCCATCACTTCCTGCATGTTATACAATCCGTTATCTTTGTACGCCACGAACTTGGCGGCAACAAGCGCGCCTTCGGCGAACATGTCGCGGGTGTTCGCGTTATGCGATATCTCGATGGTGTCAACGACGCCCTTGAATATCACCTTGTGATAGCCGATGACCTCCCCCTCGCGAATGGATTCGATCGGTATGGGCTGCATCTGCCCGGCATTCTGGATGATCTCCCCCATGGTCTTGGCTGTTCCTGACGGAGCATCCTTCTTATGGATATGGTGGGTCTCGGTAATGGAAATATCATACCCTTTTAACGCCTCCGCCATCTTGCGCAAAAGGCCGAACAGGACATTGACTCCCACCGACATATTGGAAGAACGCACGATCCCGAGCTTTCTTGACACTTCAATGATCTCCGCATCCTGTTCGGCCGTCAGACCGGTGGTCCCGATCACCATACGGACCCGGTATTTCAAACAAGTTTGGATATTAACCATTGTTGCCTGGGGCACGGTGAAGTCGATGAGCACATCCGCCCCTTTGATCGCATTAATATCCGTCGAAATCTTCACGCCGCCGACAGACTCCGGGAGATCCGGGCAATCAGGACGTTCGATCAACGCAACGATCTTGATCTCCTTGTTCTGCAATGCCAGTTCCGTTATGCGTTTGCCCATCCTGCCCTGACAACCGGCGACAGCGAGTTTGATCATATATTCCTTTAAATTAATTTGTATTGTTTTAAAACCGCTTTAAGGATTGCCAAATTCCCGGGTTCCATTGAGCACATGGGCAAACGGAGACTCGGGGAACAAAGCCCCATCAGCCCGCAGGAAGTCTTAACAGGAATAGGGTTGGTTTCAATGAACATCGCCTTGATCAAAGGCAAAAGTTTTTCCTGCTTTATTTCAGCCTCTTTCACCTTGCCATTGAGCATTAAGTTCACAACCTCGGCAACTTCTTTAGGGATAATATTCGCGACGACCGAAATAACGCCGGTACCGCCCAGCTTCATCATGGGAATGGTCAAGGCGTCATCCCCGGACAAGATCGCGAACTTCTTGCCGCAAGCCTCCCTGACAGCCTTGGCCTGCTCAACATTCCCCGATGCCTCCTTGACACCGACTATATTTTTACAGGTCCTGGCCAATTGTTTAACTGTCGCCGTTTCGATATTGCGTGCGCAGCGGCCCTCGATGTTATAAAGGATGATCGGGATCTTCACGCTGTCCGCTACTGCCTTGAAATGCAGATAAAGCCCTTTTTGAGTCGGCTTGTTGTAATAAGGAGTGACCACCAGCGCCGCATCAGCGCCGGCATCTTCTGCGTGTTTCGTCAGACGGACCGCTTCAACGGTCGAGTTGGAACCTGTTCCGGCGATGACCGGGATACGCCCGTTCACCGTATCGACCACGATCTCGATGACACGGTCATGCTCTTCATGGGAAAGGGTCGGTGATTCTCCAGTGGTCCCGCAAGGGACAATACCTTGAGTGCCATTCTTTATCTGAAATTCAACCAGCTCCGCCAGCTTGCGTTCATCCACGCCGTGCTCCGTAAAAGGCGTTACCAAAGCAACGATCGACCCTTTAAATCCCATAATATTCCCCTTTGCATATGAACTTCCCGCCGCCCCTAAGCCAGACATTCGTTATGACCGGCTTGTCGTTCTTCACATCCAGATCAAAAGAAACATCCAGCATTTCCCCGCTCTTGGTCACCACTTTGATCGCCGCGGCTTTCAAGGGTACCAGCTGTTTTTGTGCCTGCAAATATCCGATCAACGCGGCGGCCACGCTACCCGTCCCACACGCCAATGTTTCCGCCTCAACCCCTCGCTCATAAGTCCTGACCGCCACAATACCATCCCGCACCCGCTCCACGAAATTCACATTAGTGCCCTTGGGCGAAAAAACCTGATGATTGCGGATAAGGCGGCCCAGTCCGTTCACATCGAATTCCTGAAGGCCTTCCACAAAGATGATCGTATGCGGCACTCCCGTATTGATAAAATGGCCGTGCAACTTCTGCTCACCGATCCGGATATCAACATTCGCCCGGTAATCCTTTGGGTTACTCAATTGCACCGATGCCACTTCACCCTGGACCGACGCATGAATGGTGCCTGCCAATGTTTCCATAGTGAAAACTTCAGGGACAACAGCGAATTTATTCTTAATATACACCGCCATGCAGCGCGCGCCGTTACCACACATCTCTGCCTCGGAACCATCCGCATTGATGATCGACATCTTATAATCGCGATCCTTTGACTCACCGAGGACCAGCACCCCGTCAGCGCCGATTCCCATATGCCGGTCGCAGGCTTTCTTGGTGAACTCGCAATAATCAAGGCCAGGGACATGGTCGATAACCACAAAATCATTGCCCGCGCCCTGCATCTTGGTAAACGCTATTTTCTTCATTTTAAGAACTCCGGGATGCTGGCACCCTTGATCAAGTCTTTAAAGTCCTCACGCTCCTGGACCACTGCCCACTTATTGCCTTTGACCATTACTTCAGCCGAACGGGGACGGACATTATAATTGCTGGACATCACATACCCGTAAGCACCGGCCGAAAGAAGGGCCAGCAATTCACCGTCTTTTACATTGGCGACCTCTCTGTCATGGGCAAAAACATCTCCGCTCTCACAAATGGGGCCTACCACATCACAAACAACATTTCTCCCTCCCGCCTTCTTGACAGGTATGATCTCATGGTAAGATCCGTACATTGATGGCCGGACAAGATCGTTCATTCCGGCATCAACAATAATAAATTTCTTCACGCCGTTATCTTTAAGATACAGCTTGCGTGTTATGAAGATCCCCGCGTTGCCAACAATGAAACGGCCTGGCTCCATCAAAACCTTGAATTTACGGCCCTTAAGCAACGGCAGCACTTTATCCGCGTACTCCTTGGCCGTCTGAGGCGTCTCGTTCTGGTAAATGATGCCCAGTCCACCGCCGATATCAAAATAGTCCACCTTGACCCCATCCATTTCCAGCTCGTCAATAAAAGCCAGGGCCTTCTCGATCGCCGCCAGGAACGGTTCAGCGTGCGTGATCTGCGAACCGATATGGATATGAACACCATTGATCAATAAGTTCTTATACGCCTTCTGTCCAATAAAGATCGCGCGGGCCGTCTTCAGATCGATCCCGAACTTCTTTTTCAGGCTTCCGGTATTGATCTTCTCATGCGTCGGAGAGTCAATGTCCGGATTGATCCGCAGCGCGACCTGGACCCTTTTCTTCATCTTACGGGCAATGCGGTCGATATTCTCCAGTTCAGGCTTTGACTCAACATTAAAGAACAGGATGCCGGCCTTGACCGCGTCGACGATCTCCTCATCAGTCTTCCCCACAGAGGCAAAAGCGATCTTCTTCATGTCCGCTTTGACCAGCCTGGCCTTCTTCAACTCACCGCCGGAAACAATATCGAACCCCGCACCTTCATTCACCAGCGCTTTAAGGACGGCAAGATTGCTGTTCGCCTTCATCGCAAAACAAATGACCGGATCAATGGGCTTAAACGCCTCTTTGATCTTCCGGAAATGCTCAACGATCGTTTTATAACTATAAATATAAACCGGTGTCCCGATCTTTTTCACGATCGCGCTAACCTTCACGCCTTCGCAATAAAGCTCGCCATTCTTATATTGAAAATCATGGATCGGATGCGGATGCATTATTTCAGTCTTTTCTTCCAGGCGTTGATCTGGGCGCGCACAAGGACAGGGTTCGTGGAGCCAAACGACTTCTTGCTCTTGATCGAAACTTCAGGGGTCAGAAGATATTTCACATCCACTTCAAGTAACGACGAATACCTCTTGAGCTGTTCTACCGGAAGATCCGCGATCTTCTTGCCGCGGTCGATGCACTCTTTGACCATTACACCAACGGTATCATGGGCATCGCGGTAAGTCATTCCCTTGCGCACCAGATAATCCAGGATATCTACTGTAAAGAAATACTCGGACTGCACGCGCGCCGCCACAACGTCCTTCTTAACAGTAATACCACCAAAGAGCTCGGCCATCATGGCAAGCATGTCTTCAATGGTCTCAACACAATCGAAGAGCGCCGGCTTGTCCATCTGCATATCACGGTTATACGTGAGCGGCAGGCCCTTCATTAATACCAAGAGCTCCATCAAACGGCCCGGAAACCTCGACGATGTTCCACGAACAAGCTCAAGGACATCAGGGTTCTTTTTATGCGGCATGATCGAAGATCCGGTACAAAAAGCGTCATCGATCGCAATAAAATTGAATTCACTGGTAACCCAAATGATCAGGTCTTCACAAATACGCGACAAATGCATCCCCGTGATCGCGATCGCGGCAACGATCTCAATAAGAAAATCCCGGTCAGAAACCGCATCCATGCTGTTCGCTGCCGTCTTGGCAAAGCCAAGTTTTTTGGTCACGATCTCCCTGTCCGTCAAAAGCGTCGTCCCGGCCAACGCGCAGGCACCTAGTGTATTCACGCTGGTGCGCCTGGCAGCATCCTCAAAACGGCCCTTGTCACGTTCAAGCATCTCAACATACGCCAGCATCTGGTGCGCCAAAAGCACGACCTGTGCTGACTGCAAATGCGTATACGCCGGGATAATGATATCGTCATTCTTGTCCGCAAATTTAACGATCGATATCTGCAGGACATCGAGCAGCGCCTGGATATTCTCCAGGTGATTGAGGCAATACAAACGGACATCCGTCACAACCTGATCATTACGTGACCGTGCAGTATGAAGGCAGTCTGCGGGCTTGCCGATCGACTTCTTCAATTTGATCTGAATATCCGTATGAATATCTTCAGACGACGGGTCATATTTAAAAGTGCCCGCTTCGATCTCATCGACAAGCTTGTTCAACCCCTTAACGATCGCGGATGCGTCCTTCTTGTGGATAATACCCCGCTCCCCCAACATTTCCGCATGAGCGATCCCCGCGATACAATCGTAAAGCGCAAGCTTAGAATCATATGAAATACTGTAGGTGAACTTTTCCGACAGTTTGCTCAAAGTTCCGGTAAACCGCGAACCCCAGAGTTTGGTCGACATAAATTCCCCTTTCAAAGGAGCCAGCTCTTATTGATGACGCTGGAAAGGCACTGTCCACAACTTAATAAAACCGTCGGCGAGAGACTGATCGAACTTGTCCCCCTTGCCGTAGGTAGCCATCTTCTCGCTATAACGGGAATGCGGCGATTTGCGCCCGACAACCATTGCATGCCCCTTAAAAAGCTTGATCCGTACAACACCGGTAGTATTCTCATGATACTTGTTAAAGAATGCATCCATCTGGGCTTTAAGCGGCGTCATCCAGAGGCCGTTATAAGTCAGTTCAGCGTATTTCTGGGACAAGGCCTCCTTGAACCGCAGGCTGTCCCGGTCAAGGACCAGGCTCTCGATCTCGCGGATACCAAGGTGAAGGACCGTTCCGGCCGGATTCTCATAAAGCTCACGCGACTTGATGCCCACCAGGCGGTTCTCGATCATGTCCACGCGCCCGACACCATGGCTTCCCGCAATCGCATTCAATTTCAATACCAGCTGCAGCGGCTTCATCCTGACGCCATCAACAGAAACAGGAACGCCCTTTTCAAACCCGATCTCAAGATACCCGGGCTTGGCCGGAGCCTTTTCAGGTGCCGTGGTCATATAGAAAATATCTTCCGGCGGCTCAGCCATAGGATCCTCAAGCACTCCGCTTTCCATCGCACGCCCATAAACATTCGTATCAATGCTGTACGGCTTCTTTTTAGATGCTGAGACAGGGACCCCTTTGGACTTGGCATAATCGATCTCTTCATCGCGGGACTTGAATTCCCATACCCGGACCGGCGCCAGCACTTCCATATCCGGCTCCATGAGGCGATAAGTCACCTCAAAACGGACCTGGTCATTACCCTTACCGGTACAACCGTGCACAAGGCCATTGGCTTTTTCTTTACGCGCGATCAGGACCTGATGGTATGCGATCAATGGGCGCGACAGGGCGCAGGCGAGATTATATTTACCCTCGTACAACGCACCGGCTTTCAACGCCAGGAAAGCGTAATCCTCGATAAGCTCTTTCTGGAGGTCCAGGCAATAAACCTTGCAAGCTCCGGACTTGATGGCCTTGGCCTTGACCTCATCAAAGTTATCCCCCTGCCCGACATCACCGATGACCGCGATGATCTCATAGCCGCGATCCTTAAGCCACGGAATGATACACGATGTGTCGAGTCCACCCGAATACGCCAGAACAACTTTCTTCATTGCCGATCCCCCGAATTATAAATGTTTGAACGTGTACAAAAAGATCATGACCGCTTTCTGCATATGCAGGCGGTTCTCCGCTTCATCAAAAACAACCGAATAAGGTCCGTCAATAACAGTTTCCGAGACCTCCTGCCCGCGATGCGCCGGCAGGCAATGCATGAAAATACAGTTCTTGGCCGCCAAACCGATTAATTTTTCATCAACCTGATACCCGGCAAAATCCCTGAGCCTCTTGGCCGTCTCACCCTCCTGGCCCATGCTGACCCAGGTATCGGTATAAACCACCTGCGCGCCATTGACCGCCTCCTGCGGCGAATTCGTCAAAGTGATGACCGCCCCCGACTTGACGGCGCATTCCCTGGCCGATTTAACATAATCCACATTCGCCTCATAGCCTTTCGGCGTAGCGACAGACATGTTCATTCCCAGCTTCGCCGCCGCGATCAAAAGCGAATTGGTCATATTATTGCCATCACCGATATACGCCATCTTGAGGCCCTTGAACGAACTGAAATTCTCCTGGATCGTGAACATATCCGCCATAGCCTGACAGGGATGCTCTAGGTCCGAAAGCCCGTTAATGACCGGCACGGTCGCGAATTTAGCCAGGTCAAGGATATCCTGATGGGAAAACACGCGCGCCACGATGCCATTCACATACCGGGACAGTGTTTTTGCGATATCCGCCGTCGGTTCACGCTTGCCAAGGCTGATATCATCCGGCGCCAGATAAATAGGGTTTCCCCCCAGTTGAAAGATCCCGGTCTCAAATGAGACACGCGTACGGTTCGATGGCTTCTGAAAAATAAGGGCAAACGATTTCCCACGTAGAAAATCCGCCGTCTGTTGCGGATTATGCTTGAGCTGTTTGGCCAGGCTTAAGAGATTGCCGAGCTCCTGCGAAGAAAAATCCTTAAGACTGATAAAATCTCTTTTCATCATTTCACCCTTTTCGACCTTCCCTGTTCCTCGAATTTAACCCTGATCTTGCGTCAGTTTCAGGATTGCTTTCTCCAGAATATTGAGCGCCTTGTCGATCTGTTTGCGGGTGATGTTAAGCGCAGGCATGATCCGTAAAACTTTGGACTGCGTACAATTAATGATAAGCCCGTTATTAAAACATTCCTCAAAAATACCCCTGCCCTCGATCGTAAGTTCAACGCCGACCATAAGCCCTAGCCCCCGTACTTCCCTGATAACCGGGGTCCTGGCCTTAAGCGCGTTAAGTTTATCCATAAGGTACGCACCGAGGACCCGCGCATTCTTGAGCATCTTATCTTTCGCTATGGCTTCAATAACACCCAAAGCGGCCTTGGTGACCAACGGACTTCCGCCGAAGGTTGTGCCGTGCATACCCGGCTGGAACAGGTGCGCATGTTTGTCCGCCGCCAGCATCGCACCGATCGGCAAGCCGCCGCCAAGGCCTTTGGCCATGGTGATCATATCCGGTTCAATATCGTAATGCTGATACGCGAACATCCGGCCGGTCCTTCCAAACCCCGTTTGGACTTCATCAAGGATCAGCAAAAGGCCATTGGCATCGCATAATCCGCGCACCGCTTTCATATATTCCGGCTCTGCCACATTAATTCCACCCTCACCCTGGATCGGTTCGATCATCACCGCAACGGTCCGCTCGTTGATCGCCAGCTTAATGGCCCCGATATCATTAAAAGGAACGGTCACAAACCCCCCCGGGAGAGGCGCAAAACCTTTCTGATGCTTTTCCTGCCCCGTCGCAGCAAGAGCCCCCATCGTCCGGCCGTGAAAAGAATTCATCGTTGTGATGATCTCGTAACGCTCGCCTTTCCCGAACAGGCGTGAGAACTTGATCGCCGCTTCATTGGCTTCCGCCCCGCTGTTACAAAAAAACACTTTGCCGGGGAATGCCGCGCGCACCAGCTCCCGCGCGAGCCGGGCCTGATTAATACCAAAAAAATTATTCGAAATATGGATCAGCTTGGATACCTGGTCGCGGACGGCCGCCATGACCTTGGGATGACAATGGCCGACGTTCGACACTCCCCAACCCGGAAAAAGATCAAGATACTTCTTCCCGTCGATATCGGTGAGCACACTTCCCTTTCCCTTGACGAAAATAGCCGGAAGGCGGGAATATGTCGGGAAGATGAACTGGTCGTAACTTTCAAAAACTTCTTTTTTTGTCATAAAGATCACCCGTGAACGATCTCGGTGCCGACGCCGGTATCAGTAAAGATCTCACGCAAAAGGGCGCGGTCCTGCCGCGCATCGACAATGTGCGCCTTGGGTATACCGCCCGCCAGGGCCTCGATACAAGCGTCGACCTTTGGGATCATTCCGCCTGAGATAATACCCTGCTTCTTAAGGTCATCCACTTCGGCGACGGTCAATGTGGAATACAGCGACGACGGATCCTTTGCGTCCCGCATAACCCCTGGCACATCCGTCAGCAGGACGAACTTCTCCGCGCGCATCGATGAAGCAATAGCGCTGGCCACCTCATCTGCGTTAACATTATGCGGCTGGTGATCAATACCGATCCCCAGCGGCGCCACCACCGTTATACGGCCCTGACGGACATGGCGCGCCAGGAGCTTGAATTCAATGTTCGTGATCGTCCCGACATACCCCAGGTCCAGGTCCGCGCGCTTCTTCTCGACGTGCACAATATTCTCATGACCGCTCAACCCGGTCACATCCCCCCCCAGCGCTTTGATCTCGGCGACAAGCTGCCCGTTGATCTCATCGAGTTCCTTGATGACCACCTGCAGGGTCTTTTCATCAGTAACGCGAATGCCGTTATGAAAATGCGGCTCGATCCCCATTTCTTTAAGGCGGTTGGAGATATTCGGGCCTCCGCCGTGGACAAGGATGATCCGGATCCCGACAAAACTCAGGAAGATAATATCTTCAAGGACACGCTTGCGGATAACATCATCGTGCAGGATGCTCCCGCCGTATTTGATGACAAAGACCTTGCGCCGGTACTGGTCGATGTAAGGGATCGCCTCAACAAGAACACTGGCTTTTCTAATTATATTTTCCATTGATATCAATATACTTTCGGGTTAAGTCGCAGGTATAAACCGTTGCTGATTCCGCTCCAAGGCCGATATCGGCATTAATAAAAATATGGTTCCTCTTGACCGAAAATGTGATCTTGATCGTTGTCTCTGTTGCTTTCGTCCCACATGCCCCGATAGCCGCCGCCACACGTCCCCAGTTCGGATTATCGGTATAATCTGCCGTCTTGACCAGATTGGAGTTGGCGACCTTCATCGCCACTTCCTTGGCCTGCTTCTTTGACTGTGCCCCTGTGATCCTGATCTCAAAAAAACGTTCCGCGCCTTCGCCATCAGAGACAATATCTTTGGCCAGTTTGACACACACAGCGGTCAACGCTTCAACAAAAACCCTATACTGCTGTGTCTTGGCCGTGATCGTCCTGTTCCCGGAAAGGCCATTGGCCATAATAGAAAGCATGTCATTGGTGCTCATGCACCCGTCGACAGTGATCGAATTGAACGATACATCGACCGCCTCCCGCAACGCGTCCTTGAGCATGGCCGAAGAAACCGCGGCATCTGTCGTCACACAGGCCAGCATAGTCGCCATATTGGGCTCGATCATACCGGACCCTTTTGCGCAGCCGCCGACAGTCACCAACTTTCCATCGATCTCGATACGCACCGCAACCTGTTTATCCTTCAGGTCTGTCGTCATGATGGCCTTGGCAAAACTCGCGCCCTTGGCATGGCCCAGCCCCCGGGCCAGCTTCGGCACAGCTTCCTTGAATTTCTCATAAGGGAACGGCCTTCCGATAATACCCGTCGACATGACCAGGACATCCGACGCCTTGATCCCAAGCTCTTCCGCCACCAGCTCGGTCATTTTCCGGGCATAGGTCAGGCCATACTCACCGGTAAAACAATTGGCATTCCCGCTGTTGGCAATAAGCGCCTGAACTCTCCCGTCCCGGATATTGTCCTGGCAGACGATGATCGGAGCAGCCTTGACCGAATTACGGGTAAATACCGCCGCCGCGCTGCAGATCTCCTGGGAATAAATAAGCCCGAGGTCAGGTTTGCCGGACTTCTTGACACCAGCCCAGAAACCATTCGCCTTAAAACCCTTTGGAGACGTGACCCCCCCCTTGATCAATTTCATAGCAATCCTTCCCTCTCGTCAAAACCGTACATGATATTCATATTTTGCACTGCCTGTCCTGCGGCCCCTTTAACAAGATTATCAATGACAGACGTGATGACCACCAATTTACGGTCTTCGCTCAAAACCAGTGCGATATCACAAAAATTGGTGTTCACCACATTCTTGATCTCTACCTGAACACCTTTAGGCATCACCCGGACGAACGGCTCGGTCTTGTAGAATTTCCGGTAAAGATCATCAAGCTTTGCGTCCGAGATCTTATCCTTTAATGTGACATAGATGGTTTCAAGTATCCCGTTGTTGATCGGCAGCAAATGCGGCACAAAGACCGCCGGTATGTCCCTGCCCGCGATCTTACCCAGATACTGGCAGATCTCCGGCGTATGCTGATGGTTGAGCACCCTGTAGGCCTTGAAATTCTCATTCACAAAACAGAACATGAACCCTTCCGCGACCTTACGGCCGGCCCCGGAGACGCCGGATTTTGCATCAATAATAACAGAAGTCACGCTACTGCCATGAACAGAAGCCAGCGGAGCCATGCCAAGCAGCGCCGCTGTCGGATAGCAGCCGGGATTCGCGATAAGTTTGGCCTTGCGGATCCTGGCCCGGAAGACCTCGGGCAGACCGTAAACAGCCCTGGACAAATTCCCGCGGTCCGTATGATCGGCGTTATACCACTTCTTATATAAAGCGGTTTTCTTCAACCGGTAATCCGCACTCAGGTCAATGACCTTTTTTCCCGCCTTAAGTAACGGGCCAACAACCTTCATGGACTCCATATGAGGCAGGGCAAGGAAAATAACATCGCAATGAGCGACCGCTTGCGCAGCGTCGTACTTGGCACACACCAGCTCCGTGCGTCCGCGGAACGCCGGCCAGATATCGTCCACTCTTCCCGTCGTGGAATTCGCCGCGACATACGTGACCCGGACATCCTTATGATTAAGAAGGAGATCCAAAAGGACTTTTCCACCGAAACCACTGATGCCAACAATACCGGCTCTGATCATATGACCCCTGAAATGTTTAACCCGTCGAAGAAAAACACCATTTATATATAAAATATAATTATATGAATATAAACAAGAAAGCCTGCCCCGTCAATAAAACTTTTATTGAAAGGCAGGCTCCTTGATGAAAACGAACCGCTATATTTCCGTCTAAAAATTAACGCTTAACCCACTGGAATTTGCGGCGAGCCCCCTTTTGTCCGGGCTTCTTTCGCTCTTTCATGCGGGAGTCGCGGGTGAGACAGGCATTCTTGCGCAAAACAGGCTTGTTGTTCTGATCGAACAGGACCAAAGAACGGGACAAAGCCATTTTGATCGCGCCGGCCTGGCCGGTAAGTCCGCCGCCATTGACGATAACATCAATATCGAATTTGTTAAGCAAGTTCACGAACTTGAGCGGAGAAAGGACAAGGATGCGATCCGTTTCGCGAGGAAAATAATCCTCAAAACCCCGTCCGTTAATGATCATCTTGCCATTACCAGGCGTGATGGTTGCCCTGGCGATCGATGTTTTTCTGCGTCCTGTCGCGAGATACTTGACTACTTCAACCATTGTATTATCCTTTTAAATAATTCTTTATAAATTAAATATCGAGAACTACAGGCTTCTGCGCCGCGTGCGGATGCACGGTCCCGGCATAAACATACAATTTATGCTTGAGGCGTGCGCCAAGCTTTCCGTGCGGGATCATGCGCTGTATCGCCAACTCAAGGATCTTTTCCGGACGCCGGGCCAACATATCCGAATAACGGATGCTCTTTAATCCCGAATGAAATCCGCTGTAACGGTCATAGAACTTGTCCGTCATCTTCTTGCCGGTCACGCGGATCTTCTCGGCATTAATGATAATAACATTATCCCCGGTATCCATATGAGGCGTAAATGTCGGTTTGGCCTTACCGCGGAGAATCCCCGCGACCTTGGCGGCTAAGCGGCCAAGGACCTTCCCTTCGGCATCGACAATGTAAAATTTCTTAACGATCTGGTCTTTTTTCGGTAACGTTGTTTTCTGAACTGCCATAGCTCTCTCTCTTGAAAGGATTCTCTTAAATAATGAGTGTAAAGTATAACACCCGCTCTTCGATTGTCAATCAGTATTTAGCATCAATATTTGACTTCTTCCAAACAAAGCCCCTGGGGAACGGCCGCAACGCCCGCCGCGCGACGGTCCTTGGCACCCAGCATCTTGATCGCACTTCCAGGCGGAAAACGGCCGGACCCGATCTCCAGCAAAGTTCCGACAATATTCCGAACCATTTTGTACAAAAAACCGTCAGATTCGATCAAAAATACTACCATATCCCCGCGCTTTTTGACCTCAAGCCGATAGATGGTGCGGATAGCGTCACCCTTCCTTGACGGATCAACATTGGCAAAACTGCTAAAATCCCTGCACCCAATGAACGCTGCGGCCTCAGTTTTCATTAGACGGATATTCAACTTGCGCGGAAAGAAACAACAATGCCTGCGTAAAAGAGCGGACGAATAGGAACGGTTCAGGACGGTATAAGTATAGATCTTCCGTTTGGCGCTTAACTGGGCATGGAACCTGGCATCAGCTTCTTCCACAGACAGGACCGTAACATCCGTCGGAAGGTTATAATTGAACGCCCGCTGGATCTCATCACAGGGCATGTCGGTGACCGCTCGAAAATGCGCCACCTGCCCCCGGGCATGGACCCCGCTGTCGGTGCGCCCCGAACCGATCACCGGGACCCGCTTCCTGAAGATCTTAAAAAGAACAGCTTCCAGCTCACCCTGAACGGTACGCCTGGCATTGGATTGCAGCTGCCAGCCGTTGAAATCTGTCCCGTCGTATTCAAGGGTCAGCTTAAACGTTTTCACAGATCAGATCATCTGGTATTCGACAAGTTTCTCCGCGATCTGGACAGCGTTAAGCGCCGCGCCCTTGCGGAGGTTATCAGAAACGACCCACAAGTTCAGTCCATTCGCAATAGACTCATCCTCGCGGATGCGGCCGACGAACGTTTCGTCCTTGCCGTCAGCAAGGATCGGCATCGGATAGATCTTATTCAACGGGTCATCAACAACCTTGACACCAGGCGCCTTTGACAGGAGCTCGATCGCTTTCGCGCGGGTCAATTTCTTTTCGGTTTCGATGTTTACGGACTCGGAATGTGAATTAAACACCGGGACCCTGATGCAGGTCGCAGTCACTTTAATGCCGTCATCATGCATGATCTTGCATGTTTCATGCACCATCTTCATCTCTTCCTTGGTATAGCAATTCTCCTGGAAGACGTCGATCTGGGGAATAAGGTTATGCAGGATCTGGTACGCCAGCTTCTTGACGGTCATATCACCCTTGACCTGATGCTTCATCTCGTCGATCGCTTCAGAACCCGCGCCGGAAATAGCCTGGTATGTTGAAACCACCACGCGCTTGATCTTCGCATAATCATGCAAAGGCTTAAGCGCAACCACCATCTGAATGGTCGAACAATTCGGATTCGCAATGATCCCCTTGTGCCACTTGACGTCCTCGGGATTTACCTCGGGAACGACGAGAGGGACATCCTTGTCCATCCGGAACTGACTGGTATTATCGATCACCACCGCGCCGGCTTTGGCCGCCACCGGCGACCAGATCTTGCTGATCTCGGCACCGGGAGAGCTCAGGACAATGTCAACGCCCTTGAAAACGTCCTCGTTAAGAGCAAGCAAAGGCAACCCGTTCATCTCGCCCTTGGCCCCGCTGGGAGAGATCAGGCGCAATTCCTTCACAGGAAAATTCCGCTGTTTGACGATATCATACATGCATTGCCCGACAGCGGAACGCGCCCCTAAAATAGCAACAACATACTTCTTCATACCAACCTCAATTATGATGTCCCCCGTTCGATACCGCCGGGGACAAGGATTTATAAATGTTTAACCACCAGATCGCCGACTTCCGTCGTGGAATAGCCCATCTTGCCCGCGGCAAGATCATCAAGCTTGGTCGTCACAACCGTCCGGATGGATTTTTCTATCGCCGTCGCCGCCGCCGTCTCGCCCACCTCATGAAGCAAAAGTGCTCCGGCGCCGATAGCCGCCAGCGGATTGATAATATTCTTTCCGGTATATTTTGGCGCTGACCCGCCGATCGGCTCAAACATTGACACGCCTTCGGGATTGATATTTCCTCCCGCCGCGATCCCCATGCCGCCCTGGATCATGGCCGCCAGATCGGTAATGATATCCCCGAACATATTATCGGTCACGATCACATCGAACCATTCCGGGTTCTTCACCATCCACATGGTGATCGCATCCACGTGCGCATAGTCCGTCTTGATATCCGGATATTCTTTCCCAACCTGGTCGAACGTGCGCTGCCAAAGATCGAACGCAAAAGTTAAAACATTCGTCTTGCCGCACAGCGTGAGCTGTTTACGGCGGCTATATTTGCGCGCATATTCATACGCATAACGCACGCACCGTTCAATACCAAAACGGGTATTGATGCTTTCCTGAATGGCGACTTCATTTGGCGTATCTTTAAAAAGCTGCCCGCCCGCGCCGGCATAAAGCCCCTCGGAATTTTCACGCACAACGGTAAAGTTAATGTCCTCCGGCGTCTTGCCTTTCAACGGGCAAAAACGCTCGTCGAACAACTGGACCGGGCGCAAATTAATATACTGGTTAAGGTCAAAGCGCAGCTTGAGCAGGATCCCCTTCTCCAGAATGCCAGGCTTGACATCCGGATGGCCGATAGCGCCAAGGAAGATCGCGTCAAAACCTTTAAGATCGCTCACCGCGGATGCCGGAAGCACTTCTTTGGTGCGCAAATACCTCTCTCCGCCAAAATCAAAATTGACCGTGTCATATTTGAACCCGAATTTTTGCGCCGCAGCCGCCATGACCTTTAAACCTTCACGGATGACTTCAGGGCCTGTTCCGTCCCCCGGGATGGTAGCGATCTTGTAGGAATTCATACGTCTCCTTTATAAACGTCTACTTACCGGTCGACCCATCGGGTCGACCCTACTCTTTAAATTTCGCGATGGCGATCGTGGCGTTATGGCCACCGAAGCCAAGTGAATTCGATATGGCCAGTTCAACGTTAGCCTTACGCGCCTGATTGGGGACATAATCCAGGTCACAATCGGGATCCGGCGTCGTATAATTAACCGTCGGGGGGATGATCTGATCGCGGATCGCGAGTACGCAAGCCGCACATTCAACCGCCCCTGCCGCCCCGAGCAAATGACCTGTCATGGATTTGGTGGAACTTACCGCCAGCTTGCGGGCATGATCGCCGAAAGCCTTGTGGATCGCCAGCGTCTCGATCTTGTCATTCAGATAAGTCGACGTGCCGTGCGCGTTGATATAGTCAACCTCGTTCATCTTGCGTCCGCCCCAGCCGACCGCCTGCACCATTGAACGGGCCGCACCGTCACCGGAATCATCAGGAGCTGTGGAATGGAACGCATCCCCCGTCTGCCCATAACCTACCACCTCGGCCAGGATCTTCGCCCCGCGCTTTTTAGCGTATTCCAATTCTTCCAGAACAACAACGGCCGCGCCTTCGCCCATTACAAACCCGTCACGGTCCTTGTCGAAAGGCCTGCTGGCTTTTTCAGGCGCATCATTACGGGTCGACAGCGCTTTAAGCGCACAGAAACCGCCGATCCCAAGAACGGAAATAGCCGCCTCGGACCCGCCGGCAAAGGCCGCATCGATCTCGCCGTACTGGATCATCTTGAACGCATCGCCGATACAGGTTGTCCCTGTCGCGCAAGCAGTAACAGAACAGGTGATCGGGCCTTTGGCGCCAATATCAATGGAAATATGGCCCGCCACTTCATTAATGATCATTTTTGTAATAAAGAACGGCGATATCCGGGTCGGCCCCTTATCAAGGAACCGCTGATACTCTTCCTCCGCCGCGCCAATAGCCCCTATCCCCGAGCCGACAACAACTCCGACACGCTCCGGATCGACCTCACCCATTTTGAAACTGGCGTTCGCCATCGCTTCACGAGCCGCCACTATCCCATATTGCACAAAGGGCGAGATCTTGCGGGCATCCTTGGGATTAAAATACGCTTCAGGGTTGTACCCTTTAAGTTCAGCCGCGAATTTTGTATCGAACAAGGACGCATCGAACCGGGTGATCGGAGCCACCCCGCTCTTGCCGCCGAGCAGTCCGCTCCAGAACGCCTCAACCCCGTTGCCGACCGGTGAGAGAACGCCGATCCCTGTGATAACAACGCGTTTTTTCTGCATAATCTTCATATCCTTCTTTAGAGATCTTCGGGCAATTAACAATTTGCCCCGACGAAAGAAGCATCGGGGCAAATGGAATATCAGCGACCAGAAAAACCGGCTTTATTACGCCTTGGCCTTACCCTCAACATAACTGATAGCGTCGCCGACCTTGGTCATCTTCTCGGCATCCTCATCGGGGATCTCGACATTGAACTCTTCTTCGAGAGCCATGATAAGCTCAACGGTATCAAGAGAATCCGCGCCGAGATCATCAATGAAAGAAGCCTCGGGCTTAACCTCTTCGATCTTAACCCCTAACTGCTCGGCGATAATCGATTTTACTTTTTCTGCAACAGCCATGAAGCCTCCTTGTTGTCGTTACTTATCTTTAATACGTTACCATCCCACCGTCAACCAGAATCGTCTGGCCGGTGACGTAATCAGCTTCTTTGGAAGCCAAAAACAAACACACATTCGCGACATCCTGCGGTAATCCCATACGGCCCAGCGGAACCACTTCCAGGATCTTGTTCTTAACCTCATCGCTCAACTTATCCGTCATTGCGGTCTTGATATATCCGGGAGCAACCGCATTAACAGTAATATTCCTTGAAGCAAATTCTTTTGCCAGGGACTTGGCCAAAGCGATAACCCCGGCCTTGCTGGCCGCGTAATTGGCCTGGCCGGCATTTCCCATCACACCAATAACAGAACCGATATTGATGATCTTGCCCTTGCGCGCCTTTAACATACCGCGGGAAACAGCCTTGCAGGCATTAAAAGTACCTTTAAGGTTCACATTAATGACCGCATCCCAATCTTCTTCCTTCATACGCAAAAACAGGCCATCACGGGTTATCCCAGCGTTATTCACTAATATATCAATACGGCCATATTTCTCAACGATCTGATCGATCGTCTTGTCAACATCCGCGGAAACAGTCACATTACATGCAAAGGCATCTGCCTTAAGTCCTTTGGCCGCAAGCTCTGCCACTGTTGCCTGGCAATCTTCCAGCTTGATATCAGAAATAATGACCAAAGCCCCTTCACGGGCAAAAGTCTCCGCGATCTCACGGCCAATGCCGCGCGCAGAGCCGGTGATCAAAGCTATTTCATTCGCTAATCTCATGTTAACCTTCCCCGTGAGAACAATAAGCCGGATTAAAACGTCAATATAGTAGCAATTAAATCCTCATTTGCAAGGAAAATTTGATACTTTATATAGCCGAACTAATCCTTCCTCTGAATGGCAAAAGAGAACACAAAGTAGATCGCGATCAAAAAATACATAGCTAATGATAAAGTGGTATTGATCCAGGCTGACGCAGCTGCAAAACCGTACAACGCAAAACCAAAGAAAAGGGCAAAGAAAACGCTTTGTTTATAAGCCTTTAGAGATACTGTCTCTTTCAATAATCCCATATTCCTTAAACCATAAAGCCTGATAAAGAAGAACGCCAACCCGATCAACGCCATCACCAAACCATAAAAAGCAACCGCCAAAGGGTTACCAGGATAATCTCCCGCCAAAGCTGTTGGAAATGGCACAAAACAAACACACAAAAGCAAATTCACATTAAGCCAGAACAGAACGATATTGATCCCTTTAAACATTTCAAAAAGACGGTGATGATTGACCCAAACAATACAGATCGTTATAAAACTGATCACCCAACTGGCGAATTTAGGGATCAGCATGGCCACGGCAGTCAATAGTTCCGAAACCGAGTTTGCATGTTCGATGTGCGGCACTTTAAGCTCAAGGATCAAGAGAGTTACAATGATAGCAAAAATGCCATCACTGAAAGTTTCGACCCTGCTCTTGCTGAAAACACCATGTTTGAATACTTTATCTTCCATGCGGCGCACCTCCAGATCATTCAACGGGGCCCAACCTGTCAAATGGATAGTATATCTTAAAAGCTTTACCTATAACATTTTTCTTGGGCAAGAATCCCCAGGCACGGCTGTCCTCACTTCGTGCGGCATTGTCACCCAGGACATAGTAGGAATCAGGATCGACAATAACCGGCTTCATCCCTTTTTTCGCCAACTTTCCACCATTATAATGCCTGACTTTAATTGCCCAGGCTTCTTTTAACTCCACCCCGTTGATCCGTATCCGGTGATCCTTCAACTCCACAGACTCACCGGGAAATGCCACGATCCTGTGAAAATAACATTTTGCAGGGTTTTTAGGATACCGATAGACGACCACATCGCCTCTTTTAGGGACAGCCATTTTATAGGCTGTCAGATCCACCAGCATCCGATCACCCGCATAGATCGTCGGCTCCATTGAATCAGGAAGCGCTGTGAACGAACGCAAAACATATGCCCAGAGAAACGAGATCAATAGCCCGGGCGCCACTAGAACAAGAAGAACTACCAAAAAAGACTTCTTGATCTTTTTATCCAAAGGATGCCCTTTCAATCCAAAAAATCTCTATAATTTATCGTTCCGGACATAATAATCCTCTTTCCCGATCCGCTGCTGCGTGTAATTCTCTTTCAGGAATACACCAAGCTTCCTGTAATCAAAAGCCGAGATCAAACCTTTTTGAAACAGTTCAAGAAGAAAGTCCCTCCTCTGATAATGACAAACAACAACTGCTGGCCGGACTCTCATGATCTGTCGCGCGATCGGGACACGCAACACATCCTCTTTCACAGACGCATATTCACTGACAAACGAATATTGCCAGCCGGAATAAAGCCTGATGGCATCCCGTGAAAATATAGGGTGCGCCGATAAAAAAGCCACGCATTCTTCATTGGCACAATATTTCATCAATTGCGCGACCGCTTTCTTGTCCGTGCCATAAGCGGGGTTTCGGCATGCCAACAAATGCGTAACCGTTGAAGCCAGAAAAAAGCTCGAAAAAAGTCCAAAAATAATGGCCCGGTTCTTTTGTGAAGGGATCTTTTCAAATACCTTCACCAGATCACAACCACTCGCCATAATGGCACAAATAAAGAACCAGAACGAAATATAATAGCCCCCATCCAGCGTTGAGGTCATTGTCAACGAACTTGCGGTACTTAAACAAAAAGCAAGAAGCAGGATAAAAGCTCCCGGCTCTCCGGCCTGGCGAAATCGTTTAAACAATAACCACGCTCCCCATCCGCCCACAAGCAATACGGGCATATACAAATGAGTCGAAAGGACAAGCCGCTGAGAATTAAAGTCAAAGACCCAGTAGCAATAATCCTTTAAAATGTGGTGATATGACAAATAAAAGAATAACGGGAAGATCCCTGCCAAAAGCCCCAGAAAATAAAACAACAACTTTAAAAGACGCCCCTGCTTTGGAGCGAAAAAGACCGCAAAGATCGGCAGAATAACAATAAAATATTGTTTAACCATGAACGCGGCGGCTAATGCAAACGCCAATCCAACAAAGAAACAAGGGAAAGCTCTTTTTCCGGGGATATCCAATGAAATGCTTACGCCAAGCAACAGAAAAAACAACATAAAAATATCCGGACGAAGAAGCAAGAACTCGGCTGAAAGAGAAACACTGGAAATAACAAGCAGATAAACGATAAACCGGGCGGAACTGCCCCATACCTTCCGGGCGATCCGCCAGCCAAGAAAGAAATTTACAGCGAAGAGCGCCCCGCAAAAAATACGGGCACTATCAAGAATAGTGATGGATGGATCAAGCCCTTTCACCAATGGTGCTATTACAACCCACAACAAGGGCGAATGGTGCTGCCAAAAATCCTTATAAGGGACCATGCCATGCGTCACTAGCCAGGAAAGATGCAAATGTTCCGCTTCATCAGGGGTCACGCCCAACAGTATGGCCCAGGCAGCAAGAGCCATGAAATTCAACATTATGACCGGCATAAAACTAACGGTTAAGTTTTTCTTGAAACGCATATATGCCCACAGCCCGTTTATTCCCGCCAGCAACAGGAAGATCAAGGCTTCAACAGGCCGATTGAACATAAAAGAAATATAGATCATTGATCAGTCTTTTCTTAACTTATCATTCCTGACATAGTAATCTTCAACCCCTATACGTTCCCGGGTATAATTTTCATCCAGGAACGGGACGATCCTCTTGTAGTCCCCTGCAGAGATCAACCCTTTCTGAGCCAGATCCAGGATAAAATCTCGCTTAAGAAAACGATACGGAATAAGCGCCGGGCGAAGCGTCCTAATGCGTTCAACAACAGGCACCCTGGCAATATCCTCACGCACAAATAAAAACCTGCCCGCAAAAGAATATTGCCAGGCAGAATAAAGCCGCGTCGTATCATAAGAAAAGACCGGGTGCGTCGGGGAAAAAGCGATACACGTGTCATGGGCACAATATTTCATCAACTGCGCCACAGCCCCCTTGTCCGTGTTATAACGGGGATCCGTGCATTGCCATAAACGCTCCATGGAAAACGACAAGAACAGGCAGAAAACAAGGCCATAAACGGCTGAGCGCTTGAATAAACACGGGATCATGTCGAACGCTCCGGAAAGATCGCAACCGCTTGCAACAATGGCACTGATAAAGAACCATGCCGCCAGATAGACAGGCCCTCCAACAGCCGAGGTCGTTGTCAATGAACTCAAGGTGCTCAACAAAAGTGCAATGAACAAAAGCAAAGAGCCGGCATCACGAATATCCTCAGAACGCTTGAGCAAAAGATATCCTCCCCAACCGGCCAGTACCGCGATCCCCAGGGGAAAAGAAACCGAAAGGACCACGATCTTTGAATTAAAAGAAAGAACCCAGAAAATATAATCTTGAAAAATATCATGCCCGACCAGATACGACAGTAAAGGGATAAGGCCGGCCAGGAATCCTGACACATATAACGCCAACTTTGATGGTATTGCCCTCTTCTCCCCAAGGAAAATGGCGACCACAGGCAATAATAACAATAAATATTGTTTAACCATAAACGAAGCGGCCAACGAAAAAGCCAACCCCGCCAGAAAAGAAGGAAATACCCTCTTGCCGGGGATCTCTAAAGAAACACCGATGCCGGATAACAAGAAGAACGTCATAAAAATATCCGGTTTGATCAACACAACTTCCGCGGCTAAAGAAATACTGGAAAGGATCAATAAATAAACAGAAAGCCGTGCTTTCCCCCCCCAAACCTGCCTGGCGATGCTCCAGCCAAGGACAAGGTTCAACACGAATACGATCCCTGAAAGGAACCTGACAACAGAAAAAACATCGACAGAAGGCTTTATCGATGCCATAAGCGGAGATAATACGACCCACAAGAACGGCGGATGGTGTTGCCAGAAATCCTTGTAAGGGATCATGCCCTGGGACACCAGCCAGGAAAGATGCAAATGTACCGATTCATCTGCCGTCACGCCTAATATCACTGCCCAGACCGGAAGGATCGCCAGATTAAGGATAATGACCGGGACGAAACTGGCTGATAATTTCTTTTTAAAACGTGTGTAACCCCAGAAACCGCTAACAACGGCGATCAATAATAAGATCACCAACTCAAAAGGTTTATTAAAAGACGGGTAAAGGCTAAGCATTCCCGGTAGCCTCCATATTGACGGACCACAGGTCCTCGTGAGCCCCCAGGATATTCTTCGCGGCCAGGAACCCCGTCCAAACGGAATGATCCATTCCGTTATAATAAAACATGCCGTAACGGCCAATGCATTGCAGATTAGAGAATCGCGCCAGGTGCTTCTTGACACCTTCCAGCGCATCGCGATACCCGGTCTCATAGATCGGGTACGCCATCGGGACACGGATAACACAAGCATCCCTGATCCCCGCGCCATGCCGGAGCTTCAGCTCCTCGAGTTCGCGTGAAGCCAGGCCGATCAGGGCCTCATCACTCCCGGACCATATCGCGTCGCCTTCATCACAGAAATATTCCATCCCCAGCAGACTGGTCGCCGGATCTGCGACCATTTCTTTGCTCCAGTTGCCGAAATTCTGGATCCGGGCCACTGTAGAGCGTCAGCATCGATTGGACATGTTGGGGAAAAATTGAGTTTGCAGATTTGATCCTGGTTTGGGTAAAATGGGCAGGTTAAAACCGCTCAAGAAAAGGACCCAAATGAATACGCCCCAAGCCAC
>CAIVRE010000030.1 GCA_903908245.1 Candidatus Omnitrophota bacterium
CCTTTGATGGAAACATTCTCGTCATCAAAAAGCTGCGGGTCCACGAACAGCCGCGTCTCATGGCCGGCGGCTTTCAGGACAGCCGAGATATATTCCACTCCCAGCCGCTCGCAGGAATCATTCACAAAAGCAATTTTCATAAAAGCATCTTAATCATTTAACGGTATTTCCTGAACATAAAACGACGGTATCTGGCAATAGTAATATGCAACGCCCAGTTATATCGGAACGGGATCCGCAGCCAGTTCGAAAAGATCACCCCTATAAAATACGGCAAGGAAGGGAAAAACCGGAACAACCGGTTCTTAATGACAAATTCATTGAACCCTCTTGGAAAATAGAGAAGAAATGTGAAGAAAGTCTGGATCTGTTTGATCGCCTGATCCCAATGATCCCCTCCCTGAATGAATGCCTTGGCATTGATCCCTTCTTCGATCCTTTCAATATCCCTGTCGGACAAATACCCCGCGGCCCTGGCCGCGCTTATAATATCCGTTCCGGGATAATACCTGAACCCGAAACAATAGATCTTCATCACCCGGTTCTCGTTATAAAACCTGACGAGATCGATCGCCTCACCAACATCCTGGCCCGGAATACCCAGGATATTATCCGTAATAACATCCATGCCGCCTTCCTTAAGGATACGCATGGCCCTTATCAAGCGCTCCTGGGGCACATCCCGGTTGAGGATATTCTTCCTGGTCGCCTCGGCGATGGACTGGACCCCGATCTCCACATCATGGCAGCCCGCCAGCTTTAGAAGCGCGATCTTTTCTTCGGTCACAGTGTTAGGATGGATAAAACAAGTGAACGGCAATCCGACCTGCTCTTTATAGGCGAAAGCGAATTCTTTTAACCAGGCATGATCATGCGCACAAAAATCATCATCATGGAATCGGACCATCTTCTTAAAAGAACTTTTGGCCACATTGCGCAATTCAAGAATGACATTGCTTACGCTCCTGTCCCGTAAATATTTCCTCTTTCCGCCGTACAACTTCTTTAAGTACGAATGGCAGCAATAACTGCAGGCATACGCACAACCCCGGCTCGTCATGATGTAGTAACACTCGGCAAAATGCGGGCTGGCCGAAGAATAAAGCCCTTTGTCCGGCATCGGCAGGGCATCCAGGTCTTCGATCAGCGGGCGCACCTCATTGCGGATCACGGTGCCATTCTTTTTAAACCAGATATTCCTGATCGTATGATCGACCTGCCCCTTCGCCATACTGTTGACAAGCTCCAGCATCGCATACTCCCCCTCGCCGACGCAGACCATGTCCACCGACTCATTGGCGATCACTCGCTCCGGAACAGAAGTAGGATGAATGCCCCCCAGGATGATCGGCACATCCATGGCCTCCTTGATCAACCTGGTCATGCCGACCGCCCACTGATAAAAATCCGTGACAACGGAAATGCCGACAAGGTCCGGCTGATAGGCTTTAAGCTCGGCGATCAGTTTCTTTTTGCAGTCAAAAACCCGGGCGAGGCCTTTGATGGAGACGTTCTCGTCATCAAAAAGCTGCGGGTCCACGAACAGCCGCGTCTCATGGCCGGCGGCTTTCAGGACAGCCGAGATATATTCCACTCCCAGCCGTTCGCAGGAATCGTTCACAAAAGCGATCTTCACAATGCTGTTCCCCCAAAAGAGGACCGGATCATTTTCACGATAAAATGCATATAATGCCTGCGATGTAACCTTGTAAGATACTTTCGCTCATGGCCTGTCATCGAATAATTGTATATTAACTCCAGCAGCCAGGGCGGAACGACCTCACCCAAAACCCGATAAAATTTCTTTTCCACGCAATATTCGGCGACACGTTGAGGAAAAACCTTAAAAAACCATGCGGCGACCTTGAATTTGATGATCGCCTTGAACGCGAGATCCCCCCCCATATGGATCAGGGCCGGCTTCTTCCCCTCCAGGATCTCTTCATACTGAAGATCGGAAAAAGTGCCATTTGCCTTCATCCGTTGCGTCATGCTTGAACCGGGAAAATATTTTATACCAAAAAAATTGATGTCCCCCACTTTCCCCCGGCCGCAAGACCTGATAAAATTGACCGCATCATCATCCGACTGAAGGGGCAAGCCGCAAATAAAATCAGCGGTCACATTGATCCTGTTCCTTTTTAGAACGTCAAGAAGCGCGTCGATCTCCGCATTGGGCGTGTCCCTGGAGAGGACCTCCCGCCTTACATGGTCATCCCAACTTTGCACCCCGATATTAACCTCACAACACCCGGCCTCTTTCAAATCCCGGATCACTTCTTCAGGGACATCCCTTGGGTATAAATAACAGATGAACGGCAGCCCGACCTTCTCTTTATAACGACGGGAAAATTCCCGGAACCAGCCGGCATTCCTGCCGACCATAAAATCATCATCCCAGAACCGGACCATTTTAATGCGGTATTTATCCCTGGCATGGACCAATTCCTCAATAATATTATCAATACTCCTCTGCCGGAGATACTTGCCTTTATTCTTATAAATTCCCTTGAGATAAGAATGACAACAATAACTGCAGGAATTGGCGCACCCCCGGCCTGTCATAATAAAATAAATCTCGGAAGAGTGAGGGCTGACAGAATAATAAAGCTCTTTGTCCGGCATCGGCAGGGCATCCAGGTCTTCGATCAACGGACGGACTTCGTTACGGATCACCCTGCCGTCCTTCTTGAACCAGATGTTCCTGATCGCATGATCGACCCGCCCCTTGGCCATGCTATTGACCAGTTCCAGCATCGCGTATTCACCCTCGCCCACGCAAACCATATCCACCGACTCATTGTCAATAACCCTCTCCGGAACCGAGGTGGGATGGATCCCGCCCAGAATGATCGGAACAGGCATTTCCTTCTTTATGTCCCTGGCCATCCCCAGCGCCCATTGATAAGAATAAGTATCGACAGAGAACCCGACAAGATCAGGCTGATACGCTTTAAGTTCCGCGATCAGCCTTTGGCGATGATCGAAGACCCTGGCCAGCCAGCGGACAGAAAATTCCCCGTCATCGAACAATTTCGGGTCGATAAAAAGCCTGGTTTGATGTCCATTGGCCTTTAGAAGCGCGGAAACATGCTCTATGCCAAAACGCTCATGCGGGTCATTTATAAACGCTATTTTCATCTATTTACAGGCTGTATTGTTAAACATGGACAGGTCGGAAATATTATCGGTCAACAGGACTTTATTGTCCTTTTCCAGGCAAATGCCCTGGCCGCAGTATTTGGAGATCTGCGAATCATATTTGATAAAGTCGCATACCGTCCCGAAACTGATCAGCAGGACTTTATCCGGGATCTTCGGGCTCCTGAGCTTGCCGGGGATGAACATATTGAGCGGAATACAGCTCAGCTTCTTTAAAAAATTCCCGCTCAAGAAATTCAACAGCATTTGCATGCCAAGGGATAAAGTCGCAAGCCCCTTATTCGACTTGACCCTTCCCCTGAAAGCATCCAGTTCCTTCTCAAAACGCTCCAACCCCAGCAACTGATCCAACGTGGAATATCCGCCATTCTTTTCCCTGACCAGCGCCAGATGCTGGAAGTTATAGCATCTCCTGATGTTCAAAGCCGACAGGAAAGCGTAATACAGTTTCTGGAACAAATAAATACTTCTTCGTGAAACTTTCCCCTTGGTCTGTTCCTCGGCCATATCAATAAGTTCATCGGGCATCAGCAATGAATCAACCGCAAAATTCTTGCACGCAGCCCCCAGCTGGGACAGGGTCGCGAAACTCACATCTTTGATAAAAGGATTCTTCACGGCATAATCCAGGATCGGCGCTATCTGCCCCTCATTGACCCCCTTGGCGATCGTAACATTGAAACCTGTGGACATATTCAACCGGCGCAAATTATCCAAGACCTGCAATTTCATCTCGAGCAAATTCTGTCCACGCAAAGCCATATAGATCTTGTCGTCAAAACCGTCGAACTGAAGGCTCACGTAGTCGAGCCCGTGGTCTTTCAATTCCTTCAAATAAGCATGATCCGTCAAATTAATGCCATTGGTGTGCATGTTGACCAGATCGCCATTCTGCTTGAGCAGCCTGATCCACTCCAGAAGGTCCGGACGCAAGGTCGGCTCGGCCCCGTATAAATAGAAGCGGCTTCTTTTATTACGGCTGATCACATCCTTGAACTTCTCAATGGAAATATCCGGTACTTTCCCCTGGTTCGGATCCAAAAGGCAAATAGGGCAATTCATATTGCATTTATTGCTCAAATAAATATAAAACCGCCGCTGCTCCATCTTTTGCGGCATGACCTCGAAATAATACTCCGTAAGCCCCTTGTAATACCAGGGATGCCTGGAGATCAGCAATTCAAAAGGGCCATGTGCAACGCAAAACTTCTTCATATAGACCTTGCCGCCCTCTTCTACGATCTGCGCCGGGACCTCCTGACGGCACTGCGGACAAGTACTGGTGGTTGTACGTATAAGCTGCCCCGGGATCCCTGTCATGCCTTACCAAGCCCTTTCCGTAACATATAATAAGTATACCGGTTGATGGCGCCTTCCCTAAGGATCCTGGCATTAATATCAAAAGCCACCAGATTGCGCAATATGACAATAATAGCCGGGCCAAAAATGGTCGGGAAGAACCGGTAAAGTTTCCTGTCGAGGATAAAAAGGCTCGTGGCCTTCGGCAACAGGTCTATCAGATAAAAAAGGATCTGGAACTGGATCGTCTTCCTGCCGACTTTATCCCCTCCGATAGCAAAGGAAGTGACATTAACACCATCCATGACCTCCTCAAACCTTTCGGCCGTCAGCCAGCCGCGGTCTTTGGCCATCTGCGTCATGGCCGTCTTGGGATAATACCTTAACATATAGAAATAGATCCGTTTCGGCTTTATATGCGCGTACTGATACGCGCAGGTAATAATATCCTGCTCATTCTGCCCGGGCAGGTCGAAGATGCTGTCCGTCATCAGGAACATGCCTTCATCCTGTATCAAACGGACTGCCTGCTGCATGGCATTATTGTCAACATCCCTCGACAGGACTTCCTTCCTGATATCTTCATTCCATGACTGTATCCCCATGGTGACCGCGTAACACCCGGCTTGTTTCAGATACCTGACAGCCTCCGGGTTGACATGGTCAGGATGCATAATACACTCGAACGTCAGCCCTATTTCCTTCTTGTATTCATAAGAAAATTCTTTCAACCAGGCGATATCGTAACCAAAACAATTGTCCATAAAAGCGACGAACTTGATGCCATACAGGTCTTTACTTCTTTTAAGCTCATTAATAACATTCGCAACACTGCGCTGACGCACATACCGCCCTTTTCCTTTATACAGATCATGCAAATAGGAATGACAGCAATAACTGCAGGCATTGGGACACCCGCGCGCGGTCGAGATCAGGTATAACCCTGTTTTCTTGAAATGAGGGAAATTAAGGAAATAGATGTCGGTGTCCGGCGCCGGCAAGGCATCGATGTCCTCGATGAGCGGGCGTATTGCGTTACGGATAACGATGCCATCTTTCTTAAACCAGATATTCCTGATGGAATAATCAACCTGCCCCTTGGACATGCTATCGGCCAATTCCAGCAATGCGCCTTCCCCCTCGCCGATACAGACCATATCCACGAACTTGTTTTGTATGACCCTCTCCGGCACCGAAGTGGGGTGTATACCCCCGAAAATGATCGGCACATCCATCGCTTCTTTTATCATCCCGGCGATCGCGCAGGCCCATTGATAGAAATCCGTGACCACCGATATCCCCACGAGGTCCGGCTGGTAGGCTTTAAGTTCCGCGACCAGTTTTTTCCTGTGATCAAAGATCCTGGCAAGAGGCTTGATGGAAATAATATCATCATCGAACAGCTGGGGGTCCAGGAACACCCTGACCTCATGCCCGCCGGCCTTGAGCACCGAGGTTAAATACTGCAGGCCCAGCTGCTGCGCATAATCATTAATAAAAGCGATCTTCATGACGCCTGCCTTTTCCGGCTCATTTCCTGCATCAAATAGGTCCCGTAACTATCATGAGCTTTATCTTTAATAATAATGCCCTGCCCGCAATTCACGGCAATGGCAGGATCGTACTTGTACGGATCGCAAATGGTCGCGAACGTCACCATCAGAAAATTGCCCGATGCCTGGGGATATCCCCTTCGCAGCAGCATAAGAAGGCCCCATGGCAATAATAATAAACTTCTCAGCCGCAGGGACGATAACACGACCCCAAAGAATGTAAAGACCGTCAGTCCTTTTTTATTATCCTCCAGCCGGTCCAGCCACGCAGCCGCTTTCTTTAAATTAATAAAATCACTGACGGGCAAATACCCGCCATTCCAGCGCACGACCGGGTAATGGAAATAATTAAAACATTTCCTGATCCCGGCAACATGCATATAAGCATAGAACAGCTTCTGGAAAAATACGACCTGCGGCCTCGCGATCCTGCCTTTGGAATGAGCTTCAATGCAAGTGATCAACTCATCCGGCATCATATATCTTCCAAAGTTGTCGCCTTTTGCACGGTCGTAATGGCAATACGTTATAAAACTCAAGTCTTTAATAAAACCTTCTTTCACCGCGTGATCAAAAATAACCCCCACTTCATCTTCATTAACGCCTTTGGCGATCGTGACATTGAGCGTAACGGGGATCTTTAATTCCTTCAAATTCTCCAAAGCCCTTAGCTGACGATCGAGGCTTCCATCCCCCCTCAGATCAACGCTTTTCTTCCGGCTGAAAGCATCGAATTGCAAGCTGACCTGATCTATGCCCGCGCGCTTAAGCTGTGCGGCATATTCAGGGTCCGCGGCCTTGATCCCGTTCGTATGGATATTAACGATCTTCCCGTGCTGTTTTAATATCCCGATCATGGCCGGCAGCTCGGGGCAGGTGGTCGCCTCTCCATGAGAAAAAGTAAATCGTTTCACACTCTTGTCCGCGGCGATCCGCTCCACTTCTTTCAGGGAAAGTCCATCAAGCTGTTCGGGGCATTGTTTCAGGAAACATATGGGGCAATCGGCATTGCAAGCGGTGGTGGCGCACAGATAATATTCCGCCGGCGGCATCGGGCTTTGCAGAAAATAAAAATACGCCTTGCTCAAATACCTGTAGTCGGCCGGATTGCGTGAAACCTCTATTTCGAACCCGCCGTGAACTTCACAACGTTTACGAAAATAGACCGCCCCGTCCCTTTCGATCACCTGTGCCGGTATCTCCCCCAGGCATTGAGGGCAAACGCTGGTCGTTGCTCTGATGATCGACGCATCTTGCTTGGTTAGTGTCATAATTTTCAATCAACCAGGTCCAGGGCCCTCTTAACCGTATTCCCTACATAACGGGCATCATCGCGGCTTAAATAAATGCCATTGGGGATGATCAATAAACTCTCGGAAACCCTGTGGAATACCGGATAATCTTTACTGTCAGCGCCAAAAACCGCCAGTTCTTTTGCCGTGGTCAGTTCATTAAGCTGGGAATCCACGCGATGCCGGATCAGGATCTTTCGAATATCCTCCAGCGAAGTCCGCTTCTTCACCAGCAATGCGTAATACAAATATGTATGCCCGGCGCCAGGGACCGCCAGCGGTATGGCGATCCCGCCGGTACCCTGCAATATCTCATTTAATATCTGCGCATTGGCCATTCTCTTCCTGTTCTTGGCATCCAGGCCCCGCAATTGCTCCATCCCCAATACCGCCTGAAGGTCAGACATCTTTATCTTCCATTGCTCGGGGACACTGTCGGCGAATATGGCGACATCCTTCCTCTGTTCCATGGGATTATACGGATCTTTCAAACAAAACGCGCGCATAACGGGATAAATAGACAGAAAGAACACCCGCGGCCTGGTCAGGATATTCGCAATGACCGAACTCAACAGATTGCTGGCAAGCGCCACCGGATGCTCATAACGGAACGCGGCCGTACTCCGCCGGGCTTCCTCATAGATCCCCCGGTCATTCGTACAAAGCATGCCGCCGCCGAATGTCGCAATGGCTTTAGCCTTGCCGAAACTGAAGATCGAGGCATCTGCAAAACTCCCTGCCTGCCGGCCTTTATATGTTGCGCCGCAAGCCATGGCGCAATCTTCAATGACCTTGATCCCGAATTCCTTCTTAAGCTCAAGAAAAGGATCCATGTCGCAGGGCTGTCCCCACATGTGCGTCAGGATCAAAACCTTTGTGTTCTTATTAATGACTTTCTTGACTTCCCGGGGATCAATATTAAACGTGCCCTCATCAATATCCACGAACACCGGTTTCAACCGGCACGCTTTGATCACGGAGAAGATGCTCCAGTGCGTGAACGGGCTTATAATGATCTCCGACCCTTCGGGTAAAGCAAAATGCTTGAAGATCAAGAACAGCCCGAGCCTGGCAGACGGGATGGAAACCGCGTAAGGCACCCCGATATACTCCCTGAAAACCTGCTCAAAATCCCCGGAAGCCGCACCATTTGAGACATAAAAAGAAAATATCCGGGACAACATTTCCCAATACTCTCTTCCTGATATATCCACGGAATGCCGCGGGTAAGCTTTTAACATTGGCTTGCAGACCAAGAAGGTTGCCTCATTTATTCCCGTACCGCTTCTTTTCCATTTCAATGCAATGAAGCCCGTCGCACCCCTGATAACCCAGCTTTCCGGAAACAGCATCCGTATGCACAATGCCGTCCTGGCAATTCTTGATCAATCCATAATCTATCTTATAGCGGTCGCACGCCGTCGAAAAGCTGACGAACAGGAACTTTTCACTCTTCAAATAATGCGGTGTCTGAAAAAAATAGGAAAGGCTGGTAAGAAATATCTCTTTGGCCAGCTTTAAAGAAGACCACCGGAATAAAGAAAAAGGAACGGTCAGCACCAGCATCGTTTTTGCCAGGAATTTGTTCTTTTTATACAAGATCGCATACCTGTCCAGCCACTTTTCGGCCCTTTCCAGGTCCAGATACTTGTCGATCGGCTCATAAGAGTCCCCGTTTCTGACAAGCAAATATATCTGGCTGTACAGGCAGAATCTTTGCCCCTGCCAGGACTTCATCGCGAGATGCAGCTTCTGGAACAGGAAAACACTCTTTCGGGTTATTTTATGCGCAGTCTTCTCTTCCAGATGATCCACCACCTCATCCGGCATAATATAATTATCCAGGCTCCAATCCCTGACCCCTCCGAGCAGACAGATCGTAAAGAAATTGACCCCCTTGATAAAAGGATTCTTCGCCGCATACTCGATCACATTCCCCACATCGGAATCATTCACATTCCTTGCCACGGTCATATTCAGGTCCACAGGGACGTCCAGAAGCTTCAGATGATCGAGCTGCCGAAGTTTGGCATCGAGCTGATCCGTCCCTCTGAGCGTCTTGTAACTATCCCTGCAAAAACCATCGAACTGCAAATTGACCCGGTCCAGGCCGGACTGCTTTAACTGCGCGGCAAATCCCTTGTCCCTTAACTTGAGCCCGTTCGTGTGCATGGTCACTGTCTTCCCATGCTTCTTGAATATCCTGATTATCTCGAAAATATCATCCCTGCACGTCGGCTCTCCGCCGGAAAGGACATAGGACGAACAGGGGGTCTTCCTGATGAACGCTTCCACGTCCTGCAGGGACGGATCGCAAAGGATCCCGTCGGACTTTGCACTGCCCAGATGACAGATCGTGCACTCCGTATCACACGCAAGCGTCAGCCATATCTCATACTCGCCGACAGGCTTCTCTTCATCCATGATCCGAAAATACATATCATCCAGGCGCGCATAGAACTCCGCCCTCGTCGACAGGACGATCTCGGACCATCCGTGCTTATCGCAGGATTTCCGCAGCAACACGGCATTATTCCGCCGCACGACAAGCGCCGGCACATCTTCCAGGCACACAGGGCAAACACTCCTGGTTTCTCTAAGGACCTGATCCTTTTCATCCGCCATAAAATATACCCCTTACGCCTTCCTGCGTATAAAGTCCCCGGATACTTCGACAACTTTCTTTACGACTGTCCCTGTCTTTGCGTTCTCATCCTGGACCTTCAACAAACAAAACCGCCGCTCCTCTATCTCCTGCCGGGAAAACCTGCCCGGCAATCGGGACGCCGGAGTATTCGGCCTGTTCTCATAGCCGAAGATATCCGCAAAATCAAACCTGACCCTCTCCAGGAACTCCCTGGTCAAGTTCAGGTCTTCCTGCGTCTCTCCCGGAAACCCGACCATGATATCTGTTGAAAGCTTCAACTCCGGGACCTTGCTTCTGAGGCGCAATAAACATCGCTCCACATCTCCTATCACGTACGGCCTGTTCATTAACCGCAGGATCCGCCCGCTGCCGGACTGAATGGGGATATGGACATAAAGGACCTTCGCCTGATTTCTTATAACAGACTCCTCGAGTTCATCATAATATTTTATGAACCATTCCGCGTTCAGATTGGATATTATCAAACTGAAATCATGCCCCTTGCCGGCAGCAAAAAGATCATTGAGCAGATCGATAACGGTTGTCCCGATATCCTGCCCGTAACAGCCCGCATCTTCCGTCAGAAGAAAGAACCGTTTCTCTTTAAGCTCCAGTCCACTCCTGAATTCATTGATGATCCGGTCCAAAGGCTTGCTTTGGAGTGTCCCGGTCGCGAATTTCTTCGCGCAATACGTGCAATGCCCCAGACAGCCCCGGGATATCCTCAAATAAAACAACCGGTCCCTCGCACCAACAAGAAAAGGATTGATATACGACCTCACCAAAGCAACAGACCGTATAAAGTTCTTTATACCTCCAAGCCATTTCCCCAAAGGATCCCTGCCCCACCCGATCCCTGAACGCAAACCGGCCAATAATGAGCTGACATTCAATATTTTCTTCAGTGACGGCTTGTAAGAAACCTCCGCAGGCAATATCCTGTTCGGCTCCGCGACATCCGTGAATTTAACTTTTACATTCAGGAAGCCATCGAGCTTGTCCAGATCGGTCGGTGACACGACGAACATTTCACCCATCCCGTCCAATAGCGAAGGGTTAATGACCGGGAGGCAGCCCGCCAGGATGACTTTGGCCGATCCCTTTTTCTGGTCCGTATAATGCCGGATCAATTCCACACAGCAACGGTCTTCATACTCTCCAAAAGCGCATGTACTAATGATCAGCAGATCAGCATCCGGGACTTTATCCGCGGGGATCCAATCATTGGCCTTTAAATAAGAATATATCTTCTGGCTATCGAGCATTCTCTCCATGCAGGCAGAAGACGAGCAAATGAAGAATTTATTCATGGCGCGGCTTTTCCAATCCCATCCCGTAGAGGCAGATGCTTCCCTGGTGGCCGAATTTGCCCGACCGCTCATCCACGCAAATGATCTCGTTCTGGCAATTCTTGACAATACCATAATCCATCTTGAACGGGTCACACGAAGTGGAAATACTGACCGACAAGAATCTCCCGGAACCCAGATAATGACGGGTCTTGAAAAAATACGAGACCGCCATCAAGAAAAACTCCTTTAAGATCGACGGTGACGTATTCGCCAGCAAGGCTATCGGAAAGAACAACGCGAAATACAATTTCGCAATGAATTGATCCTTCAGGAACAACGCGTGATATTGATCCAGGACCGGTTCCAGCCGCTTGAGGCCGATCAGTTCATCGATAGGGCGGTATCCGCCATCATCATTTCTGACAAGGACATAAACACGGTTGTAAAAACAGGTTTTCTGCGACAGGAACGACTTCAAGGACATATGGAGCTTTTGGAACAAATAAAAACTCTCGCTGCTGATCCTGCTCCGGGTTTGCTGCTCCAGGATCCCCACCACCTCATCCGGAACAATATAATTATCCAGCGGCCACTTCCCGGCGCCTCCTATATTACAGATCGTGAAAAAAGTGACCCCGTTGATAAATTCATTCTTCGCCGCGTAATCAATGATCCCGGATATTTCGCCTTCATTAAGGTTCTTGGCGATGGTGACATTCAGGATAACGGGGACCCGCAGGGCTTTCAAATTTGCAAGGACCTTGAGTTTGACATCCAGCAGGTCCACGCCCCGCAAAACCGGATACACCTCCCGCTTGAACCCGTCGAACTGAAGGTTGACCCGCTCCAATCCCGCCCGGACAAGATCTTTCAAATAATCAATATTGGTGAACTTCAACCCATTGGTATTGATGATCGCCGTCTTGTGATGCTTGCGCAGGATCGCAATGATCTCTCCCAGGTCCGGCCTGCACGTCGGTTCACCTCCGGACAAAGTAAAGAACGAAGCCTTGCATTTCCTTACAACATCCTCGATATCCGCACATGAAGGGACAAGGTCCGCCTTGTGTTGCTTAATGTCCCCTAAAGAACAGATCGGGCAACTCATATTGCAACTCCGGGTAGGCCAGATCTCGTACTCAAGGACCTTCTTCTTGCCCTCCATCACAGAAAAATAGAAATCATTAAGCCTTTTGTAACATTCGCTCCTGTTAGACAACAAGATCCTGAAATCCCCGTGCCGGGGGCAGGATTTCTCCATCCACGCCTTGCCGTCCCTGGCCACCACCGAGGCATCCACCACGCCAAGGCAGACAGGGCAGACACTCTTTGTTTTCCTTATGACCTGTGATCCCATCCACTTCCTCCCAGGAACCGGCGCCGCTCAACCACGGGGCAAGACCTGCTCTATCGCGTGAAAATAATCATTTCCCCATTCCCTGGCTTTCCAGTCCAGACACCTGGAACAATAGCTGACCTCGCCAAACTTGCGCGCCATATGCAATTCACGCAGATGCTTATACGCTTCCGATCGCCAAACCTCTGCAATACCCTTCTGATTAATATCCCCGACGACCGTTTCATCCATCCAGTCTTCCACACAAAACTCCGCAAACCCATCCACATTAATAAAAATACGTTTCCAAAGCAGCGGACAGGGCCACCGGTCCCCGTCAGTGCTGATCTTTAATTTCGCCTGATCCAGAACACCCCCGATCGTCGTGAACGGACGGACCAGCACCCGGTCCACCTTCCGGCGCCAGTGATCCACAAACGCCCGCAACTCGCCCTCGGATTCCTTCTGATCGATGATACTGACAAATATCTTTGTCCGCGCCCCCTTGCGGTCCCTCATCTCGATGAACCGGTGTACATTGGCCATGACCAGATCAAAATCACTGCCCACCCTGATCTTCTCATAAGTGGATCTGTTTAAAGCATCCAGGCTGATCTCCACAACCTCAACCCCGATATCCAGGACCCTCCCGGCGATCTCCTGCGAAAGCCTGGTGCCATTGGTAATAAAATTGACAGGGGAAACTTTCTTATCTTTCGCGTAGCTCAGCATATCCAGGAACCGCGGATGCATCATCGGCTCTCCGTCACAAAGAAGCCTGAAAAGCACTCCCGGATAAAGCGCGACCTCATCCACGATCTTTTGATAAAGAGCCCAACTCATATGACGCGGACTATAATCAGGCTTTTTGGAAACAGCCGTATACGGGCAATGAATACACGACAAGTTGCATACATTGGTGATCTCCATCACCACCATCGCGGGAAATTCCCTTGCCCGCTGATCCGAAAATCCGAACTTCTGCATAGGAATTCCCTTCATCTGCGCGATCTTATCAGCAAGCCGCGGCCCTGACGGCCTCAATGATCCGAAGCACCTGTTGCTTGTTCAGCGAAGGGTAGATAGGGACGGAAAGCACTGACCGCATGATCATTTCCGTCACGGGAAAGTCCTTGCCCGGCAACCGAAGATACTGGTGGATCGACAGCGGCTTGATCGTCTGCTTGACTTTCACCCCGTGCGCATAACACTGCCGCATAAAAGAATGAATATCTCCTTTAACCCTGATCATGAACCGGTGAAAAATATGCTTTCCTCCTGCCGAAGAATATGGAAGCGCGATATCCAGGTCCGAAAAGGCATCACGATAGATCGACGCGATCTTCACCCTTGCCTGGATAAACCCCTTTAATTGTTTTAACTGGGCCCTGCCAATGGCCGCCTGAAGATCCGTCATTCGATAAGTATATTTAACTCCGACATCCGACGAATCCGGCTCTTTCAATTTTCTTAGCCTCTCCAGCAACAAAGCCGAGTTGGCCACAACCATTCCGCCTTCTCCGGCAACGATATATTTTGTGCCTTGAAAAGAAAAAACCGCACAATCCCCCCAGCTGCCCACCGGCCTGCCCTTGTATTCTGCGCCGATAGAATGCGCACAATCCTCGATCACGGGGACACCCAGGGCCTTGAACCGGTCGATCTCGGCCGGACAGCCGAACATATGGGCCACGATCACGGCTTTTGTCCTGCGGGTCAATTTCTTCTTCGCCTGGGCAAAGGACAGGTTAAAATCATGCTCATCCACATCACAAACGACAGGCACGGCACCGCAATAAGCCACCGCGTTAAGCAAAGACCGGCAGGCATAACTCGGCAAGAGCACCTCGGATCCCCGCTCCACACCCAACGCGACCAGCGCCAGATGCAACGCGAGGGTCCCCGTGCTTGTTGCAACCGCGCCCAGGCATCCCACGCGATCCGTCACGGCCTCCTCGAACGTTTTAACAAAACGGCCTTCCGCAAGGAACCTGGTCCTCAAAACCGCGGCCACAGCCTCTTTTTCAGCCCTGCCGATGGTCGGCATGGAATGCTCGATGAACTGCTTTCTTTTCACTTCGCTCCGGGAATATTTTTTGCTCTTTCCTCATCTTCCGCCTTGAGCCTTTGCGCCAACGAAGAATCAGGATATTTCTCCAGGACTTCGTGCCTGACACTCTGAACATCGTCCAACTTTTTCAATGCGTCATACGCAGTCATCAACTTCTGATAAACATCCTGGATGAACGCACTCTCGATATCCCTGGAAAGGAAAAAATTCGCCCTGATAAACTCGAAACTTTTCACCGAAGCCTCATTATCCTTGGAATTATCACTCACCAAACCCTGCAGATAAACACTGGCGAACTTGAAAGGGATAAATATATCATCCGAAGAAAATCCCTGGATCGTCCTGCAGGTAAATTCCTCCAATAAAGCATCCGGATAACGGGCAGCGACTTTCCCGATCTCATCCGCAAAAAGCAATGCCTGTTCTTTATCGCCCGCCAAAAGAGCTTTATTAAATAAACAATAAGCACCCATGAATTCGGCATCCTTGGCGAACCTGCTGTTCGGATTATCTTTGGAAAACTGCGTAAACTTATCCGTCGCCTTCGCCAATAACGGCCCGGTCCATCCGGCCTCCTTGGACGATTGAAAAATATCACTCAAGATCTGACCGAAAAGATCCCGCTTGTCGGCAGGTGCATACTCCCGGGGCGCTCCCGCACTGACAACAGGCGGTACAGCACCCTGCGCCGGAGAACCGGCACTCGCTGCCTGCCCATCCACCATATCGATCTCATCAAGGTAATATTTGATCGGCGTCCCGTTAAACTCAACCTCAACATATTCCGCGGTCTTGTTGATAAGCTTTCCTTCCACCACCTTTCCGGTCTTCAAATGAATAACCTCGGCGGAAACGATCAACGGGATAAAGATCCATACTGCTGTGGCAAAAACAATAACCATTCGCTTCTTCATACCTGCCCCCCCTTTTCTTTAACATCCTCTTCACCACCCAAAAATACCCTTAGAACATTGACGACCTGACCCTGCTGCTGCGCGGAAAGCCCTGTCCAAAAAGGCAAGCTTACCGTCTCATTCCCGATCCTTTCGGCACATGGAAAATCCCCTTCATTATACCCGAATCTGGAGCGGTAAAAAGACAAAAGATGAACCGCTCGATAATGCACCGCGCATCCGATCCCTTTTTCCGACAATTCCCGCAACAAGGCATCCCGGCACCCCCCGCTCACGCGGACCGTAAAAAGATGATACGCACTTTTCACGCCAGGCACGATCCCGGAAAGGCTCACCGGACTGATACCCGCCAGCTCATCCGCATATTTCCTGTATAAAGACGCCCTGGATCGCCAGCGACGCTCAATATGCGGGATCTGCGGCAGGAGCATGGCGGCCTGTATATTGCTCATATTATATTTCCAGCCAAGCTCGGGCATATCCCAATGGACATAACCGGCTTCGTGCCTGTCCGCCGGCCCCTTGCTCATTCCATGATTTCTCAGGGCCATGACCCGCCCCGCCAGATGGGGATCATTCGTGGCGACCGCTCCCCCTTCACCGCTCGTTACATTCTTCGTCGCGTAAAAACTGAAACACGCGATATCGCTCAACTGGCCCGGACGGATACCATCTCGCGCGCCCTCGACACAGTGCGCGGAATCCTCAATGATCTTCAAGTGATGCGCATCCGCTACTGCCTTGATCGCGCGCATATCACACATTTGGCCGTAAAGATGGACCGGAATGACCGCTTTGGTCCTTGGCGTGATCGCCTGCCCGATATTCCGCGGATCGATCAATCCGGTGTTTGGATCAACGTCAACAAAAACCGGCTTCGCCCCTGCATAAAGAATGGCATTAGGCGTTGCGATAAACGTCATTGGCGTAGTAATGACCTCATCACCCGGCCCCAGCCCAAGGGCAAGAAGAGACAAGTGCAGCGCGGCCGTGCATGAACTCAGCCCAACAACATGTTTTACCCCCAGATATTCAGCGAATTGACTTTCAAAATCCTTGACATATTGCCCCGTTGTTAAAAATATCCCGTCGAGGCATTCAAGGACTTTCTGCTTCTCTTCAGCGCCCAGGTTGTGTTTATAGAATTCAACCTTCATGGATCGCCACCCCTGTAATAAGTATCCGTTTCATTGGGACAGGACCGGTCTTTTTTTAAAAACTTCTTTGAGTATAGTATTGGCCATATTCTCGGCCAGCAGGCGGTTGCCTTTATCTGTACAATGGCCAAAGTCATAACCGAACGAATCACGGAAATATTCCCGGTAGCTGCCCTTCTCAAGCGCCGCTTTAAATATCTTTTCGTTATCCACGAAAACAACGCCTTCTGCCTTGCCTTGAAAGATCTTCTTTAACGGTCCCAAATTGCGAATGGGATACTGCGCACAGACATATACTATGCCTCTTTTATGCAGGATCGTCCGGAGTTTAAGATAATTATTATTTGTCATTGGACAATAGTAACCTGCTCTTAATTCCCTGGCCTTCTTGCCGTATCTGCCCGCAAGCACCGAATTACCCTTTTCTATATTTAATACTTCCAATGCTCCGTATGTCATGTCATCTTTTGGATTGAGTTCTATTGCCCTCTTGAATGCCTCTTCCGCCTCGGCAAATTTATTCTGGTTCAGATAAGAAACTCCCAGCTCAACATACGCCCAATCATTTTTAGGATCATGCCCTATTGTCCTCCTGAACAGCTCCTCCGCCTCGGCAAATCTCATCTGCCGCCGGTAAGAAACTCCCAGCTCAATAGGCGCCCTGGCATCTTTGGGATCAAGTTCAATGGCCCTCCTGAATAACTCATCCGCTTCAGAAAATTTACCCTGGCGTCGATAGAAAACTCCCAGCTCGACATCCGACCCATTGTTCTTTGAGTTGAGATCTAAAGGCCTGCCCTGGTTTGGAGAAGGAACTTCCTCCCTGTGAACATCTTCTTTCTTCAGCTTCTTGAGGATATGCGTGTATATGAGCCGGCTGAACCTGTATGCCCGGCAGTGCCGAAATAGCCAGCCATCAGCCTCGGGTATGTCCTGATAATACATTATCCCGCCATCATTACACCCCATCATTGTTACCACTATATCAGGCTTATACTTGTCAAGATTCGCCTCTAATTGCGATAATATCACTCCTGTATCAATGCCGATCAATCCCCTGTCGATAACACTGAATTTAACGCCAACATTCCGCTGGTTAAGCACCTCCTCAAGAAACCGCGGGTATTGGTTCAGGGTGGTCGACTCTCCCAGGCACATGATGCGGCAAGAGCCTTTCTCTTTGATGGCTTGCAGGTTCTTATATTCCTGCAGGGATAACATTATAAAACCGCCCAGGCGCAAACCTGTCTCAAGGATCAAGGCAGCCAGGAACAATCCGCAAAATATGACGGCAAGTCTTTGATGTTTATAGAATTCAACCTTCATGCCTCTCCGCCCTCATAACCGATGAACCGCTCTTCCACATATGATTATTAAAAAAGAACCAGTAAATGCCCCTGATCAATTCGTAAGGAAAAGAAACAATATGCACCAACACCTGCCGCCCGAAACGATCATTCTTGGTGATCATCCAATACCTGTTCCGGATACATAAATACTGCCGGATATCCCGGCCTGTCTGTGAACCATTGCCCGTATGTGTGCACGTGATCCGAGGGCAGAATAATACCGCCCAGCCAGCCAGCCTGGCCCGCCAGGCGAGATCCACATCCTCGACAAGAAAGAAGAACCTTTCATCAAAATACCCCGTTACCTCTTTAAGCTTCTCCAGCATCTTTCGCCTGTAAAAAGCCGCCGCACTGCAAGGGCCGATGATCTTCCCTTCCGCCGGAATAGCCATCACCTTCTTCCGTCCGCGATTAAGATCATGGAACCTTCTCAAGAACGTCAGGTCGATCCCATGGGAATAAACCGTCTCGCCATCCTCGTTCAATATATCGGCCTGAACCATTCCGATGTTATCCGCAAATGAAAAACTGGCCGAAATGAACTGCCGGATAAAATCATCACCGATCACCACATCACTGTCCAGCGTCAGGACCCAATCCCCGGATGAAGCCGCTATCCCCTGGTTCCTGGCCCTGCAAGCGCCCTCATTCCCTGAATTCTCTATCAATCGGACTTGCCTGTAATTCTCCTTGAGAATACGAAGGGTCGCGTCTTTCGAGCCATTATCAACAACAATGACCTCAACACCCTCGTCCCCCTGGCGAAACACAGCATCCAGGCACGACTGAACATGTTCCTGGCTATTGAACGTAACAATGATTATTGACAGCCGCATTTGCCCTTGAAAATTTGATAAAGAGTTGGCTTGATGCTTTCCAGGTCATCAATGCTTAAATCCATGGTCCTGACAATGAACTTCTCATTGCCATCATAATCATCCCAATCAACGGAACCCAACCAGCCCTTGCCCTGGGCATACCGAAAATATTCCGTTCCCGGGTACGGCGTGGCAAACGTGAACTGCAGCGAATCAGGATCCATTTCTCTGGCAAAATCGATGGTGCTTTGCATCGTTTGCCGGGTTTCTCCAGGAAGGCCGATGCAAAATGTTAAATGAACTTTTATTCCCAGCCGCTTCGTGACCCCTATCACTGCCCTGGCTTTATCCAGGTCCAGGCTTTTCTTGCACTGGCTGCGAATATCCTGATCTGCCGATTCAATGCCATATTTCACGGCATATGCGCCGGCACGAGCCATGGTCTCCAGCAATTCTTCATCCATCAGATCCACTCGCGTCATCGCCGCCCAAGGGACATGAAGACCTCTCCTGATGATCTCTTCACAGATCTTTACAACGTACCCTCGATCACAATTAAAAACCTCGTCGTCAAAATAAACCGCTTTAAAATCAAACTGCCGGACAAGATGCTCCATCTCATCCACCACATCCATGAAATCCCTTTTCCTGTACCCGTTGCCTTTATAAAGAGTCTGCGGCAAAAGACAAAAGGAACACTGGAATGGACATCCCCGGCTGGCCAACATCTGGACACTGGGACATGGCAGCCCCGCGAATCCGTCATTGTACTTATAGATCAGGGGCACAAGCCTTTCCGGCCAGGGCAAAACATCCAGATCGTCAACAGATCCCCGCCGGTCGCTCAAAACAACCCCGCCCCCTTCGCGATATGCCAATCCGGCCACAGGCCTCAAATCCCTGCCGCCCTCAAGGGCATTAACCAGATCAAGGGCTACCTGTTCATATTCTCCGACGATAACATAATCGATGCTCTCATGCTCTTTGAGGATCTCGGCAGCGAATTCCCCGGCATGCGCGCCGCACAGGCCGATCTTGATGCCTTTAAGGCTTTGCCGAATGGCCGCAATGATCCTCATATCATTCTTGAAAGACGGCGTGGATGTTTCAACCAGAACAAGCCCCGGATCAAAGCCGGCGATCTCCTCGATACAGGCAGCCTCCGACATTTCGCCGGCGATCGCGTCGACCAGTTTCACGCCCTTGCCTTCTTTTTTCAATAACGCCGCCGTATAAGCGAGGAAGAACGGGAACGGGATATAATGAATATGCCCGTCCCGTTCAGGTTTCGACGTAAACGGCCAGCGCGACCCCGCCCTGACCCCGAAGCGCCCGTCTTTAAACCATGGAAGATTGACCAGGACCGTTCTCATATTATTTATTAAGATCAATGTGCCTCTGGATCTGTTCGAAGAATACCCTGACCTGATCAAGATTCTGATTAATATCTTTTGAATCACAATTGATCTGGTCAACCGCGTGATTAATGCCCTCCAGGCGGTCGAGCTTCTCGAGCCGGCCGAGCTTTTCAAGGTTATCGAGCCGGGACAGGCCCTGCCTTAATTCTTCCAGCTTCCTGTTCTGATCAAAGATCATTTGCGCGATATTACCGAAAACCCGGATCAACAGCGCGGCAAGGGCCCCCGCGAACATGATCAAACATCCCGCAATGACCGCGCGAAGACCGGCCGATCCGGCAACGATCCAATACCCTCCGCCCAGCACTCCGAGCGCGCACAAGCCCCAGGCAAAAACATTCAAAACAAACACCGTCGGGATCTCTTTAGTTTTCATGAACAGGGTCCTTTGTGTTGATGTCCAGTTCTACGGCTTCTTGCGATCCCTCCAGCCGCCTGATGAGATCGGACGACTGAAATTTCTGATCATCCAACCATCGCTTGATCATAAGAGATATTTGCAGGAAATACTGCCTCAGATACGGATGCTCTTTCTGAAGCAACCCGGGCCAATCCGGATGCGACCCAAGCATATCCAACAGCTTTTCAAGCAAAACCTCGTCATTGACCTTATAAATAGAGAACAAAAGATGTTTATAAAGCAATCGTTGGAATCTGGCCCCGCCGAACCTGTCGACGATACAGCGGTTAAGCGCCAGCATCAAGGCAAAGAAGTTCAGGGAAAAACTTTCTTTCGGATAAAGCAGGCTGGGCATCCCTTCCCGCTCCCCGGCATAATGATAACAGAAAGCCAGGTCCGTCAATGCCAGCCAGGACGACACCTTCGGTGCACTCTTCGCTCCGTTGATGCCCGTATCCCGAAAGATAAAATGCTCCAGGTCCCTCAAAGAATGATGAATGGCCAGAAAGAAATCCAGATATAACAACCCATCCCGGCGAAACGCCAGGTCCTCCTCAAGATAACGATTGGCCAGGCCTACATTCTCTTTCATTTTAGCGGAAAAACCGCCAGAATCGGCAAAGAACTGCTGCTCATAATAATATTCCCGCCGCCAGTTCCAATATGTATTGAACAGCGAAAAAATATCGTCTTCTTTCCAGTGATGCACGACCGCGCCGGATTCATACGCCAGCGCCTTTCCCGACCTCACCAGCCGGCGGCTTAAATCCACATCCTCGTAATTACTCCGAAACGCTTCATCATAAGCCCCCGCGCCAAGAACGGCCTCCCGGCGAAACACCGCATTGGCGCCAAAAAGAAAATCAGGCTTTTGATCCTCCGGCCCCCAGGATTGCTTCATATGGACCGAACGCCAAAGGTCGAACACGGACAATATCTTGTCTTCCACCAAATTCCCGCCCGCACCGCATATCCCGGGATCGTCAAACCTTTGCATTAAACGCGAAAGCCAATCGCGATCCGCAATGCAATCCGCATCCAGCGACCCGACAAACTCTGTATCCATGTTCTTCAAAGCCGTATTCCTGGCGGCGGCAAGACCCCTGTTGGATCCATGGCGCAACAACCGGACACGGTAAGACAACGCGATCGCAACGGTCCTGTCTGTTGAACCATCATCCACCACCACCACTTCGGCCAGAGGATGATCCTGCCTGAAAACAGCGTCCAGGCAGGCCGCAATGGTCTTTTCAGCATTAAAACACGGGATATAAAGGCTGACCTGTTTCACTGGCATTAATACCTTATATCTGCCGGGCAATAGGTTTCTTTCAAGATAATTCCCCCTTCAGAATGGACCATTCAATTCTGCGATTGATCTAAAATAAAATTCCCCAGCACCAAATAATCCATCGCGCTCTTTTTAAAACTTGAAATAGCATCCTCGGGCGTACACACAACTGGCTCACCCCTCAAATTAAATGACGTATTAAGGATGACCGGCACCCCGGTTATTGATTCAAAAGCCTTGATAAGGCGCCAAAGTTTTGGATTTACGCCCTGACTGACCGTTTGAACACGCGCCGTTCCGTCGACATGCACAGCGCCGGGGATCGCATCTTTCTTTTCAGGCCTGACCCTGGGCGCCAGCAACATGAACGGCGATGCCCCCGACAACTCAAAAAAATCCCGGGCACGCTCCTCCAGGACCATCGGAGCATACGGGCGAAAAGGCTCCCTTTTCTTGACTTTATTGTTCAAGAATTCCTTCATATGCGGATCACATGGATTGCCCAGGATAGACCTGCCGCCCAAGGCCCTCGGCCCGAATTCCATCTTTCCCTGGAACCATCCCACGACCTTATTCTCCGCTATCTTCCGGGCGACAAACCCGGACAGCTCATCATCCCCCAACTCGCTAAAGATCATATTATGATTTACCAGGACCCTTTTGATCTGCTCATCGGCATAGCCCGGCCCTAAATACGCATGCCGCAGCCCCCAAAGCCCCTCCGCTATCCCCGGCCGCAGGTTGAATAAAAACCTCCTTAAAAAGGCCCTGCTCCAGGATCTTGCTGTTAGCGACGCAATTCAAGAACAATCCGCCGCCAAGGCACAATTTGTCAAGCTTCGTCTCATCATGAAGATGCCGCGTGATCGTCAACAGGGTTTCTTCAACAAACTTTTGCAAACTGGCCGCGATATCACAATGCCGCTCATCGATCGGCGTTTCAGGCATTCGATCACTGCCGAACATTCTTAAAAACCGCCGGCTGTACATCCTGTCACCATGATTAAACCCGAAAAATCTTTCATCGATCCTGTAACTTCCGTCCGCGCTGACCTTAACGATCTCTTTGAATCGATCCAAATACCTGGGCTTGCCACAACCGGCCAAAGCCATGACCGTCCCCTCCCCCTCATGCGCGGCAAATCCCAAATAAGTGGTCACAGCTGTATACAACAACCCCAGGGAATGAGGATACCGGATCTCCCTGCGGATCTGGATATCCCGCCCTTGACCACGGCCATACGTCATGGTCGCCCATTCTCCAACAGCATCACCCGTCAAAATAGCCGCCTCATCAAACGGAGAAACCAGAAAAGAACCCGCCGCATGCGATAAATGATGCTTGATAAAAAAACACTTCCCTTTAAACCCGATCTCCTTTTCCAATATCAACGGAAGGACCAGCCTGTCTTGCAGCCAATAAGGCACGGCCTGAAGAAAATTCCTTAACGAGAACGGGTAGGCCCGCAGGTGTTCAATGATGACCCGTGAAAACTTCAGGAACGGCTTCTCATAAAAACCCACATAATCGATCCCGGCAAACGTGATCCCGCCTTCCTGGATACAACAATTGATCGCATTAATGGGAAATTCCGATGTGTTCTTCCTGCGGGTAAATCGTTCTTCCTGAACAGCCGCCACAACTTCGCCGTCCCTGATCAGGCACGCCGCAGCGTCATGATAATAACACGATATCCCTAAAATATTCATACCCGGCACCAAACCTTGTCACATTATTATTACGTTCAGATCCCGGCATAAATAAATGTTGTCACAATAGCAGGGCCGACATAATACGCCGCAAAAACAAGCAAGGACAACACAATAAAGATCGGAAGCAAAAAAGCCAATTTATGCTTCTTGATCAAATAAGACATTTCCTGAAAGACATACCGCACTTTATTCATCACCACCCCCTCGATCGGTCATGCCTGCCGCAAATGGTCATCCCGACCTGCTTCATACCCCGACGCGTCACGCCAACACGTGTTCTTCACTTCACATTTCTCTGAAAAAAAACTGCGTTTAAAGATCCTTAAGAATAAAGACGTCAGACCGAATCCAATAACATATAAGATGGCCAGGACCATAGTGATCAGGATCCTTTGCAGCACTTCCATTAAAGCCTGTATTATCTTTTGAACGCGCTTCAACATGGCCTTTTACGCCCCCTCATCCTGCTCCAACTTTTGCATCACACGTTTCAAAAGATCCTGGCCAAAATTGATCTCCAGAAGTTTTAACGCCTCCGACCGTGACAATAATGATCCCCGGATCATTTTGCTCATTTCCACATGATAATGAGTATACCCAAAGTCCTTCATCGAGCGATAAACCGAGAGAAAATTCAAATAACAATTGGTCGATGATCCAGGATAACTGAACCGCGGGAACTTCCAATTTAATTCCTTTTTCAATATTTCAACATAAACAGCGGGATCCATAGGCAAGAACCAGTGAGGTGAAACGACCGTGGCTTTATGGCGTTTCTTCGCGATATTCAAGACCTCTTCCATACTCCGGGGGAAATCCTTATATTTCAGGTTTTGCCGGGTATACCGGTCCAGGAACTCCCGGGTCGCTTTCGACATTGAAACAAATTCTGCCTGACGGGTATTACAACCGCAACGCGACGCCAACGGCTGGTGCATCACCTGTCCCTTGGTCCATCCTGCAACGATCATCGGAATATCAAAACGCGCCGCCATTTCAAAAGTAAGCCCCATATACCATATGGAACACGGATGACACAAAACAGCCTTATCGCCGCCCTTAACGATCGCGGCAAACATCTCTTTCATGAAATCCGACTTAAAAAGCAGGAGATCAACCCCCAATATCCGAACGGCATTGTGAATATTCTCCAAAGCATCTTCTGTTTCAAAGCCATGGTCGAACGTGAACGCCAAAGGATTAAGCTTATAGCGCTTTTTCATATAATAAAGCGCCGCCGTACTGTCTTTCCCGCCGCTGCACATGACCAGGCAGTCATACCGCCCCCTGCTTTTATTCTGATCCAATATCTTGACAAAGTCACTTTCCAGAAATTTCACCGGCGGGTTGGCATCTTTTTGTTTGTCAAACTCATGACAAATATTACAAACACCGCTGCTGTCCAGCCAGATATCGGGCCTGCTTTCAGGCAGGACACACCGCTGGCAAAGGCTCCTCGGCTCCAACGCTATTTTTGTACCCGCAGAATCCATTGCTTTCCCCGCTGTTCGCTGGCGATAACCCGGCACCCCTCAAGAAGAATAGAAAAAACAAATCCTTGCCGCCAGAACAGGCATTTATGCCTTATGTTTGCCGGACAACAGAATATTCTTTATTGCCCTTCTGATCGATCTCTTCGAGCATCTTCAAACGCCTGTTGCGCACTTCAATGGTGTTCTGCCCGTCAAGCGAACGCCACAACCCGAGATGATACCCGTCAAGCACGATCCCGAATTCCTCTTTATGCTTTTCCAGATAAGAGAACTGATTGATCGTGAGCGTGCTGAAGGTGTTGCGCTTGATCTGCCCGGCGTACCTGGCGATGAACGCCGCCGTCTGCATGAAATCGTCATCATTCTCGCCGGGAAAACCGACGACCCAATTGACCACGATATCGATCCCGGCCTCACGGCATAAACCGATGAACCTCTCTGCTTCCTCGATCGTAAACCCCTTGCGCATCAGGCCCAAAACCTTGTTCGAGGCGCTTTCTATCCCCAGATTAAAATATCGGCATCCGGCTTGCCGGATCTTCTTGAGGACCTCGATGTCGATCCTTTTATCTATCCTGAAATTACCGCCCCACGCAACATTAAGCCGACGCTTGACCATCAGGTCACACAGCCGAAGCAAATTGGGCAGATTGCCGTTGATCAGCGAATCATTGAATGCAAATGAAGTATTGCGATACTTCCGTTTAATGAGCTCCATCTCTTTAATGATATTCCCGGCGCTCCTGAACCGGTACGGGCTCCAGAATTTCGTATCCGTGCAGAAAACACACTGCATGACACACCCCCGGCTGGTAAGAATGGGGAATTCCGTCCAATCGGTATACGCGCTGAGGTCATAAACACTGAAATCCGGATAAGGCAGGCTGTCAAGGTCCATGATCGCCGGCGCAAGACCGTTAAAGACCCATTTGTCCCCCCGGGGAAGAAGAACGCCCTCGCAGCCTTCCAGGGATTTTTTGGCTTTAAGCCGCGCGAGCACATTGACCAGGGTCCTCTCTCCTTCTCCGACAATGACGATATCCGCGAACGCCTGCAGGCCATACGGCAATATCCAGTCGGCGTCATTCCCGCTAAGATTGTAGCAATTAGGCCCCCCCAGAAGGATCTTGATGCCCGGACACCGGCTCTTTATTCTTTTAACGATATTAAGCGTGAATAACGCCGACGTGTTCTGGACGGAAAACCCGATGATGTCAGGACGGACCGCCAGGATATGCCCGATACACTTGTCATAAGTGGCTTCATTGATGAAAGGCAGCTGATAAAAACTGTCCTCCAGGTACCAGCGATACCCGTTATTACTGTCCCAACAGATCTTCTGGTCATCCGCCGCCTGTTTGTAGAGCATAATGCTCAGGTCGATGACATGCGCGCGATACCCCGCCTTCTTAAGCGTTGAATAAAGATACGCCAGGGCCAAAGGCGGCATTCCGACACCGAAAGAACAAGGGGCTTGAACCAGCGCAATTTTCATCAGGACTGGACCTCGCATTGATAATGGCCATGCAACTCTCTGGCCAGGGCCCGGAACCGCTGCAACCGGCCCTGCCTTATCTCCGGCGTGCTGACGGGGCTGCACCAGCCGTGATCTTCACGGATAATGCCGTATTTTTCAAGATTTCGCCCCAGAAAAGAATTTTCCTCGATATGACATCCCGTGACCTGGTCGAAACGGTGAATAAAGCGCGCATTCTGCCGGATAAAATCCAGGGTCATCTCGAAATCCTCTTCCGTTTCCGTCGGGTACCCGATGAGAAAGAAACAATTCGCTTCGATCCCCGCCAGAGACGTTTCCCGGATGATCCTTCTGGCATCATCCAGGTCCATATTCTTGCGCATATCCGAAAGAACACGCGGAGAACCGCTCTCAACACCATACGCCAGGCTGCCGCATCCGGCGGCCCGCATTTTTGTCAATAACCCGAGGCCCATCCCCGGATGAAATGCGACTTTCGCGGACCATTGGATCTTAAGGCCGGACCCTGTGATAAGATCGCATATCTCTTCCACCCGCCGGATATCCCCGTTAAAAAGCGAATCCGCGAACTCGAATTCAGTGATCTCATATGTCTGGACCAGGGCTTTAAGGTCATTCACGACTTTGAGCGCAGAGCATGCGCGGTATGTTTTCCAGAGAGGGCTATCCGCGCAAAAAGTGCACCGGTTCACACAGCCCCGGCTTGAAACCACAGGCAATGACTTGCGGACATAACGGCCGACCTCAAAATCGCTGTAGTCCGGAACACCCAGCGCATCGAGGTCCCTGATCATGGCCCTGGGCTTGTTCTCCACCATCACCCCGTCGCGCCGGTATATGATGCCGTCGGCCTTCTGCCAATCCCCGCCCTGCCGCTTCAACATGACGAGCTCGCGCAACGTTTCCTCGCCCTCTCCGACAACAAAAATATCAAAGATCCCTCCCACGAATGCCTCGGACCTGAGGGCAGCGAACCTGGTCATCTTGTCGAGCAGAACCTGCTTAAAGCGCGTCACTTCCGCCCCGCCGGCGATCAGGACCAGGTCCGGCCTTTTGAGTTTCAAATGTTGCGCCAGGATAATGCTGACATTAAGGCTCGACATGAACAACGAGAACCCGACCATTCCCGGATCGTGGCTCAGGATCCTGTCCGCCCATTGCTCGATAAACGGTATTAAGGAAGGAACAATATTTTTCTCAAAAAGAGGCAAATCCGTAAAATCATCCGGATGATTCAGGTCCCAGTATTGATTCTTTGGCATGGCCTTGTAAAGGTCAAAACTGAGGTCGAAACATTTGGCGCGCACGCCGGCCCCGTTCAAATATCCTTTTAAATAACCGAGACCGACAGGAGGCTGCACAACGCCCCACGCAGGACACATCACCAATGCCAGGTCCGTCTTTTCCATCCTCAAGCCCTTTGCATTCTACTTGAACAATTCACTTTTCTGCCGCTCCGCAACGATCACATCAAAATCATCCCGATAAGAACACCACTGCAGGCAGGGCTTGTCGCACTTGCGGATCAACTTGCGCAAAACTCTCGCCCTGCCGGAATACCAGAGGCTCCTTAAACTGTCGCGCTTGACATCCCCGAAAGTCGCCTCATGCTCGGGCTGTTTAACGCAAAAATACACCTTCCCCTCCTGGACGATCTGAATACGGTTGAACCCCGCGTAACAATTCATCTTTTCGGCCCCGGACCGTCCCCGAAGATACTTCTTGATGGACTCCAGATTCTGAAGGCTGTTCGCGATAAAATCGAAATTGTCCGCGCTGGACTTCTTGTATTGGATGATCGCGTTGATCGCATTATCCAGGACCTGGAACCTTTCAGGCTTCACGAACACATCCGAACCGGCGTCCGCCTTTGCCTGGTCCGTGTTATCCCCGACAACAGGCTGGAAGATGATCTTGCCTATCTTCAATTGCCGGCAAAGCTCGATCACCCCCGTCAATTCCTCCAGGTTCTGGTCCATGATCGTGCATACACAGCAGATCGAAGGGATATTTTCCTTCCGTTGCTCTTTCATTTCATTGATCAAATTGATATTGGCAATGATCTTGGCCAGATACTTCTGCCCCCGGATCCTGGCAAAAGACTCCTCGGAAGAGGCATCAATGGAAACGCTCAGGCTGCTCAAACGGGACTTGAACATTTCCTCCACGAGCTTCTCCGACATAATGGTGCCATTGGTGACCACCGTTATCGATGTGATCCCGCAGCTCACGCCGTAAGCCACCAGCTCGAACAACCGCGGCTCCAGGAACGGCTCGCCCCCGATCAGGATCAGGGACCTGACCTTCATGTCCGCGCCCTCTCTAATAAGTTTCTTTATCGTATCAATATCCAGATCGACCGGACGGTTGAGCGCCTTATTGGACTCCATCCGTTCGTGCATACTGCACATCTTGCATCTCAAATTGCAATTGAACGTAAAGTTGATCTGCAAGGCATCCGCGGGAACAAGGGGATGATCGATCTTCCGGGAAAGCCAGAACAAGAAATTCCTTACAAGCAATCGAATGAACCTGTTGTTATCCATTTGTCCTTTCCAAATATTTCAGGCTTTTCCCGCCTGTCGTATTATCCCTGAACAACGATCCTTGCCATAAAAGCGACCTTTTCCTGCGGCCGGAGCGTTTTCAGTTCTTTTTCAAGATACTGCAGGACCCTGCCGCGATGGTAAAGATCCGAATTCACAACATTCATGATCGTGGTGACACTCGGGCCGCAAGGCAATATGCTGACATCCGGCAACCCCTCCGGGCCCGAGATGCCGGCCGATACGGTCATAGATCCCCCGGGAACATCTTCCGTATTAACGCCCGAATGAACAACTTCCCAATCTTCATCAATATTGGCCTTGAACGGAGGCAAAACCCCGCTCACGCCATTGACGGAGAACTTGTCGTATCTTTCCGAGAGCATAACATTGGTCTGAATGCGATCAAGCTCGATCTCTTCAGCCGCGACCATCCAGGCGCGCAATTCGATCCGATCCCTGTCGAGCAATTTGATCTCCCAATACTGGCTCAACGGTAACCGCAGCCAATGGCCTTGAGCAACGATCGTATGCTCATCCATACGCTCGACTCTCCAGGCTGCCGTTAAACCGGAAGAATGCCACCTTCCCCTGCATCGCAAAGCAGTATAGACGCCAAGATTCTTCGTCAACTCTTTGCCTTTCCAAAAAAGCTGCCCCCGGCCCTGGTCAAAACAACAACTCAATTCACCCCGCTCAACCCTGCCGACAATTTTTTCATTGGCGACAATGTTTTTCCTGCCGAAAGAAGCCTCGACATTAAAACAGGCATATTCCCCGGGCTTGATCCTGCTCCCGCTCTCGCTCTCGACCTTCCAGACGCGGATCTCACGGGATCGGGAAAAAATATCGGAATTAAAGACCTTTACAAAATTATCCAGGCCATCCGCCCCCCTGAGCACCACGGCAGGGACATCATTGATCCGGCTGAACATCCCGACTTCAGACTGCCGGACACACCCGTGAAGGACATCAACCTCATACTCGAGAAAATCAGCCGAAAAATCCTTCTCAAGAGGGCCGCAGAACCATGATGTGTATCCTTTGACAAATACCCAGTTGAGCAAATGCTGTTCAATGGAGACTTCTTCACTGACCTCTATAAAAACTTTAAACCGGAACGCATCTTCCCCGGCCGCCTCGATCTCCCAGACCTGGATAACCGGCAGATCCGGCCAGGACACCTTGATGATCATTTTATCATCGGAGACCTTTTCAACCGTCCATTGCGCAAACGTAGACAAATACCTTCGTCCGCCAACGTAAACAGAAGACACAACGGAATTCAACGCCACCGGGACAGGCCCCCGGCGAACAATATCGCATCGCCCGTTATTAAAGATCAGATTCACCGTTTTAAGCGATACGGTATAACCTGCCCGCAAGCCGTCCAGATATTGCTCCAGGTCCGGGACATTCAAAAGGAACTTGCCCGAAAACCAGTGCGAATGGTCCGTTTGCGGCATATTATGCTGCGCGCCGGATATCCTGTATTGCAGGACCCTTGAATCAACGATAGAGTCGGCATTCAATATCTGGGCCCTGCACTGATCATCCCGGCATTCCAGGATCAATCCAGGCAATCCCGCGTCATCGGGCCCCGAAGGCATCACGCCCATGCATTGATGGGGAATATTCTTTTCAATGAACGACTGCCAGTCCTTGCTGTTCTGGTCAATGGGCGGGAAATGCCCTTTCTCGGAAGGAGTGAACCAGTCGGCATACTCCTTCTGCAATAAGATATTAATATATCCTTCCTGAATATCCAAAGCCTCATCCGCCTCGACCGCCACGTCCCATTTCAACCCGTGATCTTCGGTGATCTCTATTTTCCAGACCAGGGTCAACGCCAGCTGATATATTCTTCCCCGGGCCACGAACCGTGTTTCGCCCTCTTTCTGCACTTCCCAATCCGCCTGAAAAGAATTGTAATTCCTGCCTTCGATCTGAAACCGGGTATATCCCCCGGAATTCGACGTGACCGGCCTGTCGTTCCAATTAAAGAATATCCGGCCGTTATTAAAAATAACCGAAAGAGGGCCTTTAGCCAACACTGCGACTTTCTCCCTGGCGCCGATCATCTGCGTGTAAAAAGGGATGACTTTCTCGGCCAGGCCGTCTTTCATTATCCTTCCGTCTTTAACAAGAATGACCCTTTGGCAAAGCCTGCGCAGCATATTCATGTCATGCGTCACACAAATGATCGTCGTGCCGGAATCTTTAAGCTCAAATATCCTTTTAATACACTTCTTTTGAAAGAACTCATCCCCCACGGCGAGAATATCGTCGATAACCAGGATCTCGGGCTCAACATGGATCGCGGCGGAGAACGCCAGGCGTACGAACATGCCCTGGGAATAGCATTTTACCGGAGCGTCGATGAACCGGCCGATATCGGCAAAATGGATGATCCGCTCCACGATCTCCGCCTGCCTGGCCTGATCGATGCCGGACAAATTCAAATTAAGATATACATTCTCCCGTCCGGTCAATTCCGGCTGGAAGCCGGCCCCCATTTCCAGAAGCCCTGCCACTCTTCCGGCAACCCTGGCTTCTCCCCGGTCCGGCTTCAAAAGCCCTGCAATGACCTTCAGGAGCGTTGTCTTGCCGGCCCCGTTCTCTCCGATGATCCCCAGTGTTTCACCGGCCTCGATCTGGAAACTGATCCCTTTCAAGGCCCAGAAATTCTCCCAGGAAACCTTGCCGCCGACAACGAACTTGATCCGGTAAATTTCCCAGACATCCTTCAGATCTACAATAGCCATCAGATCGTCCTTATCCGCTTTAAGCCCTGTGGGATCAACCTTTTCACCTTAATGCGCCCCGGCCTCTTCCAACAAAGTAACGCCAAAAACATCGCGCAAAATAACCCGGGCAATATTCCCGGCCAACATGGTGTTGCCCAGGTCCGTACAATGGCCAAAGTCCCCGGCGAACCTGTCCCTGAAAACCTGCTCGAAACGGTATTTCTTCAACGCATCCTTGAACAGCCTTTCATTATCGACAAAACTGACATTCTGGCGTTGGTCCGCAGGGAAAATCTGTTTTAACGGCTCTATATTGCGCATGGCATACTGCACACACACAAGGCGGATCCCGTGCTGATCGAGCAATTTCTTTATTTTATGGTAATTTTCCACAGTCACCGACGCATACCCTTGCGGCGCTACGGCATACCCCCGCGCAAGATAATCCTCACTCAAATCAAATTTCCCAAGGACACGGTAAACATGAGCCAGGCCGAAATAAGGGCTGACATCAATGATCCCACCCGGCTTATTAAGCTCTATGGATTCTTTATACCGCACCACCGCCTCATCATACCGGCCCTGCGCCGCGGCCACTTCCCCGGCGAACAGGCTTATCCATCCGGCATGACAATGATCCATAAGGGCCTTCAGCAAAACTTCCGCTTCTGCATACTTATGCATGGCGATCAATTGGACAAATAGCATCCTCAGGTCCCCGCTCTCTCGAGGGCATAACACAAATTCTTTTTTATATTTCTCGATCATCCGTTCGAGCATCTTTTGCTGCTCTTTCGGCTCACACAGCCACATCAACCTGAAATAAGCATCGGAATTCCCGGGATTGATCCTGATGGCCTTATGGAACGCAAATTTTGCCGCATTGACCTTGCCCTGAGCGTTAAGCTCCATACCGCGTTTCACATAAAAACTGTCATCTCCCGGCGACACAACCGCCGGCTGCGGCATTGTTGCGCCGCCTGAGGCAACGGGCAACACCCCTGGTCGAGGCTCTCCTGGCGCCTCCTGCTTCTTTTCCCCCCACTTAGCCTGAATATGCAGGCCAAGCAATTGCATAAGCTTGTATGTTTTTAAAGCCTGGAAAAAATTCTGCCCGTGCGCATTGAACCCGGCGGGCATGTGCCTGGCACCCGCGTCATTAATGCCGATCATGGCCACCACCGCATCAGGCCTGTATTTTCTGATATTACTCTCCATCCTTTCAAGGATAAGATCCGTATTGGTCGCCGACAAACCTTCATCAATAACGCTGAACTGTGTTTTGATCCGCTGGGCATTGAGGATCTTTTCAAGGAACCGCGGGTACTGCCCCTGCGTCGTCGATTCCCCGACACACATGATCCGGTAGGCCGCCCCGTTCTTACTAGCGGACCAATTCTTGTACTGCTGTACAGCCAGAATAACAAAACCCGCTGTCTGCAGCCCTATTTCAAGAATGACCAAAGTAAGGAATACGCCAAACAACATCAGCGCTATTCTCTGGCCTGGAGAACTTACCGTTGGGGGTTTTTGATCCTTTTCCATAAAATCCGCTCCATTGAACAGGACACTTCCGAGATCTATCTCATCTTCAAGACTTCTTTTATAACAACACCGGCTATCTGCTCCGCCAAAAGCTTATTCCCCAGACTGGTGCAATGCCCGAAATCACCTCCGAACATATCCAGGAAATATTCATGGATATGCCCGCCAGCTACCGCCGCTTTGAACACCCCCTCATTATCAACAAAAAAAACTCCGTCCGAGGACGCAAAGATCTTCTTAAGCACCGAGACTTTACGCATGGGATACTGCACGCAGACCAGCTTGATCTTTCTTCGATCCAATATCGCCTTCAAATTCCGATAATTTGTAACAGTAAACAAACTGTAGAAATCATCGTCCAAAGACTTTACCGTCGGCTCATAAACCGCGGCCTCTTTGGCCTTCCCCATCTCCTGATAAAACAGCATCAACCTTCGATAACAACGGTCATTCTTCGGGTTTTTTTCGATATACCATTTTAATTCTTTCTCGGCATCGGCATATCGCTTCTGGATCATATAAATATAAACCAAAGAAAAAGTCACATTCTCGTTTTTATTATTGAAAAACTCCGCCTTCTTATACGCCGCTTCCGCCTGCTCATATTTCTTCTGAAACAAATAAAGATCTCCCAATGAGCAATATACCACTGCATCACCGGATGTTAATTCAATGACCTTTAATAACAAGGCCTCCACAGACTCCCAGCGGTTGGTGCTCCTATAGATCCATGACAACCCGTAATAAGCCTGGGCATTCCGGGGGTTCTTTGCCAAAACCTCATTGAACGCCTTCTCTGCCTGTTCCTGGTCCCCCCTCGAAAAAGCATCCCACCCGTCGGATAAGAACTTCTGTTCATCCGCCGAATGACGGCCGCCCGAAACACCAAGGAGCTCCTGACCGCTTGAAAGCCCAAAATTCTTCAATTTCTTCCCTTTTACCTCCGCCGGCGGCTCAGACAAGCCAGGAGCCTGCACGGCAGAAGGCTTTGCCGTACGGATCTCTTGCATTTTTGCTGTCAAATGAAGCCGCAAGAATCGAGCTAATTTACAAACACGCAAAGAGAACAACCACTGAACAAACCCCGATGAACCCTTTACCTGCTGCGGCATATGCAGCCCCTGATCGTTGATCCCCATCATCACCACGACCAGGTCCGGCTTATATTTATCCAGATTCACTTCCAGTTGCTCCAGGATCACATCGGTGTTAACCGAAGGCATCCCTTTATCAATAACGCTAAATTTTATATCCTTACCACGACGATTAAGCGCCTCTTCAAGAAAAGGGGGATATTGCTTTGCGGTAGTAGACTCCCCCAAACACATAATACGATAACCATTGGCCCTTAAAGAACGCAAATTCTCGGACTCCTGAAGAAAATAGAATATTGCGCCGCCTATACGCAGCCCTGATTCCAGAAGGACAAGACACAGGAATATCCCGAATAAAACAAGCCCTGTTTTCTGCAATAATGTCGTCCTGAACTCACTGCGCGGCTCATTGCTCATAAGATCGATCAATTGCCCCTATCCGATATTCTTTAACTTCTTTTGCAGGATCTCCCTGGAAACCCTTATCTCTTTTAGCAACTCGACACATTGAGACTTGTCCGCTCCGCGCCATAACACGAACCAAAGCCTTGCCTTATTGGCTATCTTTCCAAGAACATATTTCGCGTTCTGATACACCCGATAATACATCCTCTTATAAAAACTCCATGTGCCAAGCTTTTGCGCTTTCAGCGCGATAAGCCGATCGAATTCAGGCTTTCCAAAATTCTGGTCATAACAGCTCATCATGCATCCGCCACAACCTTTTGTCACTATCTCCCGGCGCAATTGATCATGCTTCGGCGAGCCCCAGATCGCGGACAATCTTTTCCCCTTAACATTACCGATAACCCTGTTCGACAATACCCAGCAGGGATAAACATCTCCCCCCGCCGAGACAGGGCACGAACTGAAGATCGCTGAACAGCCTTTCTGCTCCGCATTGATCCTGGCCTCTCCGCACAAATAGGAAGGGATATTCTGAAGATACTCCGAAGGATTGGTCATGATCCTGTATTCTTTTGCCAGCCGCTCCACTTCCGCCATGCTTCGCTCAATATCTTCCCGCAGCTCTTTTGGCGCAAAAAATCCCGACCGGATCGCTTTGTCTTTTATAAAAATATCGCTGAAAGGCTGGAACTTTACCGTCGTAACCCCGAATTGATGCGCCAGCTCGATCACCCGCGGCAACGCCGCATAGTTCTGCCGGCTGACGATCGAAGCGATCGTTGTTTCGATCTTATACCTGGAAAGATTTCTCAAAGCATCCACGGCTTTGACAAAACTTCCTTTCCCTCTTAAAGAGTCGTGTGTCTGCTCATCTCCCTCGATCGAAATATTAACAACCCCGATCCCGGCCAGGCTCAGTTTATGCGCCACTTCATCCGTCAGTAAAGTACCATTGGACGCCAGGCAGGTATTGATCCTCGACCGGCTGACAGAAGCGATCAGGTCAAAAATATCTTCACGCAAGAGCGGCTCACCGCCGCTGAACACAATACTGCGCGGGCAAAGCCGGACAGCGTCCGCGATCAGGCACTGCATCTCTTGCGCGCTTAATTCCTCATTGTTGCCGGATCCCGGGATCTGGCACATCGCGCAGCGCAAATTGCAGCGGTTCGTGATCGACAGGATCACTTCATTTAGCCGGTGTTCCATAGTGTTTATCACCTAAAACGACCTCTTCATATTTATCCATTGAACCGATCCCCTCTTCCAGCGCCTGCCTCTTTTCCGCCTTTGTCAATGATGAACGGTCCAACGCTGTCACAAAATCATTCACGACCATCTTTAAAGAATCCGCCCCCGGCCGCGCCCAGCATGTTTGCAGGCACGGCTTATCGCACGCGCGCATTCGCTCCCTGGCCATCCTCGCGCTCTCCGTATGCAGGCAATCATTCAGGCTCATATCCTTGATATTGCCGAACGAGGGGCCGCAACTGCGCACAGCACCGTCGGGACCGACATCAACGAATACGAAAGGATTACACTTCCAGTCGCTCTTGGTCAGCGAACCCTGAAAATATCCTAACCACTGGTAAGGATCATGCAGGAATGCGACCAGGCCGGAGCTCTTCTGATATTCAACGATCCGGTCGACCTGGCTTTTAAAAACGCCCAGCAATTCCGGCGTGATCCAGAGCCCCCCGCCTTTGATGGTGTTCTGCATATCGGCTTGCGCCACGATCACCGGATGATACACCAGGCATTCCACCCCAACCTCCCTGGCCAAAGGAATGATGTCGTATAACTCATGAACGTTCTCTTTCATCATGGTGACCCAGGCCGAGATCTGCGGGCCATGCGAGGCCTTCTTTTTCTCCTCAGACAAAAAACGCAACGCCCTGATCGCCTTAGAATAAGCCCCTTCCGTCCCCCGGATATAGTCGTGCGTCCTGGCACAGGCCCCGTCGAGAGAAACCGCAATATTGCTCAGGCCGGAGTCAATGACCCTGGCCGCGAATTGCGGAGTATCAATGAGGCTGCCGTTGGTCACTGCCTCGGTCTTCAGACCCAACGAAACCGAGTAACAAATGATCTCAAAAATGTCTTTTCTTAAAAATATCTCCCCGCCGGTGAACAGGACCGTGCAATCCGTCCCCCAGCCGGCCACTTCATCCAGGCTCTTTTTTAATACATTTATGTCCAGCTCCTGGTCCTGCAGGACCTTCTTTACCCCGCACATCTGACAATTAAAATTACACTTGTGCAATAAGCTGAAAAAAACCCAATACGGCCTGGCGAAAGGCCGGTTCAGAGCTTCGGAAAAATAATAATCCAGGTTCTTCTGAAATTCACCGACGATATTGGACATGGCATTGACTTCTTGTTGTTATTTTAATCACAAAAACACGGCAGCAAACACGGCCAGTGGCATTTCCTGGCCGCCGCCCTGGCCTTGACGATCTGAGGCCCCATCATGATCTCTTTAAGCGTTTGCTTGCGAATATCCCCGTAAGCTGAAAAACAGGTGGTGCACATCCCCTGGTTGGAGACCAGGATCGTTTTCTCTCCCGAATGGCACTGGACATCATCGCAGGTCAAACTGCCGCGGTAATATTTCTTCATCAGCTCAAGATTCCGGGCCGAGTTCTTTATAAATCCGGGGGCTTCTTCTTTCAACTTTTTAAGCTGATCAAGGGAATTATCCAACAAAGAAAACCTTTCTTCCTTGACCCAGAACGGAGAATGCTTCCTTTCCGCCATCATCAGATTGTTGGGCAGCAAAGCCTGGAATTGCAGGGAATTGGCCCCCAGCGACCTGACAAAATCCACCAGCGCGGCCAACTCTTCCAGGTTCTCATTAAAGATGATCGTGATCAGATTGAAATTCACCTGCGGATGCTTCCTCTTGAGCGCCGAAAGCGCCTGCAGCCCCTGGACCGTTTCCTGCCAGGCTGTATCGGAATTCCTGACATGATTATGCGTCTTTGCCTGCAAGGAATCCAGCGAAACGACCGGAGCAATGGTGCCGTCCAGTAAATATGGCTCCAACCGGTCCATATATTTATTGATCAATATGCCATTGGACAGGATCCCCAAGTTCTTGATCCCGATCGACCGGGCGTGATCCATGATCTCAAAAATATCTTTTCTTAATAAAACCTCGCCGCCGGATAAAGCGATCTCCGCAAAGCCCGACTCTTTCCCCTGGGACAGCATGCTCCTGACACTGTCCAGATCCATATCTTTCTCATCCCGGGACGTTTTCCAGATATCGCAGATCCGGCAGCTTAAATTACAGGCATGCGTGATGTCCAATATCAGCAGGTTCGGACGGTCCGCCTTTTGCGGCCGCTCCTTTTGTATCAGATCAGCGCCGGCCCTGAAAAATTCCACGATATTGCCCGCGATATAAAAAACCTTGTGCAACGCAAAAAGAGCGAATACAGCCGCTTTCTTTAAAGGGTGCCTGATCTTGTGTTCATGGATCAGCGCCGTCCCAAGCCTGCAGCTGAACCAGGGGATCTTAAGGCTATTGATCAATGTCGCTGCCCAGAACTCCAGCGTCCCTGTCCTCAATTCCTTGAGCAAAGGATGATCACGGTGTAAATACGCGACAAGATAATTCCCCCTGCCGTATTTATACGCCTGGTCCGCACAGCTGCGCAGCGTGTCCTCGCGATAATGGGTCACGCGGATGTCTTTGTTCCAAATGAACCTGTGCCCTTTCTTATAAAGCCGCCAGGACAGCTCCAGGTCTTCACCGCCGGGCAACGGAAAATCCTCGTTGAATCCTTCCGCTGCCAGAACATGCCGTTTGAACGAAACATTGCATGTAGGAAAAAATATCGTCTCCCGGCTCCCCTTGATCTCCGTCTCAATGCTGCCATTGGCCAGGAACTGCCCCAGGAGCACCGGCGCTCTGTCGGTAGCCGTCACCGTTAATCCGCCGATCGCGGCGATACCGGGATTCTCTTCATGCGCGCGCGCCATGGACCCCGCCCAATCGGCCGCGGCGACACAATCATCGTCGATAAAACAGATGACCCCTCCCCGGGAATGTTTGATCCCAAGGTTCCTCGCGACCGCGGGGCCCTGATGATCCTGGGTGAGGCACTTAAGATTCGCATGCCCGATCCTTAACTGATCGACCAGGCTGTTTGTCGCGGGACTGCCGCCATCATTGACCACCACGATCTCTATCGCGTCCTGAGGATGATCCTGGGCAAACAGCGAAGCCAGGCACCGGGCCAGCATTGCATCCCGGCCGCGCGTAGGAATAATGACGGAAACCTGAACACTCATCGCATTTATCCTTGAATTCAGATCTTCTTTAAAATACCGGGTTCGAATTTAATGAATATCGCCAGACCCAGGGACAAACTGGCCATCGCGAATAACACGACCTGAATGAATACCGCCGGCCCCGGCAGCACCCCTTCGAAAATGATCTTTTGATAGAAAGCGATATACGGCGTCAGCGGATTGACGTTGTATATCCAATGGAACTGCGCGGGGACCATTGCCATCGAATAAAAAACAGGGGTGACCCAGAACCAGAACATCAGTACCACGCTTAAAAGATGCTCAATATCCCGAAAAATAATATTGAGAACAGATAACGCCAGGCAGAGACCCGCCGTTAAACAAAGAAGCAGGACAAAGATCAGCGGGAGCAGCCAGGCCAGAATAATGATCTTTGGATTAAAGAACAGGAAGATCGGGTACATCACGACCCAACCGATAAGAAAATTAAGGAAATTCGCGATGACCGATGCCAGCGGAAAGATCACAACAGGGACATTGTATTGCCGCATAATGCCCTGTCGATTCAATATGGAAGCGGGCGCCTCGGACAATGCGTTCGAAAAGAACATCCACGGGATAATGCCTGACAGGACAAAGAACGGATAATTGGCAATGCCGGCCTTAAAGACCTGGGTAAAAACAAAAGCGATCGCGGACATGATCAAAAGAGGATTGATGACCGCCCAGAAGATCCCCAAAAGAGAGCCGGCATACCGGCTCCTCAATTGCGCGATCGACAGGCTCCACAACGCATGTCGAAAATAAAAAATGTTTTTAACCAAACCTTTATCCATGGGCCAACCGCTCCCCGGTCTTTATCCCGTCGAGGATCGCATCTTCCATCGACATATAACGCCAGCTCCCGTAGCGCCCGCAAGTCAGGACCCGATGCGCCTGGAGGAACTTGAGGATCTCCCCCCGCGCCGCCGCATAACCCTTGTCATACACAGGATAAGCGTACTCAATATCATTGATGTCGCGAACAAGCACCGCATCGCCCGCTGACAGCAATCCGACTTTCTCCAGGTCCTGTTCAATGCGCGCAACGATCCCGGCCTTATCCAGCGGTTTCTGCCTGGAATACGAAACCTCCGCGTACAAAGAGCTTTTCCCCGCCGGAACAAGATCGGACGAGAAATTATGATAAAACCCCACCCGAAAAAAGCTGATATCTTTCTGTGGAAAATAGGCCCAATGTTTCTTGCTCGGACAGGCCTGCCGCAACCCGAGGTTCAAATTGAACAGGGAGTTCCAGCGCAAACGGCCGAACGCGGCCTTGATCCCCCTGGGCAGGCCGCTGATCATGCCGGACAATTCCGGCAGGGGGATCGTCGAGACCAAATGAGCGTAATCCTGCTTCACGCCATTGGAAAACTCGACCCGCTGCTTCTTCAGGTCGATCGTCCGGACCTTAAACCCCGTATGGATATTATCCAGGCCCGCCTTTAACGCCCGGGGAAGCGCTTCGATCCCGCCTTTGCGGGGATACCAGAAATGCGCGTTATAACCCAAAGGCTCCTGCCGGCCCGGACCGCCGGACACCTGGCGCAGCGTGGGTTGAGGCACAAACCCTTCCGTCCAGGCGCACGTCATCATCCTTGGAGAGACCGTCCAGAACTTCGTGTTATACGGGACCATAAAATGCTTCGCGATCCCGTCCCCAAACGTCCCCTTGATCCAGCGCGCAAGGTCCGCACCCGCCTTTACACGCGAACCCCGGCGCGCCTTGATAAAACCGTCAAGGCACTCTTTCCGGACATTGTCCGGCAACGCCGAAAGATTGGCCTGAAAAGGATACCCGATGAACCGCTCATGCGAATAGACCCAAGCGCTTCTCTGATGCCCCGCCAGGCCTTCTTTCAGCAATCCATTGACCAGGCCCAAAGACCCTTTATGCCTGAAATGGAGCAAATGTCCGTCGATATCAAACGTGAACCCTTTGGCCTTCCTTGACCGGCACAACCCCCCGACCTCAGGTTCTTTTTCATAAACATGGCACGCCTGCCCCTGCCCCTGCCCCTGCAGATGCCTGGCCGCGCTCAGGCCCGCCAGCCCCGCGCCAAGGATAACATACCCCTTATCTGTCATTGCGCTCCGCCTTCATCAGCACCCTGAAGAAAATATAACTTGTCAGCAAGACCGCCAATATCAACAGCCCGCCCGCCCAGTCATCGCATTGGCTAAGAATGATCCCGCAAACCGCGGCGAACAACGACAAGCCCAGCAGGACCAACAACGCGCTTTTGCGCGTCAGGCCCAGCGCGACCAGCCGAAGCGCCATATGATCATCACTTTTATTGAACGGAAGAATGCGCTTGCTGCAACGAAAATAAATAAGGACGGCTGTTTCCAGAAGAGGGACCCAGAACAGAAGGATCGGGCTCAATAACGCGACCGGCTCACCCCTTCTGGCATAACTGACCATTAACGCCAATGCCGCCAGGACAAACCCCAGGAAATGGCTCCCGGCATTGCCCAGATAGATCCTTGCCGGAGGAAAATTAAAGAACCCAAAACCCGTGATCACCGCGAAAAGGCCCAGCGCCAATATCCGGGCATTCACATCGGGATAAAAGAACGTAAGGGCGAATATGGCCCCTGTCACCGTCAAGGCCACGCCGGCGCTTAACCCGTCGATGACGTCGAGCAGGTTAAAGGCATTGGTGATCCCGATGATCCACAAGAACGTGACCAGGGCATTACCCCAGTCATTAAGATAGATCATATGCGTCCTGACATCGATCAGGATCAGCACGACCGCACATACAGACTGCAGCAGGAGCTTCTGGACAACCGACGCCTCTTTCAGGTCGTCCATCACCCCGAACGCCAGCATCGCCAGGGATATGCCCAGGACACTCATGATCCTGCCGGGATCAATGCCGAAACCAATAACCCCTAGGACAGAGGAAACCACCAGAGCGCCGCCTATCCCGATCCCGCCGACAAGCGCGATCTCGCCGGATACCAGGACACGGGTCCTGAACGCCAGGCGGCGCAACACCACCATCAATAACAGGCTGCAAACCAGTGCCGACGAAGCGACCAGGTAATATTTAAACATTCACCGCCCGCATGTTCGAATAAAGCGCCTCGATCTTCCGGACCGCATGACCGGAAGTGAACTCGCTGCCCGCAATAAATTCGGCAGCTCTTCGGGATACCGTCATCCTCAGCTCAGGGTTTCCCAATAATTCCAGGACCCTGTCCCGCATACCCCGGATATCTCCTGTCGGGACCAGGTATCCGGTATCCCCCTGCACAATAACATCCCGAATGCCTCCCGTATCAGTCGCGACCACCGCAACACCGGCCGCCATGGACTCCAGGACAGCGACCGGAAGGCCTTCCCATAACGATGTCAGGACGAACACATCCAGGGCGGAAAGGACGGACCCGACATCCCGCCGCCAGCCCGTCAATACAATATCCTTCTCCAACCCGGCCTCACGAACAAGCGCGGTGATCGCGCCGCGCAGGATCCCGTCACCAGCCAGCACAAACTTTACGCCTGGCAATGCCGTCTTAAGTTCAGCCGCCAGCCTGATAAAATCCAGCGGCGCTTTCTGAGGCTTGAAACAGGCGACCATCCCGACCACAAGGTCCAGCTCACCGAACCCGAACTCCCTGCGCGCCCGTCCGCGCTGATCTTCACGCTTAAAGTCTTCCCTGTTGATGCCGCAACGAATGACGCAATAGCCCTCAAGAGGAACGATCCCGTTCTCCCGCCCCCGCTGTTCATCCCGCGCCGAAACCACGATCAATCGATGGGTAAATCCGGCACAAAACTTTTCCAGGAACAGGAACGATCGATAAATCCATCCCGATTGATGCTCATGAAAACTCCAGCCATGAACGGTATGAATGATCCGCCTGACCCCGGCCGCCCCGGCCGCCAGCCTGCCCAGCACCCCGGCTTTTGAACTGTGCGTATGGACCAGGCCTATCTTATTTTTTTTTATAAAGAAATACAAAGAAATAAACGTAAAAAGATCCCTGAACGGATCGATACGGCGCTCCAGGAAAGGCGAACGGAAAACACTCAAACCCGCGATGGCCAAAGCCTCGTCGACCAGGAACCCGTCCCGCGCGGTAAAAAGAAAAACATTGAACTTGCGGCGGTCAATGCCCCGGATCAGGCTTAATAAATGCGTTTGAGCTCCACCCAGCTCAAGCTTGGTGATAACATACAGCAAATTGATCTTGGTCTCTGTCACCATGACTGTCCGGCCTTGAAAATAAGCATATCTGATATAATACTTTAATTATGTTTATATTATTACTATTTTTTATAACTCTCCGGCCGTTCATCTGTTCTTTTGCCTTTCTTGAACCCGAGATCATTTATGCGACACTGCTGTCCCTCTTTCTTCTTTCCTGGATATTTATAAAGAAGATCGAGCTGGCGACCTCCCCCAGGATGACCATCGCCCTTTCCCTGTTCCTGCTTGCCCTGGCCGTATCCCTGATATTCTCCAAAAACCAGATGTTCGCGGCCATCCACACCTGTCAGTTCATTAACGGCCTCCTGCTTTTCCTTGTTTGCCGATCCCTGCCCCGTGAAAAGATCCCTGCGGTCCTGCTGTCAATGCTGATAACCGCCCTGTTCATTTGCGCCCTGGCATTATATCAATCCTTCGGAAAGGCACCCGAAGCCCTCACATCAAAAAATATCATCGACCAGATAGGCATCACTTATATCGAACAACACCGGGCCTACGCTCCTTTTATCACACCCAACGCGCTGGGGGGCTACCTCATCCTCATCATCCCCCTTGCCTTCACCCTCAAAAACCGGGCCTGGCTGGCGGCCCCCCTGATCCTTACCCTCCTCCTGACCAAATCCCTGGGAGCGATCATCAGTTTCACCGCAGCCACAACACTATATTTTTATTTTCAAGGCAACTTAAAGAAAAAACGCATGAGGACTATCCTGCTCGGGCTTATCGCCGGCGCTCTCATCATCTTCCTGATCAGGGCACAGGCGAACCAGCACATATTCCAGCCATCATTCTCTGTTCAAATGCGCCTGGAATACTGGCGGCTAACCTGGAAACTCATCAGCGCATATCCTTTAACAGGAACAGGCCCGGGCTGTTTCGACCTGCCCGATGCGCGCTACACCCACAATTCTTACCTGCAGCTCTGGGCAGAAACAGGGATAATAGGCATAACATCTTTCCTTTACCTGCTGTTTACCCTGTTCAAATCGGGACGGGGCATCTTAAAAGAAGGGCTTGATAAAAACCTGGCCGCCGGATTAATATGGGCCTCCGTCGGCTTCTTTATCCACAACTTTTTTGATTTTACGTTCTTTCTGCCGGAAGTTTCGTTTATGTGTTGCGTTGTCCTGGGGTTGCTCTTGAACCGCTCGCCCCTCTCCGGCGCAGCGCTGATAAAAGATAATGGCACCGGGCAAGAAAGATCCCGATAACACGCGGCCGGAACACAACCACATAGCCCCATGCGCACAGGTCATGGACGAGCATCGGGACAAAATGCAACACGAACCCGAAAAACGTTTCGTTCTTGATGATCGCAAGATAACGGTTCTTGATCAGGTCGGCATGAAGGTCATCGCTTAAATACTGCCGCGCGAAAGACCTAGCCGATCCGGGATCCACACGCACCGATCCTCCCCGCGCATGATACGCCAGCGCCGAAGGGATATAATACGCCCTCCACCCATTCCTGTTGGCCCGCCAGGCAAGATCTAAATCTTCATTGAATATCCGGAAATCAGGATCGAACCACCCCGCGGCTTCCTTGACCTGATCTAGCATCTTTTTACGATAAAAAGCCACGGCCCCGCCGACACCGAAAACAACCTCTTCCTGCCCGAACTGCCCGTGATCCGGCCTGCCGTAACCTCGTTCCATGGCAGTCCTCCAGACACTCAGGAACAAGCCCGTACTGTCCACGGTCTTTTTATCCTGCCGCAGGACCTTGCCGCTCACCATCCCGATATCCCCGCTGAACAGGAACCCCCCGAGCGCTTCCCCGATAAAATGATCGTCGAGGACCACATCATCGTTCAAACACAAGACAAACTCCCCCCGGCTCATGGCAATGCCCTGATTCATGGACCCGCAATAAAAAAGATTCGTGGAAGAAGCGTGCACCCTCAGGGACGGGCATAATTCCTGCGCCCTGCGGCTTACGGCAGGGTCAAAAGAATTATCGATCAGAATAATATCAAGAAAAGGATGTGTTTGCCTGTTAACCGACTGAAGGCAGGAAATAAAATAATCATTCTTCCCGCAGGTGACAACAACAACTGAAACCAGCTTGTCCATATTAAAACCTTGTGCCGACACCTAACCCTTGGCCCATCGGGGGCGGTTATGGTCGTAGATCTCTTTAAGAATATCGTCGGAATTCCTGGTCAATGCCCAACCCGGATAATGCGCCATGAACCTGGACACATCGCTGATCCACCAGATATCGTCCCCGCTCCGGTTGGCTTCCACATAAGAGACCTTCATCTTCCTGCCCGTGATCTTTTCACACATGCCGATCGATTCCAGGAGGGAGCAATTACTGAAACGGCTGCCTCCCATGTTGTAAACTTCTCCGCACTTCGGGTCCTGATAGAAATGATAGAACGCGTTCACGAGATCGTAACTATGGATATTATCCCTGACCTGCTTCCCCTTATAACCAAAGATCTGGTATTCCCGGCCGATCACGGCGCATTTCATCAAATAGGCCAGATACCCGTGCGGCTCAACCCCGCTGTGACGGGGGCCGGATAAACAGCCTCCCCGGAAAACGCCGGTCTTCATGCCGAAATAACGGCCATACTCCTGCGTGAGAAGGTCGGCCGCCGCCTTGGAAACGCCGAACAGCGAATGCTTGCACTGGTCGAGCGACATACTCTCGTCGATACCCCTGGCAAAATAAGGATGCGCCGGATCCAGCTCCCAACGGGTGTCCAGCTCGACAAGCGGCAGGCGGTTACAGTTATCCCCGTAAACCTTGTTGGTCGACATAAAAATGAATACCGTATCCGGACAATGCTTGCGCGCAGCCTCCAGCAGATTCAGCGTCCCGACCGCGTTGACGCCAAAGTCCGTGAACGGCTCCTTCGCGGCCCAGTCATGGCTGGGCTGCGCGGCATTATGGATGATCACCGCGATATCCCGGCCGTATTCTTCAAAGATACGCGTCAACGCCGCCATATCACGGATATCAATATCATGGTTAATGAAGCCATCCCCGCATTCCTGCCTAAGCTCGTCAAGATTCCAGCCGGTAGCCCCCTCCGTACCGAAGAAATATTGACGCAGGTCATTATCGATCCCGACGACCCGGAACCCCCGGGCATGAAAGAACCGGACCGATTCGGAACCGACAAGCCCGGCAGACCCTGTGATCAACGCGATCTTCATTATTATCTCCGATACGAACTGACGCTCAAACCATTATATCCTTGAGATCATCCGCATGACCCCTGATCCATTGAAAAGTATCCTGCAAAATATCCTGTGCCGAACGCGAAGGCTTCCAGTCAAAAGCCTCTGCGGTCCGGCCATTATCGGTCACATACCAGATCAGGTCGCCAGGCCGCGTTGGCGCCACGCTCCCGATCTCCAGGCGATGCCCGGTCAGTTGCGCGCAGATCGCGGTTGTTTCCTTAAGCGACAGCGTCACCCCGGCCGAACCGCCGACATTGAATACCTCCCCGCGGAACACAGGATCATCATCGACCAGGCATTGAACCTGACGGGCCACAAGGCTCGACAGATCATCCACATGTAAAAGGTCCCGCACCTGTTTTCCCAGGCCGCCGAATCCGGTATAGTTCAGCGGCCTTTTGAAAAAATGGCTCGCCAGCCAGAACGTAAAGACCCCTTGGTCGATCTTGCCCAACTGCCACGGGCCGGCAACAACCCCGCACCGGTTAATGATCGACGGCAACTCATACCGGGCGCCATACTCCCTCAGGATCAATTCCGCGGACAATTTGCTCGCGCCATAGAGCGTGCGGACCCCGTCCAAAGGCATCTGCACCTGAACGCCAACCGGTGTTATTCCCGAAGACGATTGCGCAAGATCAAATCTGGTTTCATTTTCGACATAACGGCAGGCATTGATACGGTCGTAAGGATAAATGCGGGAACTGGAAAAGAAAATGACCGGGACTTTGCGCTCCCTGGCCCATTCAAAACAATTGATCGCGCCCAACAGATTGACATCCAGCAGATAGCGCGCATCCCCGGGACCGGAACCGGTCTGCGCGGATGACTCCGCGCTGCACTCGATCATCAGGGCAAAATCGCCGCCGAGACCTTTAAGGTTTTCAGGATCGCGGATATCCCCGTGGACCACTGTAACGCCATGCGCCAGGACCCTGGCACGCAGGAACTCCGAACCCCGCCGGCTCAGATTATCCAGCACCGTCACCGCATAACCGCGGGAAACAAGGTCGACCGCCAGATTTGATCCTATGAAACCACACCCCCCTGTAATGAGTATCCGTTTCATAGCGGCTTGATCCGACCTGTTATTTAAAGACTTTTTTGATCTTGTCCTGCAAAGAATCCGCTGCGTCCGTACTTTCACCGCTGGCTTTGGCAAATTCTTCCAGCAGGCGGCGCTGTTCACTGGACAGCCTTTTGGGGACATCGACCATCACACGGGCATAGATCTCGCCGGACACGCGCTCATCGCGCAGGTCAGGCATTCCCTTGCCCTTCACACGGAAAACTTTTCCGCTTTCAGTCCCCGCGGGGACTTTCATCGTGACCTGTCCGTCAACAGTGGGCACCACCACTTCCCCTCCCAGAGCCGCCTTCACGAAACTCACAGGAAGATCAAGCTCCAGGTCATTGCCCACACGGCGGAATTTCGCGTGCGGCTTGACACGGATGAACAGATACAGGTCGCCCGGCCCTCCGGGGCCGATCTCCCCCTCGCCGCGCAAACGCATCTGCGAATCATTATCCAACCCGCGCGGGAAATTCACCTCGATCTCGCGCACATGCTTGATCGCGCCGCGCCCGCTGCACTTGGGGCAGGTCTCTTTAATGATACGCCCTTCCCCCTGACAGGACGGACAGGTCTGCGCCATGCGGAAGAACCCGCTGTTCATCATCACCTGGCCGCGCCCGCCGCATGCCTGGCAGTCAGAAAGAGCCGTGCCATTCTTCGAACCATTGCCCTGGCAATCCCGGCACACTTCATTGCGCGGGACCTTGATGGTTTTTTTAGCCCCGCTGTACACTTCTTCGAGCGTAAGCTCCGCTTCATACTGGATATCACGGCCGCGCGCCGCCCGGCGCTGCTGGCGCCGCCCGCCGCCTCCGCCAAAAGACCCTCCGAAAAACTGGCTAAGGATATCGTCCATACCGCTTTCCCCGAAAACACTGGAAAAATCCGCCCCGCGGAAAATATCATCCGAGGTATAGCTCTGATCAATACCCGCGTGGCCATGCTGGTCATAGGTCTGGCGCTTCTGCGCGTCCGAAAGGACGCCGTAAGCCTCCGAGATCTCCTTGAACTTCTCCTCCGCCTGCTTTTTCTCGGACTCCTCGACACGGTCCGGATGATGGCGCATCGCCAGCGCCCGGTATGCCTTCTTGATATCCGCGACAGCCGCGTCTTTCTTGATCCCTAATATTTCGTAGTAATCTTTTTTCATATATTAATTAACCGTTTCACCCCGGGAACCTCCTTCACCCCCGGGGTGAAGGAGGTTATTTATCATCCTTTACTTCAAAGTCGGCATCAATAACGCCGTCGCGTTTCTTGGGGCCGTCAGACTTCGGCTCTTCCTTGGGCTGATCCGGCTGGCCCTGCCCGGCACCGGCCGCATCCGGCCCCGCCCCGCCGCCTTCGGCCGCCCCGGCTCCGCCGGCCTGCGCAGCCGTGGCTTTATACATTTCCTCGGCCAATTTATGGCTGGCCTTGGTAAGCGCTTCCGTCGCGGTCTTGACGCGGTCCGCGTTCTTGTCCTTGACCGCCTGCTTGAGCGCTTCAAGCTCCTTCATGATCTCCTCACGCTCGGCCTGCGGCACCTTGTCGCCGTAATCCTTGAGCGCTTTCTCCGTCGAATAAACAAGGGTGTTCGCCTGGTTGACCATCTCGGCTTCTTCCTTGCTCTTCTTGTCCTGCTCGGCATATTTCTCGGCGTCTTTGACCATCTTCTGGATCTCTTCCTCGGACAATTTCTTGGGGGACGTGATCTGAATGGACTGCTCTTTCCCTGTAGCCTTATCCTTGGCGTGCACATGCACGATCCCGTTCACGTCGATATCAAAGGTCACCTCGATCTGCGGAACCCCGCGCGGAGCAGGCGGAATACCCACCAGGTCAAAACGGCCCAGCTCGACATTGTCATTGGACATCTGGCGCTCACCCTGCAGGACGCGGATCGTGACCGCGGGCTGATTGTCTTCTGCCGTTGAAAATACATTGCTCTTCTTGGTCGGGATGGTCGTATTGCGTTCGATCATCTTGGTCATGACCCCGCCCATTGTCTCGATCCCGAGCGTCAGGGGCGTCACATCCAAAAGAAGCACATCTTTCACATCCCCCTTGATGATCCCCGCCTGGACCGCGGCCCCGAGGGCCACGCACTCCATCGGGTCGATCCCGCGCTCGATCTTCTGGGCAACCTCTTTCTCCACGAAATCCTGAACGATCGGCATGCGGGTAGGCCCACCGACCATGATGATCTTGTCGACTTTCACTTCTGTCCCGAGCTTGGCCGAGGCATCTTTCATCGCCTGACGGATAGGTCCGCGGCAACGTTCCACAATAGGGCCGACCAGGGATTCCAGTTTCGCGCGGTCAAGGGTCAGGGCCAAATGCCGCGGGCCGGAAGCGTCCGCCGTAATGAACGGAAGGTTGACCTCGGTCTGGACCGTGCTGGAAAGCTCAACCTTGGCTTTTTCCGCCGCTTCACGCAAACGATGGAACGCCATCTTGTCCTGCGAAAGGTCAATGCCGCTTTCCTTCTTGAACTCATTGACGATATGCCCGATCAGCGCATTATCCATGTCTGTGCCGCCGAGCAAATTGTCGCCGCTGGTGGAAAGGACCTCAAAGGTCCCGCCTTCGCCCATCTCGAGGATGGTCACGTCCAGCGTACCGCCGCCAAGGTCGAACACCATGATCTTCTGTTCCTTGCCGGCCTTGTCGATCCCGTAAGCCAGGCACGCGGCCGTCGGCTCATTGATGATCCGCATGACCTTGAGGCCCGCGATCTCGCCCGCATCCTTCGTGGCCTGGCGCTGATTGTCATTGAAATACGCCGGGACCGTGATGACCGCGCCATCAACCGTATCACCCAAATACTTCTCGGCATCCGCCTTAATCTTCTGCAGGATGAACGCCGATACCTGCTGGGGCGTGAATTCCTTGCCCATCACATTGAATTTATGGTCGGTCCCCATCTTGCGCTTGGCGGCATAAATCGTGCCCTGGGAATTCACCGCGGCCTGACGGCGCGCCGGTTCACCCACCAGGCGCTGGTCATCCTTGGTGAACGCCACAAAAGAAGGGAACGCCTTGCCCGAAGCCACGCCGGCGCCTTCCGCCGACGGAATGATCACCGGACGGCCGCCTTCCATGACTGCCGCCGCTGAATTTGATGTGCCTAAATCGATACCTATGAACTTTGCCATATCATGCCCCTTTTTATATTATTAAAAATTTAATCCTTGATCACGCGTTAATTCCTCTTTGAAACCTTCACCTTGGCCGTGCGTACGACGCGGCCATCCATAATATAACCCTTCTGGAACACTTCCAGGACCGTCCCGTCATCGACATCGTCCGACTCGACCGCCATGAGCGCTTCATGGCAGGTATGGTCGAATTTCTTCCCCGCAGCGTCGATCTCAGTCACGTCATATTTCTTGAGAAGTTCCTGCATCCTTTTTAAGACCATCTCGACACCCTTTAACAACGACGATCCTTCCGCAGGATTCGCGCGCGCAGCCGTTACCGAACGCTCAAAATCCTCATAAAACCCGAGCATCTCAATAATAACTTCCTCATGAGCATATTTGATAAGCTCCGCGCGTTCACGTTCATGGCGCTTGCGCATATTGTCAAACTCGGCGAACAGGCGGATATATTTATCTTTGGCTTCGCCCAACTCTTGTTGAAGCTTTTCGATTTCAGTGACGACCGGAGTATTGTCTATTTGCCGGGCCGACACAAGGTCGGCCCCTACGCCAACGTCATTCAATCCCGCATCATTCGCTTTTTCGTCTGCCATAATCAATCCAACTCTCTCATCAATTCCGACACATATTCAAGGGCCGAGACCACCCGCGCGTAATCCATCCTGGTCGAACCCAATACCGCAATATGCCCGGCCGCACCGCCGCGGGTCTTGAAATGCGATACCGCCATGGCACAGTCATCAAAATCCACGCACGCTGTTTCCTGGCCGATATAGATCTTTATTCTTTTATCCAGGTCCCGGCGCAACACCTCCAGGATCCGCTCTTTTTCTTCCAACGCCTTTAAAATACACGCCATCTTGCGCAATCCCTGCGCGCCCACCGCCTCTGCCAGATAATTAGTGCCGCGGAACGAATAGGTCCGCGGATAACCCTCAAGGGTCACAATGCTCGCGCAATGCGTAAGGTCCGATATCACCGCGGAAGTGCGCTCCATCAAAGATACCAGCTCCCGCACCCCCTGCTCGTATTCCCGCTGGATACAACGGCGCTCTTCTTCCACCAGCGCGATCTCCCTCATCAGAAAATCAACAAAGTACCGGTACCCGCGCTGGGTCGGGATCCGCCCCGCCGAAGTATGCGGATGCATCAGATAACCATCAGACTCCAGGTCCGCCAGAATATTACGGATGGTCGCGGAACTGATACCGTCCTCATAACCGTCCGCGATGAACGCCGAACTTACCGGCGTATCCGTACGGATATACTGCTGGACCACCATCGTCAGGACAACATCTTTGCGCTGCTGTTGATTGGCACGAACCATACAAACATCCTTTTTGGCACTCTTGACGCCTCTTTGCTAGCGCGAGATTATAAAAAAAAGAACGCATAATGTCAAATGCTGTTACAACGCGTTCTTCGCCCCTCCCGTCTCGCTGAAAAAATACTGGTCGCTCTTCACTTTTCCCGACGGAAAGTATTCGACCCTCCGCGCGAGCCGGCCGGCCTCGTAAGTCTCTTCCGCGGCCAGGACCCCCGCGCCATCGTAAACTTTAAAAACACCGGAACGCTCGTTATCCTTGAAAGGCCCTTCACATTTAAGCTGGCCGTCTTCAAAATATTCCCGCCCGACACCTTCTTTACTGTCCATCCTGACAGGGACAAGCCAATGGACCGCGCCGCCCTCATAATATTCACGCCAGGCCGGATCATCCATCCTTCCGGCGGTATAATTCGTTTTGACCCGCAGCTTGCCGCTCTTGTAAAAGATCTTTACAGGGCCGCTCAAAGCATCGTTCTCATAAAAACCTTCGTTCTGCAACTCACCCGTCGGAGAATATTCCCGGCCAACCCCGCTGCGAATTCCATCGGAAGACCGATAAACGCCCTTAAGGTTCCCGTCGGGGGTGAATTCACGGATACGGCCGTACTGCACGCCGTTGCGGTAATCGTATTCGCGATAAACCCCGCCCGAACTGAAATATTTCTTGGTCAGCCCGTCCTCCTGGTTATGGCGGTACTGGCGCTCAAAGACCAGCACACTGTCCTCGGAATATTCACGGACGATGCCCTCTTTCCAGCCGGCAACGAACGGCTCCTCCCTCATGATCCGCCCGCTCGGATAATAACTCGTCACAAGCCCGTGAAGCACGCCATCGCGGTAGAAGGACTTGACCTTGGGCTTGCCATCGGGATAATATTCCATCAGCAGCCCGTTAAGCTTGCCGTTAAGGTACGTCCCGCTCAAATGCAAGAGACCGTCGGGATAGAAAGCACGGAACCGTCCGTGGGCCACCCCCAACTGATATTCGACCGTCCGCGCCAGCACGCCCTTGTCATCAAATTCATCATAGAACCCGTCCTTCATGGCCTGGGCCGCGAACAACGGCGCATCAATACCGGCGATGAAAAGCCCAAGGACAAAAATGACATCATGTTTACGCATGACAGCATTCTAACAAACCGGCAATGCAATTCAAACCGATTTTCAAAGAACAACCGGGACTCCGCCTTTCAGGACGACTTCCACGGACTGGCCCTCCCTGATCCCGCCCTTGAGAAGCTTAAGCGCGATCGGGTCCTGGACCGCGCGCTGGATCAGGCGCTTCAGCGGCCGTGCCCCGAATTGCGGATCGTAACCCCGCTCGGCCAACCAGGCACGGACTTCACCGGAAACAGTCAGCCCGATACGCCGCTCCGCCAGGCGCTTTTTAAGGATATCCAGCTGAATATCCGCTATGCGCGCGACATCCCCGCGGTCCAGCCGGCGGAAAACAACGATCTCGTCAATACGGTTAAGGAACTCCGGACGAAAGAACGACCGCAGCGCATCCTGCACCGCCTCCCCTTCATTATTATTCCCCAAATTCGATGTCATGATGATGATCGTGTTCTTGAAGTTCACCACCCGCCCCTGGCTGTCGGTCAGGCGGCCGTCATCGAGGAGCTGCAACAATGTGTTAAAAACATCCGGATGCGCTTTTTCGATCTCGTCAAACAAAAGCACGCAATACGGCCGGCGGCGCACGGCCTCGGTCAGCTGTCCGCCCTCTTCAAAACCCACATACCCCGGCGGCGCCCCGATAAGGCGCGACACGGAATGTTTTTCCATATACTCACTCATATCCAGGCGGATCAGCGCGTTCTCATCATCAAAAAGAAAGCCTGCCAACGCCCGAGCCAGCTCGGTCTTCCCTACGCCTGTGGGCCCGACAAAAATGAACGAACCCATCGGACGATGCGGATCGGAAAGCCCCGCTCTCGACCGCCGCACGCAGCTGCCCACCAGGCCGACAGCTTCGTCCTGCCCGATCACCCGGCGCTTCAACTCTTCCTCAATATGCACCAGCTTTTCCTGCTCACCCTGCCGAAGCTTATCAACAGGAATGCGCGTCCACTTGGCCACCACATGCGCGATATCATCCTCGCCGACCTCTTCTTTAAGCAGGGGATGCCCGCCCTGTGCCGCAATGAGCGCCTTATTCTCGACTTCCAACTCCTTGTTCAAAGCGCCCAATTTGCCGTAACGGATCTCGGAAGCCCGCGCCAGATCGCCCTCACGCTCGGCCTTGTCGCCCGCCGCGCGCAATTCCTCCATCTCAAATTTGATCTTGCGTATCCGTGCGATAAAGCCCTTTTCTTTCTGCCAGCGCTCGCGCAGGCTCGCGTTCGCCTGTTTCAGGCTCTTGAGTTCCTCCTCGATCTTGCGCTGGCGTTCACGCGAAGCATCATCTTTCTCTTTGGCCAGAGCCTGGCGCTCGATCTCCAGCTGCCGTAACCGGCGCTCGCTGGCATCAAGCTCCTGTGGCATGCTGTCGATGGCGATCCGCAAACGGGATGCCGCTTCATCAATAAGATCAATGGCCTTATCCGGCAGAAAACGATCAGCAATATACCGCTCGGACATCACTGCGGCCGCAACCAGCGCGCGGTCCTCGATCCGCACGCCGTGATGCACTTCATATTTTTCCTTAAGGCCCCGCAGGATCGCCACCGTATCGTCGACCGACGGTTCCGCCACCAGCACCGGCTGGAACCGACGCTCAAGTGCCGCGTCCTTTTCAATATGCTGCCGATACTCATCCAGAGTCGTGGCGCCCACACAGCGCAAAGTCCCCCTGGCCAGCGCCGGCTTGAGAAGATTCGACGCGTCGATCGCGCCCTCCGCGCGCCCCGCGCCAACGATCGTATGAAGCTCATCGATAAAAAGAATGATATCGCCGTCCTTCTCTTCCACTTCTTTAAGAACAGCACGCAACCGTTCCTCGAATTCCCCGCGGAATTTCGCGCCGGCCAGAAGCGCGCCCATATCAAGCGTCACCACCCGCTTGTTCTTAAGGCCCTCAGGAACATCGCCCGATACGACCCGCTGGGCCAACCCCTCGGCAATGGCGGTCTTGCCCACGCCCGGCTCGCCGATCAGGACAGGGTTATTCTTCGTACGCCGGGAAAGCACCTGGATCACACGACGGATCTCCTCGTCACGTCCGATCACAGGGTCGAGTTTCCCCCTGCGCGCCAATTCCGTCAGATCACGCCCGTAAAGCTCCAGCGCGCTCTTGTTCTCCTGCTGAGGGTCCATTTGCATTGGATTCATTATTTTACTTCTACTTTCTGCGCCGCATCTTTCTTCGAGGCGGCTTCTTTCTTGTTAACAGTGACGATCAAAACCCCGTTATCATACCTGGCTTGCACGCCATCAGACATCGCGTCTTTCGGCAACGGGATCCTCCGGGAGAAATACCCGAAACTCCGCTGCTGGCGATACACTTTACTCCCCTGGCTGGCCTCGGCCTCGGACGACCTTTCTCCGGAAACCAAGAGGACGCCCTCTTTCACTTCCACATTGATCTTGGCCTTATCCATCCCCGGCATATCAAACGTAATGATATACGCCTGGCCGCTTTCCTTAATATCATAATCCGGACTAAATGCGCCCAGACTATTGCGCGCCCTGGGCATCATGCCCGTTCCGGGAGCGAACTGCCCCATCATGGCCTGCATATTCTGCTCCATTGCATCCATCATGACAAAAGGATCATAACTATATCCAACGGATCCTGCCGGATTCACTGAATATGATGTCCCCACAGAAGCCGCCACAGGAACGCCAGGACCACTTTGCGCACCAAGCTTCTGTTCCAGCACCTCGATCTTGCCCTGCAATGCCGCGACCTGGTCCTTCAATGCGACAACCTCATCCTTATCCGGCGCTGCCTTTCCCAATGACGCATGAACTGGCGTCGATGACAACAACAGAACTCCGGTTAAGACGGCCACCATCGCGACTGACGAATCCCGTTGCATAAACCCCTCCTTGTTAAATTCCCTTACTTTCTTTTCCTTAATTATCCTTACCTTCACGGTACATCACTTGTTTACCGCACATCGATCCTGATCTGTTTGGGTTTTGCCTCTTCCTTCTTGAGCACCGATAACTCAAGGACCCCGTTCTCGAACTTCGCACTCACTTTCTGCGCGTCAACACTTGACGGTAAAGTAAACGCCCTGTAAAACGAACCATAATACCGCTCGGACCGCAACACATCTGCCTCCGGATTCTCCAACTCGGGCTTCTTCTCTCCCTGGACCGTAAGGACATTATTCTCAATGGAAACATTGATATCGTCTTTCCTGATCCCCGGCAATTCCACTTTTACCACCACACCGTCCTTGTTATCAATCACATCCACGGCCGGCGACCATCCGCCTGTCAGTAAAGAAACGTCATCATCTCCCCTGCCGGGGATCGACGCCTCAAGGAACCGGTTCAGGTCACGATGGAACCTCTGCATCTCGAACAAAGGGCTTTTCCACGCTGCATTTTGTTTTTGTAGAAAAAATGACATAACACACCTCCTGATTTGAATGTTAATGATTGGTCGTGATCAAAACTGAAATCTTTTCCAGCACTCAATCGCCGTGAGTGCTAAGCATCAATCAAAAAAAATTAATGCCGAGGGGCTTCCATCTCAAGAATCACTTTGACACCGCTGATATTGACCCGGCGCTCTTCCATTAAATAACGCACATACGTCAGCCGCCGGATCTGAACCTGCGAATAACAGCGCGTACGCACGCCAACGCGCTGAGGACTGACCACGCCCATCTCGTCAAGCTTGCGCAAGGTCCAGATCGGGACCCCGACCATATCGGACGCGACGCCTATCACAAAGAGCGGAGCCTGCGGATCGATCGGAACATCAAAATCGTTCAGATTTCTTTCTGTCCGCATATTGCCCTCTTGACCTCCACTGAAAAGCATAATACAAGCTCATCACTTTGTCAAGAGGAACTTATCAAAAAAATTAGATTATCTAATCGCCATCATCCGTTCTTGAACTGCTCCGCGCGATGCGCCGGCACACGCGCCTGCAAATGAATACCGTCAGCGCCGTATTCCTCTAATATGACATCGCCTTCCTGATGGGCCAAACGCACCAGGTCCATCCGGTCCATCGGCAGCACCACATCCACTTCAATGACCTGCTCGGCAAGATGATCTTCCACAAGGCTCAAGAGCGCGCCGATATTCAACTGGGACGATGCCGATATCTCGACCGTGTTCTCGAACTTGCGATGAGCATCGACAATAATACTTTTATCCGCCACCTGGTCGATCTTGTTAAGCACAAGGATCGTCGGCTTCTTGAGCGCGCCGATCTGCTCAAGCACATGATCGACCGATGTCTTAAAGTTCAGGTATTCCGGATTGCTGACATCCAGCACATGCAACAAAAGATCCGCGCCCTGGACTTCTTCGAGCGTTGCCTTGAACGCCTCGATCAGATTGTGCGGCAAATCATGCATGAACCCAACAGTATCGGAAAAAACAACCTGCTGCCGGTTCGGCAGGCTGCACTGGCGCGCCAGCGAATCAAGCGTGGTAAAAAGGCCGTCCCTGGTGACCGCGTGCGCATCGGTCAGCGTATTGAGTAATGTCGACTTCCCTGCATTCGTATACCCGACGAGCGAGATGAGAGGGATATACCGCCCCTGACGCTTCTTGCGTTTCACCTGGCGCGACCGGGTCACATCCTCCAGGTCTTTCTTGATCCTGTCCACCCGCTGTTCGATCCGCCGGCGGTCAGTCTCGAGCTTTGTTTCGCCGGGGCCGCTGGTCCCGATGCCGCCGCCCTGCCGTGAAAGAGCCTCATAATTCCCCGACAGGCGCGGCAAACGATATTGCAGCTGCGCCAGCTCGACCTGCAGCTTCCCCTCGAGCGATATGGCACGGCGGGCAAAGATATCCAGGATCAGCTGCGTGCGGTCAAACACCCTTGCGCCCAAAGCTTCTTCCAGCTCACGCTGTTGGCGTCCTTTAAGTTCAGCACTGAAAATGACCGTATCAGCCTCAAGGACCGGCACCAATGCCGCGATCTCCTGGACCTTGCCCTTGTGGATCAGCGTTGCCGCTTCCGGCGGATGCGCGGGGCACATCACCTTGCCCGCCACCTCCCCGTTACACGCCTTGACCAGCTCCTCCATCTCATAGGCTGTCTGATGCAAAGGCCACGGACTCCTCTCTTTAAAATCAACGATCGCCAGCAATACACGTTCTTTTTTCATACAAGAGCACTCCATTTGATCCGTTGATCTTTACGAAACCAGGTCATTTGCCTTTTGATATAATGACGCGTATGAAGCTTCATCAACTCTACGGCCTTTTCTTCCCCGTATTCACCGTCAAGGAACCCCTTCACTTCGGGGATCCCGATCAGCCTCGCAGCGCTGGATGACAGCTTCCGTGCCATCAACCCGCGCACCTCGTCCACCAGCCCCGCCGCGAACATGGCGTCCACCCGCGCTTCCGCCCGGGCATACAGCTCCTCACGCGGCCGTTCAAGCCCGATGAGCGCGATCGGCTGTTTTCCCCAAAGCCCGTCGCGCGTTCTCTGCAACCGGGAGATCGGAATGCCGGAAGCCTCGAAAACCTCCAGCGCCCGGACAATGCGCACCCGGTCGTTGGCATTGATCTTCGCCGCGGCGTCAGGATCAACCTCTCCCAGCCGCCGATAGAGCACACCCAGTCCCTCATGCCCGGCACGTTCAAGCAGTGCCTCCCGCACCCCATCCGGCACCGGAACAGATTCAAACATCCCGTCGAGAATGGCCGCCATATACATCCCGCTGCCGCCACATACGACCGCCTTGCGCTTGCGCCTTACGATATCCTCGATCGCGGCGACCGCCAGCACCCGGTATTTGGCCGCATTAAAATCTTCTTCCACCGAAACCACGTCCAGAAGATGATGCGGCACGGCGGCGCGCATGAACGCGGATGGCTTGTCGCTGGCAATATCGACCTCGCGGTAAACCTGCATCGCGTCGCAGGAAACGACCTCACCGTTCAGGCGACGGGCCGCCTCGAACGCGAACGCGGATTTCCCGACAGCCGAAGGCCCGACCAGGAACACAATATCATTTTCAGACAAGGACCGTTGAAGGAAAGCGGAGAAAGTATCGTCCATTAAGGATAGATCAGGGTTGGATAACCCAGGCCGGAAAGTTTCTGCTCCAGCTCCAGGGCGTCTTTAAGTGCGGTCAACTGTCCCGCGCGCACGCGATAATACTGCCGGCCCTCGGGCGAACGGGTCTCGACGATATACGCGTACTCCTTGCGGTCCAGAAGCTCTTTCATCAGCTTCTCGGCGCGCGACTTGTCGTTGAACGACCCCACCTGGACGGCAAAATACTGTTTTTCTTCCAGAAGGCCGCGGGCAATATCAGCCTCGAAACTCTCCGGATATTCGCTGATGATCTTCTGCAAAAACTCGCGGGCCTTGTTCCAGCGCGCCAGCTTGAGGTTCACGCGCGCAGCCTTCAAATAAATAAGTCCCATCTGCTCCGAATCGCGGCGCTTCCCCATCAAAGAAGTAACTTCTTTTAAAGCGCTTTCGTATTGCCCCTGCATGTAAAGCGCGTCGATGACCCCCACCGAGGCCTTGTCATAAATATCGATAGCCGGGCGTTCCGACAAAAGCTTCCTGAAGATCTCATACGCCTTGGGATATTCTGCCAGGCGTAAATGGCTCAACCCCAGGTAATATTCAACCTCGGCCGACCGGGACCGGGACAGGTGCTGCCCGAGCAGGTCTCTGGCAAGAGTGTTCGCGCCCTTGAAATCCTCCTGGATGATCGCGGCCTTGAGGTCGGCCAGAGGATCCGTCGCGGCGTAAAGGGGCGTAACGGCAGAGAACAGCGTTAACAACAGAAAGAAATATCGCATATAAGATTGCAACCTAAATATCATGTTACAAGTCCATTAAAACGGATCAGGTTAAATTGTATCGTCAGCGCCCCTGGTGTCAACGCAAATAAACCCCGCGTCATTTCCTTCTTACAGGATCGCCATCCCGGGCCCAAAAAACCGACAGAGGTGGCCACCCTATTGATTGACGATCATTTCAAAGACCGCCGGTGTTCCATATAATCCGCGATCACACGATCATGATCGAACGCATATTTCAAATTACGCAATTCCGCCAGCGGGACGATCATAAGCGCCTTGGCATCATCCCCGGCCTGCGCCTGGCCTATGCCCCGGGCAATGAAGACCGTCGTCACTGTATGGAACCGCGGGTCACGGCCCGGGTCGGAATAGGTATGGAACTGCTTAAGGTCGGCCAACTCCAGGCCGGTCTCTTCCCTGGCCTCACGGCAGGCGGCGTCTTCCAGGCTCTCGCCGTTATCCACGAACCCGCCGGGTAAAGCCAGGCCATAGGGTGGATTGGAACGCTCGATCACGACGACCCCGCCCTCGACCTCAATAATAATATCGGTCGTCACGTACGGCCCCCAGCCCATATCTTCCGTCACATGCCGCAGATACCCGAATACCTGTTTGGCAAAAATATCAAAGGCCTGATCCGTATCCAGGCAAATATTGATCTCTCCCAGCGACCCGCGGCCTTCGCGCCCGGCGCGCAGCACTTCCTGTGAAATGATCTTGGCGCAGCCCACCAAAGGGAACGCGCCCCTGGCACAACCCAGTGCCGGGATCATGACCGAAGGCTTCCCCTGCGCCGCAGCTTGCCTGATCATGTCCGCGCACGCGGCGCGGACCGTGAACTCATTGACAATGCCCGTCATCACCGGCAGGCCGGCAACAGAGCCTTTGACGATATTGACTTCGATATTACGAATCTTCATTTTTTTATCCCAAACCTCCTCCCTACCGGAGAGGGAGGAGGTAAACAAAATCCAACGCCTGCTCACGAGTCGTAATCTTCCCCAAATGCTGAGCCTCATCAATAGCGGCCAGGATAGATTTGAACTCCGGGCCAGGAACCAATTTTAACTCTTTGATCAGGTCATTGCCATCAATAAGACGAACAAACGGCTTCTCTCTCTTCTTCTCAAAAAATAATCCGATCAAAGGATCGATGATCTCCGCCTGATGTTGGATATCTTCAGGTTTCGTCAGTGGGCCGCGGGTAGCGCGCTGGTCACAAAGTGCCAGTAGAAGCACCGACACAGCCTCTTCTTTTGCATCCCGCAAGAAACGGAACACCATCTTCCCGGGCGCCTTCTTATAATTCGACATATACCCCGGCCGCAGATGCAATGCCACCATATCTTCCAGGGCGTACCGTTCGGCCGTCGACAGCTTAAGCTGACGGCTGATAATGCGCGTAATATCCCGGCCCACACGCTCGTGGCCATGAAAGCTCAAACGCCCGCCCGGCATTTCCTTGCGGGTTTCCGGCTTGCCGGTATCGTGCAGTAAACAGGCGAATTTAATAAGCGCGGCGCGTGAATGCCCGCCGCCAACAATGGCCGAAAAATACTGCCCCAACTCGGATCCGGGCTGGACCGCCTTCAGCGATTTTTCAAACTCGGCCAGCGCAAGCAGCGAATGTTTCCACACATTCAAATGATGATACCCGCCCTTGGGCACACTTTCGAGCAGCTTCAGCTGAGGGATGACCGCAAACAGCAATCCGCTTTTTTCCATCAGCCGAATAGTCCGCGCAGCCCGCGTCGTCTCAAAGATCTTGAATAATTCGTCACGGACCCGCTCGGGCGATACTTTACGGATCAGGCGTATGCGCGGCTTAATGGCCAACAATGTCCTGGGATCGACCCTGAACCCCGTCTGGGCCGAAAGGCTGTACGCCCGCAACAGACGAAGAGGGTCATCATCGAACGCCGCGGCGCCGGTCATGCGGATCACCTTGGCTTTTATATCCGAAAGGGCCCTGGGATTTTTCAGGCACGCAGAAAGGATGTCCTGTCCGGCCTTAAGTGCCATCAGGTCGACGACCAGCGTATTGATGGTGAAATCGCGCTTTTTAATATCGCCGGCGAGATCTTTCGCCCTCAGGTCGGCAAAGTCATAAGTCCAAAGCCCCTCACGGCTTTTAATGGCCACACGGGCACAGCCGTTCTCGGCATCAAGCAGGATAAAAGCCCCGCGCGACTTCCGGGCGAAAACCCGGGCAAACGCCACAGCTCCCTTCGATACGATAAAATCCAGGTCACGGCCGCAGCGGCCAAGGTGCTGGTCGCGCAAATACCCGCCGACCAGATAAAGGGACACGCGCTCTTTGCGGGCTAATCCGATCAGTGAGGGGACTTCAGGCAGACTACAAAAAGTGGGCACAGGGATGCCTCACAAATCATTCGTTAATGCTTGGGAAAAAACCTTTTCTTCCACGAACATCATGGCCTTATAACGGACGGCCACCGCGATCCCGTCCGACGGACGGCAATCAATGCTGACCGAATGCCCCGCCTTGTCGCGCAAACGCAGCTTGGCAAAGAACGTGCCGTCCACCAGGTCATCGATCGACAGGCACTCCACCTCGGCGCCCAGCGCGGAGATCACCGCGACAAGAAGGTCATGCGTGAGCGGCCGCAGCGCCTCGATCCCGGCGATCTTCATCTGGATGCTGGTAGCTTCCACGAGGCCGATAACAATAGGGATCTGCCGGGAACCGCCTTTTTCGCGCAGCACCACGGCCTGATCGTGATTCTTTTCATCAATGATGATCTTGACCAACTCGATCTCGACCATATTATTTCTTCCTTTTCAGGTCGCGTTCACGCTCCAGGATCACCTGGATCTCTTTCATGAAATGACTGACGTCACGGAACTGGCGGTATACCGACGCGAAACGCACGTAAGCCACCTCATCAAGCGTGTAAAGCTTGTCCATGATCAGCTCGCCGATCACCGAAGAATCCACCTCACGGTCATATTTCTTCTGGATCGTACGCTCGATATCAACCGCAACCTCTTCCACCTGCGCCACGCTCACCGGCCGCTTCTCGCAGGCCTTCATAATACCGTTGATCACGCGCGAACGGTCATACGGCTGGCGCCGCGCGTCTTTTTTGATGACCATCAGCGATACCTGTTCAACATATTCATGCGTGGTGAACCGTTTGGCACATTTAAGGCATTCCCGACGCCGGCGGGTAGACGTGGCTTCCGCGTTCTCACGCGAATCAACGACTTTTGTATCCTTATACGCACAGGCAGGGCATTTCATCAGTACACCAACCCCTCATAGATAGGAAATTTCCGTGTCAATGCCTCGACCCCCGCGCGGACCTTGTCAAGCGCAGCCGCATTATCACGATGGACAATGGCCTCGTCGATCAAGCCGGCAACAATGTCCATTTCGGCTTCTTTCATCCCGCGCGTGGTAAGCGCGGGCGTGCCAATACGGATCCCGCTGGTCACCGCCGGTGCCTGGGTATCAAAAGGAATAAGGTTCTTGTTAACGGTGATCTTGACAGCATCCAGCAACGTGGCCGCATCCTTGCCCGAAATATTCTTCGGGCGAAGATCAACCATGAACAGGTGATTATCCGTCCCTCCGGAAACAATACGAAAACCCCGTTTTTCCAGCGCCGCAGCGAACGCCTTGGCGTTTTTCACCACCTGCTGCTGATACGCCTTGAATTCCGGCTTAAGCGCCTCGCCGAACGCGACCGCTTTCCCGGCGATCACATGCATGAGAGGCCCGCCCTGGATCCCGGGGAAGATATTCATGTCGACCTTCTTGGCAAATTCAGCCTTGCACAGGATGATCCCGCCGCGCGGGCCGCGCAGGGTCTTATGGGTCGTCGACGTAACAAACTCCGCGTACGGCACCGGGCTCGGATGAACGCCCGCCGCGACCAATCCCGCAAAATGCGCCATATCCACAAAAAGCACCGCCCCGACCTTGTCGCAGATCGCGCGAAAACGCTTGAAATCCAGCACGCGCGAATACGCCGAATACCCGGCAATGATCATTTTGGGTTTATGCTCCAGGGCCAGGCGCTCGACCTCATCCATGTCGATCAACTCGGTCCTGGGATCGACCTTGTACGAAACCATATTATAAAGCTTTCCGGAAAAGTTGATCTTCAACCCGTGCGTCAAGTGCCCGCCGCAGGCCAGGTCCAACCCCATCACCGTATCGCCCGGCTTGACCGCGGAAAGATACACCGCCATATTCGCCTGCGACCCGGAATGCGCCTGTACATTCGCGTGATCCGCACCAAAAAGTTCCTTTAAACGGTCAATGGCCAGCTGTTCGACCTCATCCACATTCTCACAACCGTTATACCAGCGCGCCTTGGGATACCCCTCGGCATACTTGTTGGTCATGACCGAACCCATGGCCTCCATCACCGCCTGAGAAACGATATTTTCCGAAGCAATAAGCTCCAGATTCTCTTTCTGGCGCTTAAGTTCGCTGGAAATGCTTTTGTAAACCTCGGGATCCGCCTTCTGTAAGTCCTTCATAACCGCCCCTACCCCTTGCTTTTGGAAAATTGTTTTTCAATAGCCCTGATCTGCCTGACCCGGCGCAAATGGCGCCCGCCCTCAAACTCCGTCGAAAGCCACACCTTGATGATCTCAAGCATTGCCTTCTCACCAACAAACCTGGACCCCAGCACCAGCACGTTGGCATTGTTATGCTGACGGGAGAGCTCGGCCGCTTCCCGGTTATAACACAAAGCCGCGTAGGCTCCCGGCACCTTGTTGGCCGCGATGGAGTGCCCGATCCCCGTCATGCACACCAGGATACCGCGCGAATTCTTGTGTTTCACCACATTCGCCGCAACGGCCAGCGACAATTTCGGGTAATCGCACGGCGGTTCAGGCTCGTACGTACCGACATCAACGACTTCATGCCCCGCGCCGCGCAAAAACGCGACCACCTTGCCCTTGAGTGCAAACCCGCGATGATCCGCGCCGATAAAAACCGTTAATTGTTTCATTGACCCCTCTGACCCGAAAAAATTAAATTAATGGCACAACCCTGTCCAGGCAATCCTCGATGAACGCCGCGCAGGCCTGGTATTGCGCCCGCGCGTGGCCGATAGGATCGGGAATATCCAGGTCGGCCTCCCGAAGGGCCGCGGCACTGCGAAACTCGCCCAGCAGATAAACCCTCGCCTCAACGCCCGGCACGCGCTCAAGCACCTGAGAACGGTGCGCGCGCGTCATCACAAAAACAAGGTCCGACTTCTTGAGCAGCATGTTGGTGACCGGCTGGGACAAATGCTCGCGCGCGTCCATCCCGAAACTCTTGAGGACCTGCACCGCTTCCTGACTAGCAGATGTCGGAAAAAGCACGCCGGTCCCGCAGGACGCCACATCGACGTTCTGGCGGCCCTTGACCCTCTTCTTTAACAGATATTCCGCCATCACCGAACGACAGCTGTTACCGGTACAAACGAACAGGATATTCTTCCGCCCGACCACCGCATCAACGTCTTTCTGACTGATCACGCCCTCACGAACGACCGTCGGCCTCGGCTTCGTAAAATCAACGATCGTTGACGCCGTTCCTATATTGACCTTCCCGCTGTCGATCGCAATATCGACCAGCCCCTCCAGGTCACGCAAAGCCTCGGCACAGGTCGTCGGTGCCGGATTGCCTTCAAAATTCGCCGATGGCGCCGCGATCGTGCAACGCGCGTTCTCCACCAGCCTGAGGGCCACCGGATGGTCCGGGATACGGATCCCGATCGTCGCCCCCGTCTTTTCACCGGCCGCAGGGACGATCACTGTAAGCGGCCCCGGCCAATAACGGTCGATCAATTTAAAAAGTTTCGGGTCTGTATATGACGTATAATTACGGACAAGTTCTTTCTGCGCGATCATCACAGAGAACGGCTTGTCATCCGAACGTTTCTTGACTTCCCGCAAACGCTTCATCGCCACAGGATTGGAATTGTCCGCCGCGATCCCGTAAACCGTCTCCGTCGGAAAGACCACCAGCCCCCCCTTGTGCACGCAGGCCGCGGCTTCAAGGATGGCGGACGCCCCCGGGGCGCTCAGATCGATCTTAAGGACTTTGGTCTTCACCGCAGCACCTGTTAACCCTTCAATATCTTCTCGGCCTGGTCATTCGTAAAATTGTCCAGTTTCTTTAGAAGCTTCGCGTCAGACAATGCCAGGATACGCACCGCGATCAATGCCGCGTTCTTGGCGCCGGGCTTGCCGATGCCAACGCCCGCCACCGGAACTCCGGGCGGCATCTGGACCGTCGAAAGCAGGGCATCCAGGCCATTGAACCCCATCGACTCAAGCGGAATGCCGATGACCGGGATCTGGGTATGCGCCGCAACGGTCCCGGCCAATGCCGCGGACCCGCCAGCCGCACAGATCACCACCTTGATCCCGCGCGCGCCAAGCCCTTGCGCATATTCCGCGGTCTGTCTGGGCGTACGATGCGCGGAAAGCACCTTCACTTCATTGCCTATGCCAAAGGCATCGAGCATCTTGACCGCCTCTTCCACGACCGGCATATCGTTCTTGCTGCCCATCATTAACGCGACCTGTATATTTGACATAAATTTCTCCCTTATCTTTGAAGCGCCTTCTGCCCGATATCTTTTCTGTATTGCATGCCGTCAAAAGAGATCACAGACACCGCCTTATAAGCATATTCGATCGCCCGCGTGATGCCGGGGCCCAGCGCGGTCACGCCCAAAACCCGCCCGCCGGAACTGACGACCTTACCACCTTCTTTTTTAGTCCCCGCGTGAAACACGCCCGCATCCCCTGGCACATCCCCCAGACCCCTGATCTCTTTGCCTGAGGAATAATCGCCCGGATACCCGCCGGCCGCCATCACCACGCAAACACACGCGCGGCTGTCCCATTCCAGTTCCATCCCTGACAAACCGCCGGCAACAGATGCCAGCATCATAGTTACAATATCACTTTTTAACCGCGGAAGCACGGCCTGTGTTTCAGGGTCGCCAAAACGCGTGTTGAACTCCAGGACCTTCGGCCCCTGTGCTGTCACCATAATGCCCGCATAAAGAATCCCCTTGAACGGCGCGCCGTCCTTGTGCATCCCCTCGATCGACGGCCGGATGACCGTCTCTGATATCTCCGCCATCAAAGCAGGCGTCACGACCGGCGCGGGCGAATACGCCCCCATCCCGCCGGTATTCGGCCCCTGGTCATTGTCAAAGATACGCTTGTGGTCCTGGCTTGATTCCAGAATAATAAAATCTTTTCCATCAGCGACCGCCAGGATGGACGCTTCTTCACCGTAAAGAAATTCTTCAATGACCACGCGCTTGCCGGCATCCTTGAAAACACGGTCCGACATAATGCTTTTAAGCGCGGCAACAGCCCCGGCTTTATCCTGACAAATAATAACGCCCTTTCCCGCAGCCAATCCATCAGCCTTAACGACCAAAGGAAAGCGGCACTTGTCCAGGAAAGCAATGGCCGGCGCAATAGCATCAAAAGAACCATACGAGGCCGTCGGGATATGATGGCGGGCCATGAACTCTTTAGCAAAAGCCTTGCTGCCTTCCAGGCGCGCCGCGGCTTTGGAAGGGCCAAAGGCCTTCAAACCTGCCTTTTCAAAAACATCAACGATCCCCAGGACCAAAGGCACTTCAGGCCCGACGACCGTCAGATCTATTTTGTTGTCTTGAGCAAACTTGAGGAGGGAAGCAATATCATCCGCTTTGATATTAACGCAATCGGCGAGAGCGGCGATGCCCCCGTTGCCGGGAGCGCAGAAAACTTTTGTCACACGAGGACTCTGGCGGATCTTCCACACCAGGGCATGCTCACGACCGCCTGAACCAACGACAAGGATCTTCATTCGCCTGCCTTCATGCTAGGGCTTTTCGGTTGAAGCCAATGACCAATATTTTTTCGGCCGGGCCGACCATGACGCCCTAAAAAGCCGTGAGACTCGACCTTCATATTCGGCAGGGTTTTGGTTATGCCACCGGTCGGCCCTTAAGCCTTCAAAAACATTAGTCATTGGCTTAGAGACCGAAAAGCTGCAAAACAATGAAACCAATTCCAACTTTTCATTACTGCGCAATTGGCTTAAGTTCCAACGACAGCCCCGGCAAGCAATAAGGCGACAAAACACATTTAGATCAATTCTAACTTCTCTTTGCCGCGCTTGATGACCTTGCCGATCACATACGACGGTATACCGGTCTTGCGCAAGGCCTGTTGGACTTTAATAACCTCAATAGGCTTCACGACCACAATAAACCCGACGCCCATGTTAAAAGTGCGATACAACTCGCGCTCGGCAATATCTGCCTTCTTCATGATCAGATCAAAGACCTCAGGCATGGGCCAGGTCCCTTTGGTGATCTCAAGCGCGCAGGTGTCGGGCAAACATTTAGTCAATTTCTCATAAAACGCACCGCCGGTATTATGCGCCATACCATGAATATCAAACCTGCCGATCAAAGGCAGGATGTTCTTCACATAAATGCGCGTCGGCTCAAGGATCAGCTTCGCATATTTCTTTTGCTCTGCAGGACTAAAAACTTTACGCACCAGCGAATAACCATTGGAATGCGCGCCGCTCGATGGAAGCGCGATCACTACATCTCCCGGCTTTATTTTAGAACCATCAATGATCTTCGACTTCTCGACCACGCCAACGGTAAAACCCGCAAGATCGTAATCTTCCGCCTTATACATCCCGGGCATTTCGGCGGTTTCACCGCCGGTCAACGCGCAACCCGCCTGACGGCAGCCTTCGGCAATGCCCTTCATCACCTCAACTAAAATTTTCTTGTCAACCTTCCCGCAGGCCACATAATCAAGGAAGAACAATGGCTTGGCTCCAACACACAGAACATCATTAACATTCATCGCAACAAGGTCAATGCCCACCGTATCGTGCTTGCCAACATGATTGGCGATCAAAAGCTTGGTACCAACGCCATCGGTTGAAGAAACCAGCACCGGCTCTTTGTACCCCTTAGGCAACGCGAACAGCGAACCAAATGCGCGGGTACGGTCCATCACGCCAGGCTGGCGCGTTGACTTCACCAGGCCCTTGATAGCCCCGACAAATTCATCCGCCTTCTGGATATCCACACCACTGTCTTTATAAGTCAATTTCTTCATAGCAAGTGCTTCTTCACGTAATCAATGCCATTCTGGAAGACCTTGGCGCCGTCGCCGAAACCCGTTCGGGCGACCCGGCGGGACGCCCCTACATTCAGGCGCGTCCAGAAAGGATGCTGCGTAAAAAGAAAATGACGCTCCGGGTGCGGCATAAGCCCCAGGATACGCCCCGTCGGATCGCAAATGCCCGCGATATCTTCCGTAGATCCGTTCGGATTATCCGGATACGCCGGCTTACTTCCGTCGGCCGCGACATAAGAGAACACGATCTGCCCGTTCTTCTTAAGGCCATCCATCACAGCCCTGTTCACAGGAATAAATTTCCCCTCGCCATGGGCGACAGGGATAAAAATTGTTTTTGGAAGATCTTTCGTCCAGACGCATTTCCCGTCAACCTTCAGGTGCACCCAGCGGTCCTCGAACTTGCCCGAATCATTATTGAATAAAGTCGCCGTCTGGATCGTCTTTGAACCTGCGGCAAAAGGCCCGGGCAGGATCCCGCTCTTCACCAGGATCTGAAACCCGTTGCAAATACCGATAATGAGCTTCCTGTCCTTGATGAACTTCGCCACATCTGCGCCCAACCGGACGCGCAGCTCATTGGCAAAGATCCGCCCCGACGCAATATCATCGCCGTAGCTGAACCCGCCCGGCAGCGCCAGGATATGATAATCCTTCATGGCCACACGCCCGGCAAAAAGCTCCTGCAAATGGACCTGATCGACATCGGCGCCGCATTGCTCAAAGGCAAAAGCGGTCTCCACGTTGCAATTCGTTCCGGCGGTGCGCAATACTAGGACGCGGGGTTTATTGGCCATGCTCATTTCTTCTTGCGATAAAAATCCTTGATGATCCTGACCACTTCTTCCGGCTCATCAACAATATGATAAAGATACAGATCGTTCTCATCGATGCACTTCTCGCCCAACAGCCTTTCCTTCATCCACTCCTGCAGGCCCTTCCAGAAATAACTGCCCACCATAATGACCGGGACTTTCGGCATGCGCCCGGTCTGGGTGAGCGTAAGGCTCTCAAAAAGCTCATCAAGCGTACCAAAACCGCCCGGGAACACCACCACCGCTTTGGCGTATTTCACGAACATCACCTTGCGGCAGAAGAAATAATGGAAGTTCACCAATGTCCGGATATACGGATTGGGCTTCTGCTCGAAGGGAAGCTCGATATTAAGCCCGATGCTCTCGCCCTTCGCCATGAACGCCCCGCGATTGCCCGCCTCCATGATGCCAGGCCCTCCGCCTGTAATAACAGAATATTTGTTCTCTGCCAGCAACTTCGCCGTCTGCTCGCACAATTGATACATCCTGTGGTTCGGCTTCAAACGTGCCGACCCAAAAATAGTCACCGCGTTCTCGACAGAATGAAGCCGGTCAAACCCCTCCACGAATTCCGCCATGATGCGAAAAATGCGCCACTGGTCCATTTCGTAAAAATCCGTCGACACCTTCTGTTCTTTTTTAGGCATTAGGGGCCCCTTAAAACATTAATGGTTTCTTCCACTGTGCCTTAAGCACATTGATATCCGCCTTCAGGCAAAGATTGTCCTTCAGGCCGTAATAAAACACCGCTTCATCCGCCAGCACCTGCCCGACCAGCTTGCAGGGAACATCCTTCACGGCCTTCTCAAAAGCCTTCTTGTCCTGAGGCGCGACCTCAACGACAAAACGGGAATTCGACTCGGAGAACAGGAGCATGTCATCACGGTCCGAATGCCCCTCATACGGCACGCTTTTCAAAAGAAGCGCCGCGCCTAACCCTCCGGCAAAAGCCATCTCGGCCACCGCAACGGCCAGGCCGCCTTCGGAACAATCATGCGCCGAAGATACCAGTCCCCTGGCGATCGCCTTCGACAGCGACGTATAAACAGCCAATGCTTCCCGCGGACGGACCACCGGCACCTGCCCGCCGATATAACCGTACGACGCCAGGTAAGCCGACGCGCCCCATTCATCATATGTTGAACCGACCACATAAAGCAGCCCGCCGGCCCGCTTAAGGTCCATGGTGACCGAACGCGTAACATCGGCCACCATCCCGATCGCAGAGATCAGGATGGTCCCGGGGATCGCAATGGACTTGCCTTTATCGTTATACTCGTTATAAAAACTGTCCTTGCCGGAAATGAACGGTGTGCCATAGGCGACCGCGAGATCATGACAACCTTTGGCCGCACGCACCAGCCCGCCCAGGCGATCAGGTTTATCCGGATTCCCCCAGCAGAAATTGTCAAGCAGCGCGACCTGCGAAAGATCCCCGCCGACTGCAATGATCTGACGGATCGCTTCATCGACAGCGGACGCTGCCATCCAGTACGGATCGATCGCGCCAAAACGGGGATTGATCCCGTTGGATATCGCGATACCTTTATCCGTCCCCAAACGCGGCCGGAGCACACTGGCGTCGGATGGGCCATCGCATTTCGGCCCCGCGAAAGGCTTCACCACGCTGCCGCCCTGCACTTCATGATCATAACGGCGGACAACCGCTTCCTTGGAACAAATATTGAAATCCGCCAGGACCTCCATCAGCTTCGGCGTAAGGTCCGCCGGGCTTTCGAATTTCGGCATTTCATGCTTCGGCGCGGACCACAACGCTTTTTTGGTGATCCGGGGAGTCCCTTCATGCATAAAGGCCATATCCAGGTCGGCCATCCGCATGCCATTATAAAAAAGTTCGAGCCGCCCCGTACCGGGGAAAGTGCCGATGACCGCAAAATCCACATTCTCGGCGGCGAATATCTGCTTGAAACGTTCCAGGTTCTTCGGAGGGACCGACATGACCATCCGCTCCTGGGATTCCGAGATCCAGATCTCGGCATAATTCAACCCATGGTATTTCAGCGGCACAAGCTCCAGGTCAACGCGCGCGCCCAATTCCGCACCCATCTCGCCGACCGCGCTCGAAAGCCCGCCCGCCCCGCAATCAGTAATGGCGGTATAAAGGCCTTCATCCCGCGCCTTGAGCAGGACATCCAAAACCTTCTTTTCTTCAATAGGATTCCCGATCTGCACCGCGCCGGAAGACACCACCTCGGACTCGTGCGTCAGGTCTCCCGACGAAAACGTTGCGCCGTGAATGCCGTCGCGCCCGGTGCGGCCGCCGCAAACAACGATCAGGTCGTTCTTTTTAACTTTCTTGTGTTCCATCTTTCTGGGAATGATCCCGACCGTACCGCAAAAGACCAGCGGATTGCCCACATAACGGTCATCAAAACAAATAGCCCCGTTGACCGTCGGAATGCCCATCTTGTTGCCATAATCACGCACTCCGCTGACCACCCCCTTCATCACACGCTTGGGATGAAGGGCTCCGGACGGCAATTGATCAAAAGCAAAATCCGGACGGGCAAAACAAAACACATCCGTATTGCATATCGGCTTTGCGCCAAGGCCGGTCCCCAGGATATCGCGGATAACGCCACCCACGCCCGTATTGGCGCCACCGAACGGCTCCAGCGCGGAAGGATGGTTATGCGTCTCCACCTTGAAACACACGTTGAACTTGTCATCAAATTTAATAACACCGGCGTTATCATGAAAGACCGACACACACCACGGCTTGTTCAGCGTGTTGGTGGCTTTAACGATGGTCTGCTTGAGCAGATTCTCAATGAACTCGGTCGTCGACTTCTTGCCTTCGGTGACGGTATACTCGATATTCCCGCGGAAAGTCTTGTGATTGCAATGCTCGCTCCAGGTCTGCGCCAGCGTCTCAAGCTCGATATCCGTCGGCTCGCGCTTCAAGCCCGCGAAATACTTCTCGATGACCTTCATCTCGTTCAAATTCAGATAAAGCTGCCCCTTTTTGCTCAACTCAACAAGCGCTTTATCGGACAAGCCGAGCATCCTGACCCTGGCCGGTTCGGGCGTGCTTAACACAGGTTCTTTTTGAGCAACAGACAACGGCCGGAAACTGTCCCGGGCATCTTTGACCGCATGCTGAACGATCTTGTTCATCAATACTTTATCTTTGATCAGCTCAAGCTCTTTGGACGACAACGCGCCTTCTATAATATACCTGCGTGCCGTACGGACCGCGGTCACACCGCTTAACCCAAGGTCATGGATGCCTTTTAGAGTTGACGCTTCGACAGGGTCCATCACGCCGGGATTATACGCAACCTCAACTTCGCTGATACCTTTGCGGGGAGAAACTTTTGACGGGCGGTCGGTCAGGATATAATCCTGCACAACAAGATCGACCAACAGGTTCCGGCAAATGCGGTCGGCGACAGGGCGGTCAATATCGCCTTCCAGAAGAAAAACCTGCACCGCACGCACATCCTTCACCGACACAATGCCAAGGTCAAGGATATCGTGACGCACGCCGGCGCCTGTCGAGTCAAATATGCCAGGTTTTTCCTGGATCTCAATACGCCAGATCATTTCCCTGTTACTCTCTTTAAGACTTCCTGATAACCTTCTTTAATATTGCCAAGGTCATTGCGGAAGCGGTCTTTATCCAGGCGGACACCGGTCCCGACCTCCCAAAGGCGGCAGGTATCGGGTGAGATCTCATCCGCCAGGATGATCTCGCCCTTACAGCGGCCGAACTCGATCTTGAAATCGATCAGCTCGATATTAAGCGCCAGAAAAAACTTCTTCATCAGCTCATTGACCTTCATGGTGATCGTCCTGATCGCACGCAGTTCCTCTTCCGTCGCGAGGCCAAGCGCCACCACATGGTCGTCATTCATGAGCGGATCATTGAACGCATCGTTCTTGTAGCATAATTCATAGATCGGCCGCGCAAGCGTCTTGCCTTCCGGCACTCCGTAATTACGGCACAGGGAGCCAGCCGCACGGTTACGGATAATGACCTCGACCGGGACAATACTGACCTTCTTGACCAGCATTTCACGGTCACTCAGCTTCTTGACAAAATGCGTAGGGACCCCGCTCTTTGTCAGGAATTCGAACATGCTCGATGAAATACCGTTGTTCATCACGCCTTTTTCATCGATAACGCCCTTCTTCTTGCCATTCCCTGCCGTCGCATCATCCTTGAAATACTGGATGACCAGGTCCGCGTTATCCGTCGCGTAAAGGATCTTGGCCTTGCCTTCGTAAAGCTTCTCTCTTTTCTCCATACATTGCCCCTTTATCATTATCGGGACACATAGAATTTTCGATCAGTCGACCGCAGAAAAATTCAATATGTCCCGTGCATGACCTCAGTATTATTTAATCCCCACGCGCTTGAACACATAATCGCGATGCTTGATGTAATACTTGATATCAAAACACGCATCGATCTCTTCCTTGGAAAGATACTTGCGCACACGGCGGTCGCGGTTAAGCACATCACGGAAGTCGGATGTTTCCTGCCACACCTGCATGGCCGCGCTCTGAATGATCTCGTAAGCCTCGCTGCGCGCCAGGCCCTTCTTCATCAACTCCAGCAAACAACGCTGGGAATAGATCAGCCCGCGCGTGATCTGCAGGGAATTGATCATGTTCTTGGGGTAAACCAGAAGCCCGTCGATCAAGGGGATGAACTTGTTGAGCATATAATCCAGGGCGATCGTGCTGTCCGGCAGGATGATCCGCTCGGCGGAACTGTGGCTGATGTCGCGCTCGTGCCACAACGCGATATTATCCAGCCCGATCGACGCATTCGCCTTGAGGATACGCGCCAGCCCGCAGATCCGCTCGCACGTCACAGGGTTGCGCTTGTGCGGCATGGCCGAAGACCCGATCTGGCCTTTGAAAAAAGGCTCTTCCACTTCAAGCACTTCCGTCTTCTGCAACAGGCGGATCTCGGTCGCGAATTTATTGAGGGACGCGCCCACCAGGGCGAGCACATTGAGGAAATTCGCGTGATGATCGCGCTGAATGACCTGGGTCGCGATATTCGCCGGCTTTAAATTCAATTTCTGACAAACATATTCTTCGACAAAGGGGTCAATATTCGCGTATGTTCCGACCGCCCCCGAAAGCTTACCCACGCGCATATCTTCCGCGGCGAGCTCCAGGCGCTTGAGGTTGCGCGTCATCTCATCATACCAAAGCGCCATCTTGAGGCCGAACGTCATCGGCTCGGCATGTACGCCATGGGTACGCGCGATACAAACCGTATCCTTGTACTTCTTGGCTTTCGCCTTGAGGATCGCCAGCAGCTTCTTCATGTCGCCGATCAGGATATCGGACGCTTCCACGCACTGAACAGAAATAGACGTATCAATAAGGTCGGACGACGTCATCCCCATATGAAGATACTGGGCTTCCGCTCCGATATTCTCGCCGACATTATGGATGAACGCCACCACATCGTGCTTGGTGCGCTCTTCAATGCGCTTGACCTCGTCAAGGTCGAACTTGGCGTTCTTTTTGATCTTCTCGAGCGCGGGCTTGGGGATCTTGCCGAGCTGACACATGGCCTCACAGGCCAAGACTTCGATCTGAAGCATGATCTCGAGCTTGCGCTGCTCGGACCAAATGCGGCCCATCTTGGAAAGTGTGTAACGGTCGATCATAAAAAAATCTCCTTTATTATATTAAGGACAGCGAAAAGGGTCGCTTAATATAACAAAGGAGAAGATTAAAATCAAACAAAATCTGCTCTAAATTCTATAAATCATTGCAAAATAACAACTTACATCCTTGAGATAATGGCCTATTTCTGCTCAGCAGGAGCAGCGGGAACAGCAGGAGCTACAGGAGCTACAGGAGCTGCCGCCCGGGGAGCCATGCCCTTCTTGAATTCTTCCGGCATATGCGCTTCAAAATACTTGGCACTGATCTCGACACTGCCAAGCATGATCTGCGGAATGGTCGCCACAAGCTTTTTACCATCCGTGGATCCGTAGAAAGTCACATAAGCGGCCAGGTCGCTTTCGGTAAAATACTTGTCATAAAGCGGAACAAGCAACTCGATGATCTCTTCAACACTAAAGGCATTGCGAAGCTTGGCTGCCTCTTCCGGAGAAAGAGAGCTCATCATCTGGTCAAAATTCGCCTTCATGCTGGCACGTGTGCCAAAAACATCGACAAACTTCATGATAAGGTCATGCTTGGCCTGGCTGATGGGGCCTGAGGGAACAACAGGTTGAGCTGCAGAAACTGCAGAAGCCGCAGGCACCGCCGCAACCGGAGCCGCTGCGGGCGCGGTCGCATCAATGCGATCGATCTCATCGTTATAATAAGTGACCGTGGCGCCTCCGATATCGATCACGACGCTCTTGTCGTTCTTCTCAACGATCTTGCCCGTTGCCGTGGCGCCGCTCTTGAGATAGACCGTTTCCGCACCGGCGCTCGCCGCTACAAGTAAAAACATCGTAAAAAACAAAAATTTCTTCATGTCAGCCTCCATGGTTGGGTTATAGTGTGATTGTAAAAGATTTCCGTGGAAGGTCAACAACTATCAGGGATTTGCTATGTTAAACAAATTCAAAAAAGAGATCGACACCAGCATCGGCCTTTTTCTCGACCACGTTGCCAAGGATTACAAACTCCACCTGGTGGACCCCATCCTCTACAAAAGCATCCGTGAATTCTCCCTCCGGGAAGGAAAACGCATCCGGCCCATCCTGCTGATCCTCGGATACCTGGGCTATTCCGCCCTGGACAAAAAACCGGTCCGCTCGCTTTACAATGCCTCGACCTGCATCGAATTCCTGCATAACTTCATGCTGATCCACGACGATATCATCGACTGCTCCACCCTGCGACGCGGCAAGCCGACCATGCACCGCATCCTCAACAAAACGATCCCCTGCGCCAACCCCGATAAACTTGGGACCGACCTGGCCATCATTGCCGGCGACATTACCTACGCACTGGCCATCGATGCCTTTCTGTCGATCAATGAAGACCCCCGGCGCAAGGAGCAGGCGCTGAAATATTTTATCCAGACCGCAGCCTTTACCGCCATGGGAGAATTCGTGGACACGCTCCATGGCGTAGCCGACGTAAAGAATATCCGGGAAAAAGACGTGTTCCTCAACTATTCCCTTAAGACCGCCCGTTACACCTTTGACTGCCCGCTCGTGACCGGCGCGATCCTGGCGGGGGCCCCGAAGAACGAGATCCCCAAGCTCGCGGCATTCGGGCTTTGCATCGGCCAGGCCTTCCAGATCCAGGATGATATTATCGGGATGTTCGAAACGGAGAAAGCGATCGGGAAATCGATCCTGAGCGACCTCGAGGAACAGAAGAAAACACTGCTGATCGTGCACGCCTACGCACACCTGAAAGGCCGCGACCTGACACAGTTCAAAACAATATTCCTGAAAACCCGCAAGACAATGGCCGATCTTGAAGCCATGAAAATACTTCTGATCAAGACCGGAAGCCTGCGCTACGCCCTGAATGCCGTTGATTCCCGGGTCGCTCAAGCCAAAAAACAACTGGCCGCGCTCAAAATGAACCCGCGGCAAAAAAGCCTCGTGGCCGAAGCCCTGTTCAAATTCTTCGACCAGTCAGCCAGGATCGCCACGCGCTACACGCAAGCTTAATTCCAGTTGCCATTCTCGTCCTGGACCTTTTCGCCCAGAGCAGCCTTGCCCCGCTGGACCTTGCCGAACACTTTCTCGACCGTCCCAATAGCGCTGGCATCAAGGCCATTCTGCTCCAGGATCGCTTCGTAAACGAATTTGCGGTCCTTGTTCTCAGCCGCAACAAGGGCGTTCACATCCGCCCCGCCTGAAAGCGCCTCGACATAACCCTTGTTATTCTCCCCCACAGCCCCCGTGGCCTTGAAACTTTTCAGTTCACCGAACCGGGCCTTGCGGCTTTCCAGCGCAGACTTGACCGCAAGGGTCATCTCTTTAATGTCATACGTCTGGGCCAATACCGCTGTCGACAATAAACCCGTTAACAATACTGCCATCATGACCTTTTTCATAAACACCTCGTAAAATTTTTCGTCTACCCTTATTTTCCGCTCACAAAATCCTCGATGCCACTGGCCGTCTTTTCCAGCCCTTTAATGTCGATCGTAATATGGGCATTGATCGTGATCGGCCGGTTCGGGTCGCCGATCGCCTTCACCGTGCACCCCGCACAAAACAGCAACAAAAACATAATCGATAATATCCGCATTCTGTCTCCTCAATTGCTTCCGTTGGTTCCCTCAGTTGCTTTCACCGTCAACCCTATATTGCTTGGCAACCGGCATGGGGACACATTCATAAAAACTTGACTGAATATGTCCCCTGGTCGGCCTAGGGTTGTTTGAATACCACCCCCCAAGCTGTCAATAACGAATCCAATCGAGCATCGACTTTCACTTCATGCGAAATATTCAATTCCAGATTGGCCTCCCGGCTCTTAAGCCCGATCGTCCCGCTTAAATGATCGGGCATATCATTCCTTATTGTAAACGAAAAAACTTCTACCGCAAGCTTTCCTCCGCTGCGGATCAATGAATCAATGCGCTTCTTTTCCACTGATGCCGGCAAATAGGACGCAATGGACGCCAGCAGTGCCGCGCTGACCTTGCCGCCCGACGGCATATTCCAGGACATGTCGAGTGCGTTGATCTGCTGGCCGACACCCGCCACACGCGCGCTGCCCGACAATGTTCCGCCCAACTCGTGGAACGCGCCCCCCAGCGTGCGATCAAGCTGGGCGATGTCAACCCCGCTCAAAACAGCATTCACTTCATAACGCGGCGTCTTTCCGAAGACCACCGTCGATGTCCCCGTCAACCGGCCGCCGTAAACATCAGCCTGGATATTATTCATAACGGCCACACGAGGATCAGCGGTGAAAAACACCTTTGCCGCGGAACCTCCGACCTTATCCCAGAAGAAAGACGCCGCCTCGATCTCCCCCCGGAAAACCGCTCGAGCGCCCTCCCGACTCACATCCGCCTGAACGGAAACACCGCTGACCTTCAATTTGTCATAAACACCATCCGCTTCGCTTAATACAACATGCACAGGCCTGCGCGGCTTCAGCCAATTCAACGCATCCCTGATCTCTATCCGGGCCGACGAAAACGTAAAAAGCCTTTTATCCGACAATAAACGAATGCGAACATCCTTCAATACCCATCCGGAGGGAAATGAATACACCAGCGAACCGAACTTCAACTCCTTGACCTCAACAGACCGTACATACTTCCGGACCGCCTCGCGCGCAATAAATCCCATAGCCCCGGCATTGTTCACAGCATAAGACCCCGCCGAGACAACAAGCAACAGGAACAAAAAGAACCCAATAATGATATTACGCAATATTTTCATGGCTCCTCGAACCGCCTCCACCCCGAAGGTTAAATAATTCTTGCAGCAAGTTCATCGAGCAAAAGCCGGCCGCGGGATGTGGCGCGAATAAAATCATCATGCTCCTCAAGCAAGTTCATTTCAATGAAACTTTCCAGTACTTCTTTCTTTTCGAAAGGAAGCTCCAGCCCGAACCTCTGCTCCAGCCGCCCGAGATCAACGCCCCGGTTCATGCGCAAGCCGAAACAAAAAGCCTCGGCCAGCCTTTCGGCGGAAGAAAGCGTCTCTCCCCCCGTCCTGGCCGACCCCTTGTCCCGCATCAGCTCCAGATACTTCGGCAAGGTATCCGCGTTCCAATACCGCTCGCCGGCCATATGCGAATGCGCCGCCATGCCCAGGCCGGCATAATCGCCGCCCTCCCAGTAATTGATATTGTGCGCTGACTCAAACCCGGGCCGCGCGAAATTGCTCACTTCATACTGCTTCACACCGGCCTCTTCCATCCGGCAGCACACGGCGTCATACAGCTCGCCCTGGGCATCATTGTCCACTCCCAGTCGACGGGCAAAGAACAGGCTGCGCTCCTCGATGTTAAGAGCATACAACGAACAATGCTCGCTCCCCAGCGCCAACAGGTTGCCGAGGTCCTCCAGTACGCCATCACGCGACTGCCCGGGCAGGCCGTAGATCATGTCCACATTAATATTGGCGAACCCCTCCGCGCGCAGGACCTCATACGCCCGCCGTGCGTCATCTGTACAATGCCGCCTCCCGAGCGCTTGAAGCGTTGCATCATTAAGCGACTGGATCCCCAGGCTCACCCGGTTGACCCCAAGTCTTTTGACCAGACGCGCTTTTCCGCGATCAACACTCTCCGGGTTCATTTCCAAAGAAATTTCCGCCCCGCCTTCAATATCGAACCGCGCCCGAAGACCGGCGAATAACCGCATCAGGGCATCATCCGACAGACAGGATGGCGTCCCGCCGCCGATATAGATCGTCCGCGCCCGCCCGCCTTTAGGAGCGATCTCCCGTGCCAGCGCATCGCAATATTCCACTTCATGCTTTAATTGCCCCGCGGCCACAGCAAAGGAACAGTACGGGCACTTTGACGCGCAGAACGGAATATGGATATACAGGGAAATACCGTTGTTCATCATGTCTGCTTTTCTCGTCGTAAAAACACCCTTACCCTGTCAACCGGAGACAAGAAATCAAAATATCTTTTTAAAACTTCTCTGCCATGTTATCATAACCGCACGTTATAAAACCACAAGAAAGGAGACACACATATGGTTTGCTGCTCAACCAAGAAATGCGCAAAGCCGGCTTCCAAAAAGGCGCCTGCCAAGAAAGTTGCGAAAAAAAAGAAGTAATTCCGTTTCTTTGTTCCTAAAACAGCCCGTGCAGAAAATGCGCGGGCTGTTTTATTTATCCCCGTCGGAAATTTTATTCACGACCA
>CAIVRE010000031.1 GCA_903908245.1 Candidatus Omnitrophota bacterium
CATCCGGTCGCGGATGGCTGTGACAGCCACTTCATCGAGCGTACCGGTGGCTTCTTTCCGGTAGCGGGCGATAAAAGGGATGGTCGCGCCTCCTTCAAGAAGCGTGGCTACGCTTTGTGCCTGCTCAACCTTGATATTGAGCTCTTGGGAGATCTTCCGTAGATGCGCAAGATTCATTTTATCTCGTTTAAGATCGTTATAAAATGCCGTTCATTCGCGTCATTCATCGGCTCGGTCATTTGCCTGTAACGCAGGGCCTGTGATTTGGAGTTCTCTTCATCGCCGGGATAGGCGGTGTTGGCATACACGGCATTTGTGCGCTGGATCACTTTGTTGAACGGAGAGACCACCGCGTTGGCTTGATTCCTGTAGATCTGTGCTGTCGCCGGGACTGCGATTAGGAGCACCCCGAAAATCACCGCCAAAAGCTGGACCATAAGGGACCCTCACATTTTGAAATGTTATTAAGCTGGCACTATCATTACACCAGGCTTGCCAGTGTTTTCCTGAGATCCGAACTTTTGGAGCGAAGCTCAACGAGACGTTCGCGCTCTTTCGCGATCACGTCTACGGGAGCCTTGTTCACGAAACCGGCGTTGGCCAGGCGGCCTTCGATCCCCGCCGCGGCTTTCTCCTGCTGGTCGACTTCGACCTCAATGCGTACCCGTTCTTTGGTCACATCGATCACATCTCCCAAAGGGATAAAGAACGTGACCGGGCCGGCGACGCCTGTCGCGGCATTCCTGACCCTGGCGTTGCCCTGGCGCAGGTCAAAAGAGCTTATTTTCAGGAGCCGTTTAAGGACATCAAGATTATCCTTTAAGGTCGCATCGAAATGTTCGGCGGTCAGGATGCAGGTGATCTCATCCTGGGGTTTTATGCCCCACTGAGAACGGGCATTGCGTATCCCTGTGCTTAGATCGATCAGGATATTCACGGATGCATCTGCGGCTGTATCGACGAGTGTATCGTCATGCAATGGCCAGGGTTCAAGCGTAAGGATCGTTTCCGCCCCCTCGAATTCGCTATAAAGCTCTTCGGTGACAAAGGGAATGAACGGATGCAGCATTTTCAGAGTATTTTTCAGTATAACATAGGCGGCCTTCTGGTCGTTGATATCGTCGAACCGGCCTTTCATCATTTCCAGGTACCAGTCGCAATATGTCCCCCAGAAGAACTCGTAAAGGATGTTCACACCCTCGGAATAACGGTATTGTTCGATCGCAAGCCCCACCTCCGTCAGAGCCTGGCTGTACCGGGAGAGTACCCAGCGCGACGGAAGGCTAAGGCCTGCCCTGTTAATGGCGGAAAGGTCAGCGACGCGGGCTTCGGGCCGGATATTCATCAGGATGAACCGGGATGCGTTCCAGAGTTTATTGGCAAAATTACGGCCTACCTCGAATTTTTCATTTGAAATGTAAATGTCCTGTCCCGAATTCAAGACCATGCTCAGGCGCAGCGCATCCGCGCCGTATTGTTCAATGATCTCCAGAGGATCAACAGCGTTGCCAAGGGACTTCGACATCTTTCGCCCTTTCGCATCGCGCACTGTTCCGTGAAGGATCACATCCGCGAAAGGGGGTTCGTCCATGAATTCGATCCCGGCCATGACCATGCGCGCGACCCAGAAGAAAATGATCTCGGGCGCGGTAAAAAGAGCGGCGGTAGGGTAGAAATATTTGACATCTTCGGTTTTCTTGGGCCAGCCAAGAGTGGCGAACGGCCAAAGCCACGACGAGAACCAGGTATCGAGCACATCCGGGTCTTGTTTGAGCGGCACGTTTTTCCCGTGTTTTGCTTTAGCCAGGATTGATGCCTCAGCCTCGGTCTTGGCGACAAAGGGAGTCCCTTGCGCGTCATACCATACCGGGATCCGGTGTCCCCACCAGATCTGGCGGGAAATGCACCAGTCGCGGATGTCGACCAGCCAGTTTTCGTAAACCTTTTCCCAGCGTTTGGGTTGAATGCGCGGTTTCCCGGCCTTGAATGCCGCGTGCGCCTTTTCGGCCAGGGGTTTCATTTTAACGAACCATTGTTTGGAAAGGTACGGCTCAACGATCGTGTCACAACGGTAACAACGGCGGACAGAGTGCGCGTGGGAGTCGATCTTCAGAAGCCGCCCTTCTTCCTTGAGCGCTTTTATAATTTCTTTGCGGGCCTCGAAACGGTCAAGGCCGTCAAAACGTCCGGCGTTCTTGTTAAGAATGCCGTTGGGATGCATGATATTGATGAATTCCAGGTTATGCCGGCGGCCCATGGCGAAGTCGTTGGGGTCATGTGCCGGTGTTACCTTGACCGCGCCGGAACCGAAATCGCGGTCGACGAAATCATCGGCAATGATCCTGATCTCCCGCTTTATCAGCGGCAGGACCAATGTTTTACCGATCAAATGCCTGTAACGCTCATCCGCCGGATTGACCGCAACGGCGGTGTCTCCCAGCATGGTTTCAGGACGGGTCGTAGCCACGACCACAAATCCTTCCGGATCGTCTTTAAAGGGGTATTTGATGTGCCAGAGGTTGCCGTTGCTGTCCTTATGTTCGGCCTCTTCATCCGCGAGCGCGGTTTCACAGCGCGGGCACCAGTTGATGATGTAATTCCCCTGGTAGATCAGGCCGCGGTTGTAAAGCTCGACAAAGACTTCCTTGACCGCTTCGGAATAGTCCGCATCCATCGTAAAGCGTGTGCGGTCCCAGTCGCAGGAAGAACCCAGCTTGTGCAGCTGGTTAATGATCGTATCCCCGTTCTTTTGTTTCCACTCCCAGAGACGTTGCATGAACTTCTCGCGGCCTAATGTTTCGCGTGTAAGACCCTCTTTGGCGATCTGTTTCTCAACGACGTTCTGGGTCGCGATCCCTGCATGGTCTGTCCCGGGCATCCACAGGACATCAAATCCGTTCATGCGTTTATAGCGTGTGAGGATATCCTGCAAGGTGTTGTTAAGGGCGTGCCCCATATGCAGGACGCCAGTGACATTGGGCGGCGGGATAACAATGGTGAACGCGCCCTTGGGCGATCTTTTCGCGGTCGCGTGAAAAGGTCTTTTTTCGTCCCATAACTTCAGGCGTTTTTCTTCAATATCTTTGGGATTATAACGGGACGCGATCTCTGACATGGCGGGCTACTTCTTGGAATCCTTCAACAGTTTATACTCAACGCTGTCAACCAGCGCTTCCCACGACGCTTCGATGATGTTCTCGTGAACGCCGACGGTGGTCCAGCAGTCGTGATCATCCTGGGATTCGATAAGGACACGGACCTTGGCGGATGTCCCGTCTTTGGTATCGAGGACTCTTACCTTATAGTCTGTAAGCCGCATATGTTCGAGTGACGGATACGCCTTGATCAGGGCCTTGCGCAGCGCCTTGTCGAGCGCATCAACAGGGCCGACACTGTCAGCCGCGCTGAACCGTTTTTCCCCTTTGACCTCAATATGGATCGTGGCTTCTGCCCAGGCAGTACCTGTTGATTTCTTCTCGGTATGGATACGGAATCCCTCGAGGGTAAAGAAAGGCTTGTACTTCTTCAGGTGTTTCTTCATGAACAGTTCAAAAGAAGCGTCCGCCCCTTCGAACTTGTAGCCTTCGAGTTCTTTCTTTTGAAGCGCCTGGAGCAGCTCTTTAGCCTCGGGGGATTTTTTGTCGATCTTGACAGCTAATTCCCTGGCTTTCTGGATAAGCGGCATTTTCCCCGCGAGCTCGGAGGTAATGAACCGGCGGTGATTGCCGAAGTTCTCCGGGTCTTCATGTTCATAGGCCCTGGTATTCTTCAGGATCGCATCGATATGAACACCCGCTTTATGGGCAAAGGCAGAGTGCCCGGTAAAGGGATGAAAATCCGGGATCGGCAAGTTCGCGACCTCGGCAATAAAATAAGCCGCATCTTTGAGTTCTTTTAATTTGTTCTTCGGAAGTGTCTGGTATCCGAGCTTGGAAGAGAGGACGCCGATGATCGTGGACAGGTCCGCATTCCCGCAGCGTTCGCCAAAGCCGTTGAAAGTCCCCTGCACCTGAAGGCATCCCGCTTCAACCGCAACAAGAGAATTGGCCACACCCAACCCGCAGTCATTATGCGCGTGGATCCCCAAAGGCACGGTCATGCGGCTTTTGATCTCGCTGATGATCCCGGCGACCTCTTCCGGAAGGCTGCCACCATTGGTATCACACAGGACGATGGTATCCGCACCGGCGGACTGGGCGGTCAGGATGGTATCAAGCGCGTAATCCGGATTATTTTTGTAGCCGTCAAAAAAGTGTTCGGCATCATAAATGACTTCTTTGTTCTTTTTCTTGAGGAATGCGACAGAGTCACGGATGATCTCAAGATTCTCTTCCAGCGAGGCCCGCAGGACATCGGTCACATGAAGATCCCAGCTTTTACCAAAGATACAGACCACCGGCGTTCTTGCATCGACCAGTTCCTTGTAATTCATATCTTCGGCCGCCGTGATCCCCTTGCGCCGGGTTGATGAGAAAGCCGCCAATTTCGCATTCTTGAGGCTCACTTTTTGCATGAGCTTGAAGAATTCCTTATCTTTGGGATTGGAGCCGGGCCATCCGCCTTCGACATAATGTACGCCGGCTTCATCAAGGCGCCGGGCGATCTTGATCTTGTCCGCTACTGTGAAGGAGATACCTTCCGCCTGGGAGCCATCGCGCAGTGTTGTGTCGTAAATAGAGACTTTTTGCATTATTTTGCCTTATCCAGTGCGAACGCTTTATGAAGAGCCTTGACCGCTTCATCCGCTTTATCAAGCGCAATGATGCAGGAGATCGAGATCTCGGAGGTCGCGATCATTTCAATGTTCACCGATGCTTTAGCGAGCGCGTCGAACATCTTGGCCGCGATGCCCTGATGGGAACGCATGCCGCTGCCCACGATCGACACGCGTGCGATATTCTTGTCCTCAAGCACATCTCCTGCACCGAGCTTTTGAGCGATCGCGCGCGTGGCCGCCATCCCCTTGACGAGTTCGGTCTTGGGGACGGTAAAGGAGATGTCGGTCTTTTTTGTGTGGCTTACATTCTGGACGATGACATCCACATTGACACCGGCTTTGGCAACAGCATTGAATATTTTGGCCGAGACGCCCGGCTTGTCCGGAACAGCGCAAATGGTTATCTTCGCTTCGCCCTTGTTGCTGGTAACGCCTCTGACGGCGATATCCTCGATCTTCTGGGTCGACTTGACGATCATTGTCCCTTCCTCCTTGGAATAGCTTGAACGAACATGAAGCGGAATATTAAACCTCTTGGCAACCTCGATGGATCGCGGCTGCATGACCTGTGCGCCGAGGGATGCCATCTCGAGCATTTCATCAAAAGTGATCTCTTTCAGTTTCCTGGCATCCGTCACCTTGCGGGGATCGGTCGTGTAAATCCCGGTCACATCCGTATAGATCTCGCAAACATCGGCATTGATCGCCTTGGCAAGCGCGACGGCTGAAAGGTCGGAACCGCCGCGGCCCAGGGTCGTGATCTCGCCTTCAGCGGTCATGCCCTGAAAACCGGCCACAATAACGACCTTGCCTTCTTTAAAAGCCCTTTTGATCCGTTTTCCGTCGATCTCCTGGACACGGGCTTTGCCATGGGCTTTATCGGTCAGAAAACCGGCCTGGAAGCCTGTGAGGGCCACCGATTCAACACCGCGTTCACGGACCGCCATAGCCAACAGGGAAGAGCTGATCTGTTCACCGGAGGCCAGAAGAAGGTCCATTTCACGGTCTGTTGGGTCTTGCGCGATCTTCCCCGCAAGCTCAATGAGGTCATCCGTCGTGTCCGCCATGGCCGAGACCACCACGGCGATATTGACATTTTTGTTCTTGTAGGAACAGATCCTTTCAGCCACTGCCTTGATACGATCTGCATCTTTGACGGAAGACCCTCCGTATTTCTGAACCACGACCCTTTTCTTCATAACCTTCCCTTGTGTTATATTGCCACGGGCCTATCGGCCCATAAAATGTCTGACCATCGCTTCACCGCTGGAAAACTTGAAGCCAACTTGTTGGGCAGAAGTTTCATTGTACCTATTGGCGCCATTGGATTCAATACCTTTTCCGAACATGACGAATGGAACGGGCGCGCGCGTGTGGGTGCGTTTGACGACCGGTGTCGGATGGTCCGGGGTAACAAGGATGCGGAAATCGTCACGCCCCCTGAAAGCCTCAAGCACGGTGCCAACGACATCACGGTCGAAATTCTCAACTGCACGGACTTTTTCCCTGGCATCGCCATTGTGTCCGGCCTCATCGGTCGCTTCAACATGGACATAAACAAAATCATTGTCTTTTAGGGAGCGGACGGCATACTCCCCTTTGGCCTTGAAATCCGTATCGTAATACCCGGTAGCTCCGGGGACATCAATGATCTTTAGCCCGATGATACGGCCGATCCCGTTGACCAGGTCCACGGCCGAGATAATGGAGCCTGAAAGCCCGAATTTATCCTTGTAGGATTCAAGACGCGGCCGCCCGCCCTGTCCCCAGAACCACAGCATATTGCCAGGTGCTTCGCCACGGGCAACGCGGGCCAGATTAACCGGATGCGACGTCAGGATAGGATCGGCCCGGCGGACATACTCTAAAAGAACTTCACTGCCGGCTCCTTTGGGAAGATACGGGGTGATGTCCTGTCCCATAATATCATGCGGAGGCGTGCACTTGATCGCCTGGAATTTTGCGGTATCAGTCGTCTTAAGGACCGTAATATGGCGGTAGCTTTTTCCGGTATGAAAATGGACAAGGTCATTGTTCAGCTTTGCTGCGATCGTTTTCATAATGGCAGCCGCGTCATTGATCGTAATATGTCCCGCGCTGTAGTCGATCATGACCCCGTCCTTGACGGTCACCAGATTGCAGCGAAAGGCCAATTCATCATCGGAAAGAACGATCCCGAGATTGGCCGCTTCCAAAGGCGAACGCCCTGTAAAACCTTTTGCCGGATCGTAACCGAGGACCGACATGTTCCCGATATCGGACCCCGGAGGAAGCGCGTCAGGGATGATCTTGACCAGGCCTGAAAGCCCTTCCCGGGCCATCCGGTCCATATTGGGCGTACGGGCGGCCTCAAGCGGTGTCTTACCGCCGAGTTCCGCGACCGGTTCATCCGCTACGCCATCGGGGACAAGGATAATGTATTTCATTAAAGGATCTCTTCCATTAAAACTTGGACAATTTCATTTTTTGTCCTGACGGGGCTCGTGGTTTTTCCATCATGATGGACCAGACAAGCCTGATATTTATCGAGGTTCTGGCTGTTGGCTACGACCAGGTTACAGCCAGCTTTCGCAATAAGGCTTTGAGCCTTTCGGACCGCGATCTTTATGGAGGGTTCGAATTTGAACCCTACCAGGAATGTTTCAGGCGCGAGTTTTTTGATGCCATTGATCAATTTTCTGGTTGGTACAAGTTCTAATATGATTTGGTCGGTTGAGGCGATCTTTCCTTTTAGGATTCTTGCGGGTTTAAAATCCGCGATTGCGGCGGCGTGGATGACGATATCCGGGCGTTTCTTGAGTTGAATGCTGAGCAATTCAGCCAGTTCATCAAAGAAAAAGAATTTGAGGACCCTGATGCCTTTGGCCAGAGGGAGTGTTGTTGTGACGGCTCCTTCGAGGATCGTTACGCGCGAACCCAGCGTGGCGCAGCGGTTCGCCAGACGGCGCCCCATCTCTCCCGTTGAACGGTTGGTGATCACGCGCATTTGATCGATCGCCACACTGGTCGGGCCGCTGGTGATCAGGATCTTTTTATTGCTGAGCCCTTTATTCATAGGACCTCGGGATCAGAAACCGATCTCTTTAAGAATGGCCTTGATGTCTGCTTTAACAACGGTCGGCTCTTTAACGCATTTCATTGCGTTGGTAGGATCTTTAAGGCCATGGCCGGTGAGCGTGCAAACTACGCTCGCTCCCTGGGTATCCTTGAAAAAACCGTTTGCCGCAAGTTTGAGGATCCCTGCGACAGAAGCAGCAGATGCCGGCTCGCAGAAAATACCATCTCCGGCTGCCAGAAGCTGATATGCCTTGAGGATCTCCTCATCGGTCACCAGATCAATGATGCCTTTTGAATTGTCACGGGCTTCAACGGCCGACTGCCAGCTGGCAGGATTGCCGATCTTGATCGCGGTCGCAATGGTCTCGGGATGTTCAATGATGCGATTATGTACAATGGGCGCGGACCCTGCGGCCTGGAATCCGAGCATCCTGGGGAGGGTCTTGGATTTTCCGGCAGAAAAATATTCGTTGTATCCCTTCCAGTAGGCGGTGATGTTCCCGGCGTTACCAACAGGAATGGCATGGAACACCGGTGCTGTGCCAAGGTCATCCACGATCTCAAATGCCGCAGTTTTCTGGCCCTCGATACGGAAGGGATTGATGGAATTTACAAGTTCAACAGGATATTTGGATGTCACTTCACGGACCAGATTAAGGGCATCGTCGAAGTTCCCTTCGACTGCCAAGACCTGTGCGCCATGGATCATGGCCTGGGCAAGCTTGCCCATGGCGATATTGCCATTGGGGATGAGAACGCAGCATTTCATTCCTGCGCGGCAGGAATATGCCGCGGCGGAGGCTGAAGTGTTCCCGGTTGAGGCACAGGCCACGACCTTGGCCCCTTTTTCAGCAGCCTTGGATATCGCCATGGTCATTCCGCGGTCCTTGAACGAACCTGTCGGGTTCATTCCTTCGAATTTCAAATAGACCTTTAATCCGGTTTTTTCAGACAGGCGGCAGGAATAAATAAGAGGGGTATTGCCTTCATGGAGAGAAATGACAGGAGTTTTGTCCGTGACCGGAAGATACTGACGATACCGGTGGATGAGTCCCTGGTACATATTATAACCGCTCCATACGGATCGCGACCGGTTTGGCGGCAACTTCTTTCAGGCCTTTGATCTGCAGAAGGGCTTTGCGGACAGAGGCTTCTTTGGCCGTGTGGGTCAACATTACCAAAGGCACAGCGGATTCTTTACTGACGGCCTTCTGCGTAACGGAAGCAATGCTGATGCCGTTCTTGCCGAGGATCCCCGTGATCCTGGAAAGCACGCCGGGACGATCCGTGACCATCAGGCGGATATAAAATTCTGTTTCGACCTTGTCGATCGATTTGATCTTCAATGGTTCGATCTCATCCGGATTATTCCCTATCCAGACCTGATCGGCATCTTTGTTGTCGATCCCGAGGTTGATCAGATCGCTGAAGACGCCGGAGGCCGCCGCCATCTCGCCTGCGCCTTGCCCAACCAGGAGAACGTCGCCCAATGGATCCGCCTGGAGCCATACGGCATTGTAAACACCTTTGACTGATGCCAGAGGATGGTTCTTTGAGATCAATGTCGGATGGACCCGCACCTCAATTTCGCCGTTCTTTTTTTTGGCGATCGCCAGGAGCTTGATCGTGAGCCCCATTTCGTCGGCGTACAAGAGATCTTCTTTGGAAATATGCGTTATCCCTTCGGTAAAGATATCATTTTTGACGCTGATGAATTTTCCCATCGCCAGCTGCACAAGGACAGCCAGTTTATGCGCGGAATCCATTCCGTTGATATCCAGTGTCGGATCAGCTTCGGCGTAACCTTTGGCCTGGGCAAGCTTGACCGCTTCATCAAAAGAGATCTTGTTCGAACCCATCTCGGTGAGGATGTAGTTGCAGGTCCCGTTCACGATACCATAAAGGCCGTCATAGCGGTTGCCGGCGATGCCTTCGGTAAGCGTTTTGATCACAGGGACGCCTGCCAGGACTGCGGTCTCGAAATATATACTGCGGCCTGAAGAATGGGCCAGTTTAAAAAGCTCCTGCCCATAATTGGAAATGACCGCCTTATTTGCGGTAACAACATGTTTTCCGTTGGCAAGAGCGCCTTTAATGATCTCCAGCGCCGGATGATGCCCGCCGATAAGCTCAACCACCACATTGATCCCGGGATCGTTGAGGATATCGTTAAAATCTTTTGTTGCCGTGACTTTTCCAAGCGATTTTACGAAAGACGCGTCCCATTGAAGGTCACAGACGGTTTTTATGCAAAGATCCACCCCGAATTTTTTCTGAATGAAAGAATGCCGGGATTTGATCAATTTTGCCACGCCGCGGCCGACGGTTCCCAGTCCTATAAGGCCGATCGTCAAACGTTTCATTTCGCCTCGTTCTTTGAATTGTATTGTTCTATTTTCTCAAGGATGGCCGTACCGGCGGTTGTAATATTCTGGAATTGCAAATGGTTCTGGTAGATCATTCCTTTGACCTTCTCCTGGATCGCCACGATCGTTCCTTCAAAATTGATAACATCCGCTATATACGGGGTGCGCAGCTCAATGATCAAGGCGTCCCCTTTTTTGAAATTCATGGTTGATGTAAAGCAAATGCCACCTTTGGAGATGTCTTCGATCTGGGAGATCTCAAGGTCGATGCCGGGAGCATCTTTCAGAAAGAACCGGAGGATAAAATGTTTTCTTATACGGGTGAATTGACGGCGTTCCTGGCCCTGCGGTTCATGTGCCATGTTAGACCTTTCTTAAGGTGGCCCTATTGGGCCTCTGGTAGCTATCAGGACGATTTTTCAAGATCATTGCTTTAAGGAAGTCCCTTCATCCCTGATGGCCTATTGGCCATCGGATGGCTCAGGGACGATACTTAAAGATCATTGCCTTAAGGAAGCCCCTTCATCCCTGATGGCCTATTGGCCATCAGGTGATTCAGGGACGATTTTTTAAGAATCCTTAAAAAATCGGGACGGTGAGATTTGAACCCACGACCTCTTGAACCCCATTCAAGTGCGCTAGCCAGCTGCGCTACGTCCCGGAAAAATAACAAAGTGGCACATAGTATACAAAAATTATTAAATATTGGAAATAAAATTAAAATTCTTAACGCATATCATACAGGTATACCCCGGCATTCAACACATCAAGAGAAAGAAGCCTTTTGGCCCTTTTATCGAAAGAATCCAGGATCAATGCATTGACCCCTGATTCCAGTGCGCTCGGGCCGGATAGAAAAAGCCATGTCCTGCCGGTGGGAGGATAATGGAAGATCTGGTCAAGCGGAACAATGGAAACTATTCCGTTGTCTTTTTGCGACCCCATGGTCGCGCGGAACATCCCGTCCTCATTAAAAATAATATATTCCGACCTGAAGAACATGAACTGCCTGCCATTGATCTCTTCGGGATCAAGCGCGAATTTTGCGATCTTGAAGCCGCGAATAAGCGCCCCGTCAGCAATGCCGACGATCGGCAGCGGGAATTGTTTGGAAAGGCCTGTTTGGGCGGCATAATACCAGAAGGGTTCCTGGGCCAAAGTGCTCAGGTAAATAAAATCTCCCGGTTTATAATATTCCGCAAGGAATTCCATGGCGGAACGGTTATCTGTTTTTGACCGTGAATGAACAAGATTATACCCGGCATCGGCTATGGGTTGAAAGAAGAGCAAGCACAGGATCAGGGGCATGGCCCATTTCTTTGCAACAACAGGAAGGATCGTCAGGATCTCATCGATCCCGCGGGCAATGAAGATGTAATAACCGGCGGTCAGAAAAAGCAGGACCCTTCCGTAAAAAGGGTATTTACCCGTCAATGCCGCCAGGAAAGTTATAACGATCGGCGTTAACCATAACAGGGCGGTGTTCCTGTCTTTACGCCAGAAAGCTCTTGCGCCAACAAGGAAACATGGCAGCATGAACCCCCACCATTTCAGGCCGACAGGGTTGGAAAAACTTAAGGTCAGGACATCCCAGGCCCAGCGGATAGTCTCAAAAGAAAATATCGGTGAAGTACAGAAAGCCCCTTTCCAGGTATCTGTGATAGAGGCTTTTCCGACCATAAAACGCAATGACAAATAATAAAGCAGAAGGAAACTCAGCGCCCAGAAGGCAGCGGTCGCGCATAAACAGGCGATCACCCGGCCTCCCTTCACCCATGGCTTGTTCCAGAGGATCACGACGCCTATTCCGGCGAGCACGAAGATCATCGCATTCGATAACCACAGGATCAACGCGCCGAGAAAAGCGATGGCCAGGCAATGGCCCGGCAGGAAGCCTTTTTTTAGAAGGATCCGCGCAGCTCCGGTCAAAAGGATCGCGCACAGGAGATCGGTTGAATATTGTTTCAGTTCAGCGGAATAGTAGACCAGGGGTTCGGCCAGGGCGAACAGCGCCAATGCGATCAAATAAGCGCCGGGTCTCAGTACTTTTTTTGCAGCGACAGCGAACAGGGCCAATGCGGCAATACCCGACAAGAACGGGAATATCCTTAACGTCAGTTCGGTATTCCCGAACAATGAGACCAGGGATTTTTCAACGAGGGAAAACAGCATCGGCTGACGGGCAAACTCGGGGAGTATCTCATGGCCGGAAAGGATCTCGGACCAGGTTCGGCTGGTGATATTAACGGCAACATACGATTCGTCCAGCCATAAAGGCCGGTTTTCCGCCAGGTGTTTAACACGCAGGGCAATGCCGGCCCCCAGGATCCATATTTGCGGATAATTCAGAAGGAGATCGAGGACCTTGTTCTTGAGATGCCGGAAGACGTCCGTGATCACGCCTCCCTCTTGAGTGTCCTGGACATCAGGTCATGAACGATCTTTTGAGCGGATTTTCCTTTATAAATGATCTTGTAAACAGCCTCTGTAATAGGCATTTCGATCTTCAGTTTCTTCGCAAGTCCGTGCACCGCTTTTGCCGTAAGGACCCCTTCGGCGACAGAATCCATGGAGGCAAGGATATCCTTGATGGTGCGGCCTTTTCCAAGTTCATAGCCTACCGAGCGGTTGCGGCTGTTGGGGCTGAAGCATGTGGTCGCAAGATCGCCCAATCCGGTCAACCCGACAAATGTCTCCGGCCGTGCTTTCAGTATCTTCCCCAAACGGGCCATTTCCACCAGTCCGCGTGTCAACAAGGCGGCTTTTGTGTTGGTACCGAATCCGAGCCCGTCGCATATGCCGCAGGCCAGCGCGATCACATTTTTGACGCTGCCGCAGAGTTCGACCCCGCGCACATCATCATTTGTATAAATGCGGAAATGCCCGCAGCTGAATATTTGCTGTAATTCTTTTGCCAGCACGTGGTCTTTGCACGCGATAACAGCGGTCGTCGGGATCTTTCGGGCCACTTCAATAGCGATCGTCGGCCCTGACAGTACCGCCAGAGGGATGTTCCCGAGCTCCTGCTTGATGACCTGGGACATGGTCATTAAAGTTGCCGGGTCAATGCCTTTGACCACACTGACGAACGGTTTGCCTTTGTATTGACATTTCCTGATCTGTTTAAGGACACCGGACAAATATTGTGAAGGGGTTGCCAGGATAACCATTTCGGCCACCGCCAGGACATGTTCCAGTTCGGATGAAAAACAAACTGTCGGCGGGATCCTGACCCCGGGGAGGAATTTCACATTCTCACGGGTTTTGGAAACCTGATGGACATAATCCGGGAATGCACCCCAGACTGTAACAGGATACCCTTTTTCTGCCAGGAGGACCGCCAATGTCGTACCCCAGGCCCCGTCGCCGATAACGCCGATCGAATATTTCTTTGAAGGCATGTTCAGTTCCTCGTCACTTGGTAAAGGCTAAAGGCTTCATTTTCGTATATTTTTTTCAACAGCGCATTGTCCGGCGGTGCGGCATATTTCATGAATACAACATAGTCCGCCCCGTATTTAAAAATACCATTGACCAGCGCCTGGGTAAAAGGTTCTTTGATAAGGACCTTGAACGCGTCGATATCGGCCATGCGCTTTTGCCATTCCTTGCTGGCTCCGTAATCGAACCCGACGATCCCGCAATCGCGATAGCACACCACCACCCGGCGGTTGGAATGGATACGGAATCCCCCCATTTCCATATCATTGGGCGCAAGGATCATGGCGTTTTTCGGTGTGTGGTCCCGTACGTAGAACTGCATATTTTCCCAGTTGCGTTGCAATTGCCAGAATCCGCCGCCTCTGGTGGATATTTGAACAAAATTATAATGCAAAATGCAATAACTGATAAATCCGGCGAACAGCGCTGAAATGATAATGCTTTTACGCAAGCCCAGTTTAAAGGCTTCATCTTTGATAACAAAGTAAAGAACGCTGCCTGCCAGGATGAATCCGGCGGTCATGCCCAGTTTATTCAAACGTTGTGCGGGATAGGTGTTCATCCCTGCGGCATAAAGAAAGAACATCGCCAGTACCAGGAACGCCGGGAGCCAGAACCAGGAAGATCTTTTGCGCCGTGCTATTTCCAGGATAGACGCAAAAAGGAATATAACACCGACGTCGGGTAATTCTTTCCCGCTAAGGAAGAACATGAAGAAACCGAACAGGACGGCGTAAAGGAAGTTTAAGGCTCCCTCGCGGCAGGCAAAGGCTATGGAATATCCGCCAAGGAAAAGCAGCAGATATTGTTCATTGCGAAGCAGGTTCAGGTCGAGGATAAAATGGCTTGGCCAAATATAGGTGAAAACAAAATTCACCAGGATCAACACGAAGGTGGCCAGGGTGATGGAATGGATCTTAAGGTCCCGGCGAAAGGCCTCATTAAAGCGCCAGTTCAAAAGATATAATGCGCCTACAAAAAAATATTGCCGGGTATTGATAAAGAATTCCTGGAGCGTTACGGTGCCTTGCGCGAGCGTTTTTGTGCTGAAAATAAAATTTTGCGGGCAGGACAAATGGTACATCTCGATCCAGCCGTCGTAATATCCCGGCGGCTGCCCTGCCCTGATGGTCATGGCCCTGGCTATTGTCCAGATCAGGAAAGGAATGGCTGCCGCCAAAAAGACCGCGGACGACTTTAAAAGAAGTTCCCATTTGCGTTCTTTATGGAAGAACAGCAGGTATGCCCCCAGGTACATCATTGGGAATAAACAATAGAGCGCGTGGATATTTGCGCCTGCGCCGAATAGCAATGCCGCCCATAAATAGCGGGACCGGTAAAAAAGGAGCAGCCCGCTAAAAACAAAGATATACGAGAATTCCTGATGTGAGAAAGTCCGGTAAATGAATTCTTCCGGCCGGACAATAAGGAAAAGGCCTAAAGTGCAAGCGGCCGCGATCTGGCGGCTGCCGGTGATCGCTTGCCACATCCGGTAAAGAAAGAAGAATAGGAAGTAACGGGCCACAAGATATAAAAAGAGATACGCGCTGGGGACCCATTCAACTTTCAAGATACGCGCCAGGATGGGGAAAAGAAAAGACGTAAAATTTGCTTTTAAACTTTCGACATAATAATCCCCTTGATAAAGCTGGGGGTCAATGAGGTGTTTCAGGAGGGTGATCTCAAGATGCTGGTCGTCCCAGCCGTAGATATAGCGGTTGGTAATGAGAAAAGCGGCCAGAAAAAGGGTGGCAACCGCCCAGTCAGACCTTAGAAGTCGTTTGATCAGCGCCACCAGAAGATCTCCCGAAGGATCTCAAAGTAATAGGCCGCGCCCCATTTAAGGACTTGAAGTTTTCGTTCTCCGCCTTCCCTGGCAGGTTCATCACCGGGGATCTCTCCCAGTTTCAGATGCCGTTTGGCCGCGCGGATCGATAACAAAGGCTCCCAGCTTATTTTGGTATGGAAAAGTTTTTCTTCGAATTCGAAGCTCTGGTCTTTATCAAGGTCGAGTTCTGTAATAAGGTCTTTGCGGTAGATCCGGTAAATGACCATGGCATCGGTATATCCGGCCCGATGGAAGAAATTGATCGAGTTCGTAAAAAGCCAGTTGCCGAAACCGGTGACCGCGTCATCGTCATCGCTTTTTGCACCGGGGGCATAACGGGAAACGATCACCATGTCGTAGCCTTGTTTGTATTTCTCGATGCAAGGGCCAAGAAGCTCCGGGAGCGAATTGCCATCGGGCGAAAATGTCAGGATCACGTCCCCTTTGATATGCGGCAAAGCATCCATATAGGCACCGCGGATCCCGGGGGTTTCCTGGATCACGACATCGAAACCCATTGCACGGGCGACCGCAATGGTCCCGTCTTTTGATTTTCCATCTACAATAAGGATCTGTTCGAAGAGGCTGCGGTCGACTTTGGGCATGATGGCTTTCATGCCGATCTCTTCATTGAGCGTGGGTATAAGAAGGGTGATCTTCAAGGGGGCCCCGTTTTTAATATGGAGCGAGGGACGGGAATCGAACCCGCGTGACCAGCTTGGAAGGCTAGCGTTCTACCATTGAACTACCCTCGCCTGAATTCAAAATATTACTCGAATATAACTCAAGCGCTTCCCCCCGTCAAGGACAGGATAGAGAATCGCCTTCGCGTTATTGCGGGACCATGTTTAAATTGTCTTTATAGTAGAAATAGGTTTTGCGCAAATGGCGCGATAACGGATCCCGGCTTCCAGTGGCGTGTCCGGCTATTCCGAACCATTCTTCATGCCCATATCCATCGGGGAAAGGCATATTATGCTGGGAATGCGTTGCCTGGAGGTTTTCCGGGTCACCAGGGGCTTTCCACCATTCATCAAGGTATTCAAAGACAATGCCACCAATAACGTTCCCAAGCCTCGGGCCTCCGGCCTTGTTTAGCATCAGGTCGTGCCAATTCCCGATATGATAGGACAATTGACCTTCTTCATCGATCCCCTGCCCTTCGGAGTAGGCATCGCACCCGAATTCGGTCACAAGGACCGGGCGGTCAAATTTGGCCTTGGCATCAGCGAATAAAGAACCGAAGCCTTCCGACCCGCGATAGGAATTCATTCCCAGGATATCGATCGCCGGGGCATACTTTTTATAGTCTTCTACCAACCCAAGCTCCAGATTCCCGACAGCTACGGGATGGTCTTTGTCGATCTCATGGATCATTTGAGCAACTTCATTGAGGAATGTGGCGTAAGCCTCGGGTTTGGCTGCCGCGTTGGTCCGGGAAGCATTCACTCCCATATATTCCTGGGGGAGGTTATTTTCATTGCCCAGGATCCACATTAGAACAAAAGGTTCATCCTTAAGGTCCATGACCTTGGCGCGGACAACGGCTTTCATTCGTTTGCGCTGCTCGGGGTCTGTATAATCTGTCCCTTTTTCCCAGGAAGCTCCGGAACCCAGCGTGTATGCCCCGAGGAAATCTCCGATGATGACGCTGACCCCGAAACGATCGTGCATGTCGCGCAAGAGCGGTTTATTGATCAGTGTGGGGTCATATTGATTGAGAGGATGGTTTTCCGCATAAAGTCGAATGGTGTTGACCCCCATTGCTTTCAGCAGTTGGAAGTCTCCGATAGCTTTTTCATTGTCGTCTTTTTGGCCGTTATTGTTCTCATCCACCCATGATTCGTAGGGAGCATCGATCAAGCCGTTCTTGTCCCTGTCGGTGAACATCCAGCGTGCGGAGAAGTTCTCGTCACTCATCGGCCCGATCCCGATCTCTGTCGGCGCATACGTTATCCCTTTAATGAAATATGGTTTTTTATCTACCATCATTTGCCAATGGCCGTTAGAGAATTGTACGAGCTGTACACGTCCTTTGCCGCGCGTATTAATAACTTTTAATGAAGAAAGGTCCGGCAGGGCGGCGATCTTTTCCTGAAGGGTCCTTGAGACGATCTTTCCCGGGGCTACCTTTATAATATCGTTCTTCAGGTCGGTATCTTCCCCGTTACGGATGTCAAAGGACGCTCCCTGTAACGCGCAGTTTAAATCGGGGTATTCTGCGCAAAGGCGTTCGATCGCTCCGATGGCTGACGGAGCGATGTACCAGACAAAAGAATGGTCAGCAGCCCAACAGACGGAACGAGGGAAATGGACCAGTGCGGCGTAATAGGCCTTGAGTGCCGGAAGGATATGACCGGCTTTTTCCAATATCTGTGCAGAAAAGAATGTTTTTACGCCGGGATCTTCCGGTGCCTGACTCCACACAAAGAAAGCTTTCTGAAGATCTCTGGATTTCAGCATATCCCAATGCGACCCTTGAACGCCGCCCTGAGCTATCATGGCCGCATAGCCGGGGTCTTTAAAGATCGCGCCATTATTAGGAAAAATTCCTTCCCCAACAGAATCGCGCAAGCCCTTCATGTCCTGAATTTCGAAATAATAGTTTTCCTGTCCAGGATTCCTGAATTCGCCATATATTGCATAGTTAATGGCCGATGGCGTCCCGGTGTCATACAAAGAAAAAGCCGGTTTGGGCAAAGGCTTTCCATGGAGGATAGAGCTCCATTGGTTTTGCCCCGTTTCTTCGTTGGCCGATGAGAAAGAAACAGGAACGGGAACTAGCAGAACACAAAGAAAGGTCAAAAGTGTTAGTCGTTGATTAAATAAGATCTGTGGTTTCATGGGCGTTCTCCGGCCGTGTGGGACTAGGATCGCAGTTTCTTCTGCTGAAGGTTTATGTCCAAAACATTATATGTAATATATTATAAAAGAACAATCCCAATAGACGACAATTTTTGCAGGTTTTATCCTGGCGGCTTATTTTTCCTATTCGTTGCATCCAACGGGGCTCAAGTTCGAATCTTTCTCTGCCCCGCAAACAAAAAGCCTCCCGGTAATCCGGAAGGCTTTTTGCAATATGGTGGGGCGATCCTACCACACATAGGAAACCATCTCTCATCGCCGCCATTTTAATCCATATTAAAAGGCGGACAAGGCTAGAAATGAACTGTTTTAGCGCTCATCATTTGTGCCTAGATGACAAGCCCCATCCTCTGTTAGTCCACGGCAGAATATCGAGTCCTTAACACAGGAGTCGTGCCCAACACACGAGAAAGAAGAGCTGCTGTGGCTGGCGAAACATTTCTTTTTTTCATTGATCTTAACGCCCCAAGCCAGCTCACTGGCAGAATATGCTTGGCCGACTTGAACTCATCCCCATAAAGTATGTCATGGGAGGCAATACCCGGCAATGTCTCTGGAGTGACGATCCTGACCCGAAGCGGATTGCCATCCGGCCAAAGTGTTATAAGGCACTTTATTACCTAACTCATCTTTAAAGACAACAACATTGCTGTCCGGATGACAATACGTATTGTTATCAAATGTTCCAAAATCTGCAACCTTCGAATATGGACTGGAATAATCAGCAACCCCTAGGGCTGTCGACTGGACCTCGAAAATATTGTTCTGCACATCATTATTCCTGACTGTATCCGGATCAAGCTCATGCGGCTGATTGCCCGATTGAACGATGTGCAAAGCAGAAGCCCTCGACCGATAGACCCTATTGCCGGTGATCATATTGTCGTGCCCACTATGAATATTAATGCCCCGGTCCGTATTAATGACCGTATTATTCAATACTTGATACCCATGGGCCAAATCATCCAGATAAATCCCTTGTGCCATAGTTTTCTTATAAGGAGTGCCATCATAATTCCCGATAGAATTAGTGATCGTATTTCCTCTGATAATACTGCCATCCCATGGATTATGCGTATTAGTGGTATAAATCCCGGCACAATCATCAATGATCAAACAAGACCGGTCGATCGTATTATTCTCGATCAGTGTCCGATTGCCCTGGTCATGTATCCCGCAATAACCGCTATTCTTGATCTTATTACCCCGGATGATATGATCCGGGCCAGTCGTAACGATGGCTCCATTTGACTCTCTCGGGCTTGAACCAACACTCCCGGCATTTTCAATGGTATTATCTGAAATCTCAACATTGCGGGACTGACCGAAGCTGTCTGTACTATTTGGCTTGGGAAGGACCGCGATCCCCATTAACAGGGCGTTTTTGATCTCATTGTTCTGAAAGAAAGAATTGCGTGCCTGCACGGCATGAATGCCGAACATTCCCCCTGACATCTTTACGTTCCTGACCGTCAACCGATCGACATTATCGACATGGATATCATCCTGGTTCGCGTTGGCCAGTGTCAGGTTCTGGATCGTCACATCGTTCTTTCCATTCACATTGACTGTGGACTGCCGGTTTGTGAACTCAACATTATGCCCGGTGGGATCATCACCGGATCTGGTCCATAAATATAACTTCCCGGCGGTTGGATCGTAATACCACTCGCCCGGAGAATTAAGCATCCAAAGCTTATCGCGCAGGTAGAAACCATAATTCAAACGCGGCTTGGAAGAGACGATGCCGGGGACAACTATACTTCCTTTAGGAAGAATTATCTCGGGATTCTTCCCCAAATAACCCGGACCTCCCGGGAGATGACAATCAATCGCTTTTGTAGTCCTTAAAACCCATTGCACAACACGGATGACAACCGTGTCACCCGCAACTTGCGCCGAAGTAAAGGTAAAAGCAGGGTCATCAACGATCAAAAGGTCATTCTTTGGATTGCCTGTTGTATCAAGCGTTGCCTTAAAGTACGGCGTTTTCGTCGCCGGGGCGTAATTCGGTTCGTGGGCTAATTCATAATATGCACCGTCCACATAAAGCTGCGAAGGGGATGGATTAAGATCACTGCCGATATCGGCCACATAAATATTCCCTGAATACTGGCTCCATCCAGTCACCAGTTTAGCGCCGGAAATGATCGGATCCTCTCCGGTCCCATAAGCGTCATAAACCAGAGGATGATCGTGATCACCTGATGACTGCACAATTAACCTTTGCCGCCAGAGGCCACCCCGCTTGAAATAAATGTGATCTCCGGGCTTAAAAGAAGACGGAGTTTTATTAACCTTGGCCATCGTCTTCCAGGGATGATCGACCGAATCCCCGGCATTATTATCATCCCCCCCGGACGAGTCCACATAATAGGACGTCTCGTTATCCGCTGGAGTAACGCCACTGGCTGGATCGATCTCCCCGGCCTGTTGAACAACAGTCGAAGGAGCATCAGCTCGGGATATAGCAGGAATGGATAGTATCCCTGCCAACACAGCCAATAAGATGAATATGGATGTTTTAATGCCAATGTTGGAACTCATTCTGAATCTCCTGTTTATAGGCCAGCCTGAACATTTTTGTTCTTAATATCCCAATATTCCGAGCTTAATCCAGCCGCGTCGACAATATCCAAAGGAGCGTCTGTTATTTGGCTGATCGTGTGGTTGTTACTAAATTCTGGACAAACATTCGGGTTACCAAGAATAAGCCTCCCGGGTGGTTCTTGCGGTGGCGTTAAGGATCCTCCTGGCAGATCATGCGTGTATGTACGTTTCCCTAGGATGCACTCGAGGGTTCCTGTCGCCTCCCAATAATTATTAGAAAAAGTTATCTTGCCATCGGACATATGCACATTCGCTGATGTGGATGTTCTAATAGCCACATTAGAATCCACTAAAATATTACCGCTGCCTTGATCCAGATATATCGCTCTGCCTTTTACAGCTTTAGCTGGAATATCTGTGATGACGTTATATGCAATCTTAGTCAAATCTTCTGGGTGATCATCCTTGGCTTGCCCCACGTTGTAAATACCGCCACCATCGTCCATGCTTTGCATTGAGTAAGCGATATAATTATGCATGATGGAATTCCCGCCGGTGATCCCGTTTGGATGATTCCAACCCCATCCCAGGCTGATGCCAGAATAAGGGACATTCTCAATGTCATTATTGGAAATCGAGGTGTTATTGACATACTCCGCCATGATCCCTATTGCGCCAGGGTATTCTGCACCGATTCCTTTTATATAGTTATTAAGGATATTGTTATTACCGACTATATCGTTACCTATGTTCAATTGATTGGGATCACCTAACTGGCGCCCCATCACTTGGATCCCATTGGATGAAATGTCGTCAAATGTATTTCCCTCAATCGTGCTGCCCGAGACACCGCGAACAAAGAACGCCCCCATACCTCCAAGATGAATGAAGCTGTTTCTCTCAAGAGTAATATTTCTCGAATACCGAAATTCCACGGCAGCACCAGGAGCTATGACATTTCCTGCCGCGTCTCTGACTTGATTTGCCTGAACTTCAGCAAATCCATCGTTACTTTCGGGTTGAAGCCAAGTCGTATAAGCAAAGCGGATCCCCTGGAAAGTAACATTTTCAAGAAGGCCATCACTGCCTCCATTGACGCCAGGAGCACCACTTCCTCGTATTAAAGTTTCAATGACGGGCAATATTACAACTGCGTTTGCCATGCTTTCAGCAAGGCGGGGAATATAGAAAACGCGATGCGCACTTTTATCCAGATACCATTCTCCTGGTTGATCAAGCAATTCGTAGGCATTCTCTATCCGGTCTGGAACTCCTATGTTGACCACATCCTTCGGTGCCATATTGGAATGACTCCAACATGGCTCTTGAATATAAATGTTTGGTAAAGTTGGATCAGTCGAAACAGGACTATCTATATGATCGATCTTACAGCTATTTTGATGCCATTGTTTCGTACTGACGATTTCAACATCCTGCAAGTTCCCCCAGTTCGCCATCTGTGAGGATATATTGGATGAAACTCTGTATCCTCCTAGATGATCATTGGCTTTGTCTGGTTTTATTTTTCGCCATCCTGTAACAGGTGTATCCGTACGAGCGCGTACAGCGCGAACCCCGTTAACAAAGAGTTGCCGGGAAACGCTCTCATCTATTGGTGCGCTCCAAATGGAAGATGAGCCATTAACGAGAGCCCAACCGGTAATTTCCTTTCCCCCACTAATGGTGACACTCTCATTGTTATATGCCTTATAGATTATGCGATGACCATTCCTGCCTGAATCCTGGGCCGTAAGGATAAAGGTATGGTCAAGTCGATAAGTGCCGGCACGCAATAAAACATAAATATCATCCTGCATAGGTGTATTAATTAACCGCACAGCATCGCGTGCTTGTTCAAGTGTTCGAAATGGCGCGTCGATACTTCCAGTATTGTTATCACTACCCTCTGAGGAAACATAAAGAGAGACAAGCCCAGGAGATTCGGCAGAATTCATGACACCTAGGGGAGCTATAGTATCCGCATATCCAGAATATCCTTCACCCATTAAGAAAATACACGCCAGTAAAGTCAACCGTATTCTCATATATTCCCCTATGTCAGAGTTATTACAATTTAAAAATAAATCAAATGACGCATAAATTACAGCGAAGATTTTGGGGCTATCTTGACGTAGAAGAGACCCAGGATATCTCTGCTTATATCGATTGTATCAGCAAAGCGCCATTCAGTCGCTTTCCGGGCGGCTTTGCCACCTGTCGCTCCTTTCGGGTCGGCCATTCGCCCGCCTATAGGGCCCTCCTATTCGTCGGACCCAGCGGGGCTCAAGTTCGAATCCAAAGCTGCCGAATGAACGAGCGGAGCGAGTCGGCAGCGTGTGCCGGGCCCAGTTAGGCCGGCCATCTCTACCCTCTTAAAGCAAAAAGCCTTCCGGAAAACCGGAAGGCTTTTTAACATGGTGGGCAGAGAAGGATTCGAACCTTCGAAGGCG
>CAIVRE010000032.1 GCA_903908245.1 Candidatus Omnitrophota bacterium
CATTAATCATTCCAGATTGGACAATCTTATTAAATAAAAAACCTCCTTAAGCGCCTAACGCTTAAGGAGGTATATGCTGCTATCAGAAATAATTGTCCAGAGTGGACAATATGCCTTGACCCCGGGCTATCGCAAGAGTTCTTGGCGATCAGACGAATTAGGGGTGTGCCCCCGGAGCGCTCTTCTGCAGGGGCTCAAGCAGGCTTTCAATAGCTTTTAACTGTTGATCCCACGAAGGCCAATCACCCTGAACCGAGGAATAATAATGCACCCCCGGCCTCTTTTCCGACGTCCTTGCATGCGGGCCTAAACAGGACGCCGTTCCAACCAGCGTCTTTGTTTGAAGATCCACAGCATAAAAGTTCATTGTTGTCCGATACTCCGGAACAGCGCCACTATCCAAAGCGACGTCTTCGCCTGTTATATTGGCTTCTGACGTTATAAAAATAAACCCTTTGGGTTCTTTTTGCGGGAGGGCGGGCAATGCCCGCTCGGCTTTATTATAAAAGAATTCATCCCAGTGATCTTGCAGTTCAGGGAAATGGCCGGGCTTGTAGTCTATTTGAAATATCCCATTCTCATAGGAGGCAACAGCGGCGGCTTTGACTAAAAGGATACTGTCGCGTGCCAATAAGCGCGGCGCCTCGGAAACAGGCATTGATTTGATCTTTTCTTTTAGAAAAATATTCAGAAAACGGGTTTCTACGATCCTCAACTTGATATTATACAATGCAATAGATGGCGGAGAAAACGGATCGTAATGCGAACAATGGTTAGCAAAGCAAGCAGAGATGATCAACAACAAGAAAAGAAACACCCATGCGAACATGGCAAAGCAACCAAAAATATTTGGCCCTCTTTGAGGCAGATCGCAAGCCGGGCGTCCTTCTTTGCGACAGCGGATCTTATCATTAACATTTTTATTAGAAAGAATGCCAAAGTAGATGTAGCCAAGAAGCATGCCGATGACAAGGAGTGCCATTCCCATATACATGATGATCTGAGACAACACGTACTGGGTCCTATCAGCCGGCGTTACCATTCCCATTCGTTCTATTTTGTCCACTATAAGACCTTGAGAATGGCCCAGTAAAACAAGAATAATTATAGATATAAAAGCACATGCAGCCGCCACAACAGAAAGGATCTTATCTTGTTTATCCTCTTGTATAGAATTCGCGTCCATTAATAGACCATGTCTTTCATTGGATGTGTCCCGGTTTTTCCTTCCACGCCAGACGCCTTCGCCCCCGCCCGCTCGAGCATTTGAAAGATCTCTTTTTTCCCTTCTTTTCTGGCAACATCTAAAGCCGTATCGCCCTCGGCATTCTGCAAATTCAAATGAACGCCTTTATTAACAAGAAGCCTTACAACATCAACATGCCCTGCGTCGGAAGCCTTGATCAGCGCCGATCCCTTCGAAGGGTGGCTTTGATAGTCCACATCCAGCATATAAGAAGGCAGGCCAAGCAGATCGTCCACCCCTTGAACATTACCGGAGGCCGCATGCGCCATCAGTTCTTTTTGTTTAATGATATTCATACCTCCCGCTCCTTTGCGGTGGTTTTAAAAATAAGACGCGTTCCGCCTTACTTTCCGCCTAAACCGGACATCGGATTGTTCATGACAAAATCGAGGAAGATCGGCGCGCCGACCAGGATGAAAACTACGGGGAAAATAAAGAACAGGAGCGGAACGAGCATTTTCAGCGGCGCTTTAAGCGCCATGGCCTCACCGCGCCTGAATCGTGCCATACGCATATCTTCGGAGAGAATGTTCAGGGCTTCACTGACCGACGTACCCATTTTATCGGCCTGAATAAGCGTGCGGGCAAAAGTCGAAAGGTCGGGCAATTCGTATTTCTTGGCCATATCGCGCAAGGCATCCCGGCGCGGCTTGCCAACGCTTATTTCCTGCAGGATATTATTCATTTCACGGATGATCACGGAATCGGCCGACTTCTCCACCACCCACTTGAGCGCCATCATGAAGTCCAGCCCCGCGTTAACGCACAATCCCAGAAGGTCGACCGCATCCGGCAGAAGCCGCACGATCTCGTCTTTAACCTTTCCGATCTTGGAACGCAATATGAATTCCGGCCCGATATACCCGGCCGCGATAGCCATAAGAACGGCAAATATCATCAGGTCCGCGGGCATGACGCTGGGCAATACCAGCAATAAAAGCCCGACAAGGATCACCTTGATCAGCATGAACGATTCAGGCGCAAGGTCGGTCTGGGCAAGGGAAAGGTCACTGACCATCCGCTTGCGCATTTCAGGGCTGATAATGGGCTTCACAACGACCGCCGCCATATTCAGCAAAAAGAACCGGTCGATCTTCTTCTTTTGGGCCTTGGCCTTGGCCTTTTCCGCTAACGACATCCCCCCGAGGTCTTTGAGGTTCAAAGACGGCCGCGCCTCTTTGGCAACGGGAGAAACCCCGATCACCAGAAGGGCGAACGAAAGAAAAACAAATATCATCGCGGCTGTTAGCGTTAGCATATCAAATGTCTTTAAAACTGCTGATCTTGATAATTAAGAACGTCCCTACCACCCAGAGGCCAAGACAGATCATCAGCAGCATCCGCCCCATATCGGAGTTGGTCATTGTCTGAAAATACCCGGGGTTCGTGGAATTCACCATGAAGAAAAACCCCACCGGCAACCCGCTCATCACCAGCGCCTGGATCTTGCCCTGCACGGTCAGGACCGCCAGGCTCTCTTCGACCTTCTTGCGCTCACGGATATTCTGCACAATGCGCGAAAAGATCACCGGCAGATTACCGCCCGTTTCACGCGCGAGCAGAATGGCACTGATCATCTGCTGCATGGAGGGCGACGGCATCCGGCGGTACAGCCGGTTGAGCGCCTCGTCCATGGTAACACCCATCTTGTTCTCGCCAAGCACGATGCTGAACTCCTGGCGGATAGGCTCGGGCATTTCCTCGGCCACCGCCTCCATCGACTGGATAAGGCTCAGGCCGCCGCGGAAAGAGCTCGACATGATCATCAGGGAATCCACCAGCTGGTTATTGAACAGGTCGCGGCGCTTGCCGACCAGGAGCCCGGAATAGAACCGCGGCAATACAAAACCCAAAGCAACCCCGCCAAGGATCCCCACCATCTGAAAATCCAGCGGAGCAAAATAAAACCCGACCCCGCCGAGCACCAGCGGCGCCAGGAAATACATCGGCGCAATGCGCCGCACATCGTCGTGCGAAAGCGAACGGTCCATCTCGGACACGAACTTCTTGGCACGGGTCTTGTTAACATCAACGTAAGTTTTAACAATGAGAGGGACGCCGAAATACGCGAATAATGAAACGCTGAGGAACATCAGCAGGCTGATAATAAAAAGCATCAACTATTTCCCGTTTTTTTAATAATATAACTGGATCTGACAGCCCAAGGTACACGCGGTCATCACACCCCTGCTGCATGCGATCGGATCGGCGCTCGACTTGCACCCGGCTACCGCGTAGTTATGGTTATAGCACGCCTGGGCGTACCACAGGTTCATTTTATCATCATAAACACAGGCCACACTATTCTGGGGGGAGAACTGACGGCCGAAGGCAAAGCCCTCCCCGGCGCGGGACGACTGCCCGTTAAACGCGCGCAGGATATATCCCCGGAACAGCACCATTGTTGAAATGATCACGATGAACAACACCATGTATTCCACCATGGCGAATGCCTTTCGTGACGCATGACCTGCTCTCATAAAAGCCTCCCGACTTCGGCGCCAACAGGCTCCCGCCTATTTGACGACCGGGCACGCCGTGTTACAGGGAATGAACCTCATTTGATACTTGTTGCCTTCCAGATAATACGCGGCGCAAACTTCGGTAACATAACCGCGGTTAAGGGCCGCAGAGATCGCGTCAGCGCAATCCAGGCCGTATTTCTTGGTATAATTGTCTTCCTTGTTGATCATGAAGGAGGCCGGTATATAAAACCGGGTGCCCCGGACATCAACAAAGTCATGATTAAAACACGCCTCAAGGTCCTTGGGCTTGACAAGGCCGTCATACGCGGGATGCCCCGAAAGAATGGTCCAGAGCGGCGCGCCCTGGATAAAACTCATCGCGCGGCTAATGCGGTCCTCGTCCCAGCGCGTGATGCGGATCTTCACGCACCCGCTGGCATCCGTTATGAAGAAACATCTCTCGAACGCTCCCCTTTTTTCTGTCTTGATCCAGGGGAATTTGGTTGTGCCGCAGGACGCCTTCACCGAACCGCGCTGCGACTGCCACCAGCCGCAACGCTTGGGCGTTGCCGCTTCCACCTTGACAACATGGCGGTAGCCTCTCTGTTTTCCAACATACTCCGACTGCCAGCCGTAAATGGCATACGGGCTGATCGCCGCATCTTCATCCTTGGCCGCCGCAGGGACAGCCTTGTCCAAAAGCGTTTTCATATATTGCAGGCGGTCACCCCCCGCCTTCGCGTTGCAATCGGCCACCGACACCGACGAGGAGCACAAAAACGCATTGCTCGCGGCCGGCAGATTGTCGACAAAAAGTTTCGCCTGGGCGGCCGCGGCTTTAAGCTCCACCGTGCCGTCTCCCGACAATGTGAACGCAGCGCTCAGGGTATTAATGCCCGCGGTCGTCATTACGGTGCTGACCATCGCCATGTCGCCCTTGATGCCGGCCATCGATGTCATCGCGGTGTTGAACTCGTCTATAAAAGTATCCGGGCTGGTCTGAAAAACGATCTCGGCCGACAGCTTCTCAAGGCCGATCCTGCGTATCACTGCCCAGAAATCGCGCAAGTTGCTCACATCCTGGTCGAACGCATCACCCAGCCACTGGCTCTTGTCGACCGCGGTCGCGCAAGTGGTGCCCGGGCCTCCGGACACATACGGGGCCTGAAAAACACAATTCGCCCAATGCGGGTTCGAATAGAATCCGGACGCCTCAATGTTCCGCTCGCAGAACAGGTCGTCCCCGGGGCGCCACCGGTTGATCGTAGCCGCGCCCGTGCTCAACGCGTCGGTCGGCGGACAAACGGCCGGAAGCAGCAACGGCGGGTTATACGTCCCGTCATAGAAATACTTCAATCCTCCCAGGGCCGGCAGTTTGGTGAAGATATCCTTGGTCGGGCTCGCGAAATTCTTGTTGACCGCGCCCTTCAATTGCCAGAGGAACTTGAACAAGGGGCCGCGCTCGGCATCCACATTGGCATTGAGCTTCGACGCATCCCTGAGCATCACGCGTTCTTTACCCAAAAGCGCGGCAATGGTCACGGGAGCCCCGCCGGACATGCAACGCAAGGGATCATACGAATACGGATAGCCGTCGTACGGCTTGCTCTGGCATGTTGAGGTCACGGCCATGGCCGGCTGTTTGCTGTCGTCCTTCTGTGATGCGTCAAACTCGCACACACTGTTACACGAATTCTCGACAGCGCAGCAAGCTCCCGTCTCGTTAAGGGTGTCGAGCCCGAGGTCCTTGGCAAAATCCGCCAGCTCCGTAGCGAACGGCGCAAAATTGCTTGTTGTCGCTTTCACATCGCGCAGCCGCTCCGTATTATGGTACACGAACCGGTTGACCATCTTTGTGGGGTCGCCACCAACGCCGGGGATGTTCCATTTCCCGTCCATATCATAATCTAGAAGGTCGGGGATCGTCTCCGTGTCCGTATTGATCGACTGCAGCGCGCTTTGCACGGCCGACTCCAGGAACTGGTCCTCGATGGTCGAAATATTCTGCTGCATTTTATTCCACATCTTTGTGATCTTGGGCTGGATATACCCGACCTGAAGCGCGATCGTCGCCACCGTCAATACAAGCGCAATAACAAGCCCCGTGATGACCGCGCCAGTCGTAACGCCGGCGGCTGTGAACGCCGCCGCCAGGGCCGGAGCCGCGGCCGCGGCCGCGCCGCACGTAAAAATGATCAGGACAATAAGCACAACAATAATGATGACCATGATAATGAGGCCCAGGATCCCGTTCTGGTCGCACTTCTCGGCATTCCCCTCCAGATAGGTCTGCATCTGGTTCTCGCCGTAACTCGCCATGCGCGATACCAGGGCGGCCGCCGTGGTGGTCGCGGCCACCTGAATCTGCGTCTTGAGCTGCACCGACCGGTTCCAGTTCATGACCATGGCCATGAAGACAAGCGAAAGCGCGATCGCCACAATGAACATCAGTGCTACCTGGCCATATCTGTTGCGCAGCATGAATTATCTCCCTTTGTCAAAAAGGACCGCGTCGATGGACCGCGTCCGGTGAAAATACGGGTTAAGCTGCCCGGCGACATTGGTCCCTTTGGTCAATACATCATCATGGTCGAAACGGCGCTCGGCGAGGTCCAGCATGATCCAGCGCACGGTCTGGATCATCCCGAAAAGCAGAAGCATCAGGACCGCGCTGGCAAAACAGAATTCGATCATGGACTGGGCTTTGAGCTTCTTCATTTCATCCCCACCAGTGCCTTCGCCTTGTCAATATTAATATTATTGATCCACATCCGCCCGCGATTATCCTGGATGCGGCTGCGGATATACAAGGTACGGCTGCCCATATCAAAACAGGTCGTCATCACCTTGTCGGCGAACATACAGCAACCGCTGTTGCCGGGCGGGGTCAGGGCGCCGGGATCCCCGCACCAGTTCTCCAGGCCAAGGTTCCAGTTCCTGTCCACAAAATTCTGCGGATCCACCATCCGGCGGTTCAGCTGCCATGTCCGCGAGATAACATCGTATTGGACCTTCTTGTTCTTGCTCATCGCCAGCTTGTTCGTCCCCGGGATATACCCGCTTCCATTGCGCATCTCCAGCACGGTGCCGTCTTCCATTTTAGTGTAGATCCCCGAATCCATCTTAAGCCCCGGCGCATCCTCCAGGTTCGCGTAACCATCCGGGCCTTCGCCTGCCATATCGCCGGCGCCGCTATCCTGGACCGCGAAATCATATACCGCCCCGGCCAATGGCCCGGCCGCACACGCCCGCAACCCCTTGGCCTCTTTCGGAAAAACAGTCTCTTCCGTCAAGTCGCCGTTAACATCCGCCGACAAACTGGTGGCATCCGACTCCAGTCCACCGGTCGTCACATCCGCCACCACCCATTTCCACAAGGCATTGCCCCACTCGCCGGGATAATTCGCGAAAATATCATCATCCAGCTTCGGCGCCCCCGTAACGGGATCATAATTGCGATTATAATTGAATTGTGCCGCGCTGTTCGCGCCGTACCCCGTGTTCCCCTTGGCTTTCTGCGTGTAAAAATTCCCCGTACCGCCATTCCACTCCCACCACAGGCGTTGTGCCTGGCTGTCAACATTCAAAAGAGGTGTTCCCGGCGAACAAGGATCAACATCCGGCGCAGGGATCCTGGCGAGCGTCACCTTTGTCGCCGTCCGGCGAAGCCGGAGGTAATAAACGGCGGAGCTGGTCATCTCAAAGCGCTGTCCGTTCACATAAACATCGGTCACACCGATCACGTTCTTGATCGGCGGGATCAGGTCCACCCATTCGACCGGATAAAAAAGCCCTTTGGAAAGCGTCCCCGACCCCACCATGATGGTCGGGCGGCGGTCCACCGCGCCATATTTCGCGGCGCCGGGAGAGATCCGGTCTTCAACAACAAAAAGGCTCACCGAATTGCGTTTATAGGTTTGCGGGTCATTCCTGTCCCCGTTATTGGTCGCGTTATACGACGCAAGCAAAGCCATCCGCATGGGCTGAAGCTGGCTCTGCTGGTACTGCATCGTGGAATATCCCTGCTGAAAGATCGACCCAAGCATAAAAATAAAAATAGCGCCGAACACCGCCAGCTCGATGATAGCCTGGGCGCGCCTGGACAACGGATGCGTGGTCGTTTTGCCCGTGTTAGCCATTAGTAATGTCCTATCGTGACCGAACCGTTCTTGGTCTCTTTCGCGGACGAGGCGTCCGAGCGCATGGTGTAATACCCTTTAGCGCCGTTCAACGTCGACTGTATCATCTGCACACGTGATTCGGAATTCGATTCTATCCGGTGCATGATAAGGCTGTTGGTCTTGTCGGGGTCATACTGGTCGCCGATCTCGTCGAGCGACTCTTTCCAGCGGCCCTGGATGCCACGCTTCATATATGTCTGCATGGTGAGCAAAGCCGCAATGATGATCACTACCAGGATCGTGTACTCAAGAAGGCTTTGGCCGCGCGTTGAACGTCGCATTATTCCCCCTTTGTAAAACCCATATTCGTTAATGTATTGCTTATTGTGTTTGTTGCTTCCGCTGTCTGCGAATAACTCGTTCCCTGGAACTCCTGCGTATCGACCTGGGAATACCCCTTTGAATTTGAAAATTGATTGACGGTATATCCGCCTTCACCGTTAAATTCCTGTTCCGAATTCTGCTGGCCCGCTATCTGGTCCGCCCCGGCCCTGATCAGGCTCTGGGTCCCGCGCTTGACCATGGGGAACATCATCGCGGCAACAGACACCACGATCGTCAAAAGGACAACATATTCCCCTATGCTCTGGGCCCTGGTTCTTTTTAACATAACAAACCCTAGTCCGCCTTGGCCGGCTGAAGCTGGTTACTGACCGACTTTATCCCCCGCTCCATGTTGATCTCCCGGTCGACCATCCCTGAGTTATGCGTATACGAACTGTCCCTCTGATAGCTGTCCACGTTCGAATACGAAATCGTATAATACGGCTCATATTCCATATTAACCGTCAAACCCGCCTGTGTATTCACATCGGCCATGATCTTGCGCTGCGCGTCATGCGCCCGGGCCTGCAGCGCGCGCCGGACGTAAGTGGACATCACCACCACGGCGGCGATCATCAAAATGGACGCCACCACATATTCTCCGCTGACGATCTGGCCTCTGTTCGAACCAAAATTTTTTAACATACGCCCCCGGCACGAAAAAGAACCGGGTGCCGGAAGGATATTCCGGCACCCGGGTGCAGCACTTCAAGGACTTTTACGGCTTCCAATCGAACCCGGCGTTGAACGACTGGTTCGAAATAACATTGGTATGCGCGATCGTGCCTGCCACAAGGCCGGTTTGCGTCGTGCCGCCGACGTTATTGTTATACGTGTTGCTCGACGACGTCGTTTTCTTGTAATAATTGCCGCCGTCCACATACTGGTCACCGATATCATCCGCCGAACTCTTCAGGCGGCCCGACACACCTCTTTTAACATAGGTCTGCAAACTCAGAAGCGCCGCGATAATGATAATGATCAGGATCGCGTACTCGAGCGTGCTTTGCCCTTTTTTATTTTTTTTCATCATAAGCTGTCTCCATGATTAACATTCCCAATTTTAACACGTCTCCTGATCGTTAATCGCCCTTCACACCGTTATACTCGGTGCGGTCCGTCTGGGCCGTCTTGGCCGTATTGGTCTGGGCATTCCCTGCACCAACATCGCCCGTCCTCCACTTCGCATCGCTGGACGTTTTCCCCGATGTTTCCGTTGTGTTCGAATAATACGGCTCATACTGCACGGTACCGAATCCGGCACCCATACCGCCGGCGGCATTACTCGTGCCTTCCGCCATGTACCGGCTGGTGTCACGCACGCGCGCCTGCAATGCCCGCTGGGCATAGGTCTGCATGGCCACAACGCCGCCAATAACCAGCGCGATCAAAATGGCGTATTCCGCCGTGTTCTGCGCCTTCTTGTTCCGAATATTTTTTAACATATTTTTCTCCTTTAACCTCTTTTAAAGTAATTGTCATCATTCGGTCCCGAGACCCCTCCGATATTACGGTGCCGCGGGGGAAGACTCGAATACCGTTCCGATCTTTGCGCCCTGAACATTCATGGCATTCATGCCCCCTTTGAGCGTGTCATTCAACGCTGTCTTGAAAGGCGAATTGGGGGAGATCACGAACGCGATGATAGCCACAACAACAGCCGTCATCAAAATGATGTACTCAAGGGTGCTTTGCCCTCTCTTGTTCTTTAACATTGTGGTTCCTCCGTTACAATTTATAAGAAAAATAACTAGTCTTTTGAGTATTCCTCTCCAATGTCCTTCTGCTTGGCCTGCACGGCCCGGTACACATAGGTGCTCATGGCGACCACCGCCGCCGAAACGATCGCAACGACGAGACAATATTCAATAAGATTCTGTCCCTGGTTGTTCCTGATCCTCATCGTGCGCCACCCGTGTGTCTGAAGAACATTTTGCCGGGGCTTCCAAAAACTCACATCGAAGCGAGAATACACCCGGCTTATATATCGTCCTGAAGGTTTCCCCGGACGACCCGCGGACCGAAAAAATAACGCGCCCGCGATACTGCCCCGCTATGAACGGGGCCGAAAGACCCTAAGGCACACTTCTACTATAGAAGTGCAAAAAAAGTATAACATAGTTATATATTGGAAGCAATGGTGAAAACGAAAATAAACTTTGTTGAAAAATTAAAACATCAGACTGAAAAAACAACCCTGCGGCCATCGGCGGTTTTAAATATCGCATTGTTCAAAAAGTTTATAAGTGATGATAACTGCACCCGATAGGCGAAATCTTCCGGAAGCTCAAACCGCAAAAAAACCGCTTCAGGACGCTCTTTGATATGTCCGGAAAGATCATAGATCCGCTGACACAGTTCTTTCCAGGAAAGGCTTGCACAGGACGCATCTTGAACAAACTTTCGCGCAAAAATATCAATATCCCTAAAGATACCAGCAATACTTGACGAATGTGGAGCAATAACATCACAAAAGACAATGTTTTGACTAATATTTCCCACATCAATAGACATTTCTGAATAAAAGAACTGCGTCAAAATATGCTCCGCGGACGATGTGAAACCGGAGATATTGGATAAAATAACAAATTCATCCCCCCAGCCGTCCGGCTTTACAGTCAAGACCCTCAGCGGACGTTCCACCCCCTCAACGGCCAAAGCCCCTTCAAAATACCCGCAGGACCGGGAAGAGATAATGTCATTAAAAACTTTCCTGTTATCGATCATTTCATATTCCACGCGGGAAAGCTCGCTGTCGGTCAACCGCACACGCAAAATAAAGCCCCGGCGTATCGACGGGATCGACTGGAACTCCGCGCAGCGGGTATCGTCATCGCCGATCAGCTCCAGGGACGCGATCGCGTCCTCGCCGTAACCCTCCATCAAATGAATGAATTCCAGCAACCCGGGTGTCAGGCCGGCGGCGGGAACATCGGCCATCAACGGGGCCATATTGGTAATGATACGGTCCACGCCGCGCTCGACCGCGGTGAATACAGGAAGGGCCTGCGCACGGCTATGGCTTCCGTCGGGATTATAACCGGGCTCGATCCGTTCATGATGCAGGACCGGCCTTGCGGCATCAAGATAAAAATGAGCCCCCTTGACGGTCAGCAGGCGAAAATACCGCACCGGCGTAAAAGCCATCGACAATTCCGCATGAATGGCCGCGTAAAGCGCTTTCTTTCCATCGAAGACGGCCGCTTTATCCAAAAGTGACCTGCCCTGCCGGTCCTCAAGCCCGGCCAGATACCAAAGCGTTCCAAGGTCGTCCGACTCAAAGCCCGGCCGGTGCTCGGCGAACAGATCCGCAAAGAAAAGCGCCTCACATTGCGCCTCTGTAACACCGTCGGGCAAAGGCCCGATCTCCCGCGCCAGGACTTCACCCAACCGGCTGACGGAACATGCCGCCCTGAAGGCATACCACAAGGCCGCCGCACCCAGCCGGCCGTATAGCCTGCCCTTATCCCCAAGCCAGACCGAAGCCCGCGCATGTGCCTGCGCATCTTCCTTGGCCTGGGCATTGATCTTTTCCTCAACCTGCACCAGCGCCTCATCCGGCAAAGGCATCGTTGCCGCGATCTCCGGTTCCGACAAAGGATCCGCCCTGAGCGCAAGGTCCAGGTCCTCATCCTTATCCATAACAACCTCGTCCGGAGCAACCTCAACAAATTCCAATGGTTTTTCAACAAACCCGGAAACCGGCTCTGAAATAACCGGAGAAACAGATAATGGCACGATCGGCTCCGGAATTGGAGCTGGCAGAGGCTCAGGCAATACTACCTGAACAGGCGGAACAACCGCCGGCAGGAATGTCTGGACGTTTTTTAAAAGAATATCTTTCTTATCTTTAGGGATAGCAAAATTCTTGGGGGCTTTAAATAAGGAATGCCGGCCAATAGGCCCGCTTAATTCAAAATGCTTGATGACAGCATTAACCGAAGACTTGGAAACATCTACATCAAAATTCTTCTTAACAACTCCGACAAGACCGCGACAACTTAAAGCAGGGTCAGACTTCTTAGTTTGGACAATAAAATCAACAATATCCTGCCGTAACTTGTACGTAACGCCCATTTTTCGGCCTTATGATGTTAAATTAATGTCCAGAATGGACATTAAAGTATATCATATAAACTCCGGCTGTGCCGATTAAACTGGAATTAAATTCGCCCAACATTCATATACATCTATTTACCGGCTGATCTTTCATATAACTCCGGGAACCCCTTTGCCTTCTTCAAATCTACAAATGTCCTTGAAAAACTCTCATCACTATTACGCGAGACCTTGACCCATTCGTATTTCGCCGCACAATATCTTGTCCATTCATCGTAAGCATCCGAATAACTGTAAGCTTTCTCCACAAGAACAAGTTCATACCTGAAATCCCCTCGTGAATGCCCCAAATGATGAAGACTGTCGCTAATACGATTATATTCATCATAAAGAGGCCTGTAATAGACCGGATCTGAGGTGTGTACCCTTTTATATTGAGGCATTTCTTTCTCCATTGCCGAGAATTTTCTAAAATACCCGGGATCAGTTCTTTCACGCGCCAAATAATCCCCCGATTGTAACTCCACTTCATCCAATCGCTTTAACCAGGCATCTTTTTGAGCCGCTCTTAACGCTATTAATAGACCAGGGATAACAGTGTCCGCGCCAAGAGTTCGAATATACGCGGCATCCTCTATCTTCTCAAGAGCCTCAGCGGCCAGCCATCGAACATTTCCATCTTCATCTTTTAACGCCGTTGTTAGTCCAGGAACAGCCGTTTCATCCGCTATCTCCCCAAGCGCTTCAGCAGCAGACTTGCGTGCGTCCGTCTTCTTATCCTTCAGCAGCTCCAACAACCCGGGGACGGCCGCACCTGCGAACTTGACAACAGCCTTAGTCAGCCCAGGTTCCGCAACAAGGGACATCGCCCTTAATAACAATGACAATGCTTCCGCCGAACTGGCCGCCGACAACACATCATTTATCTTCACGAGAGCTTGAACAGCAGACACACGAACAGCATCCTTCTTATCCTGCAATGCCTCCAACAGCCCGGGAATAGCTCGGGGATCTTTTATATTCCCGAGAGCTTGAGCCGAAAACACTTGTAGATCCTCGGCCTTATCCTTGAGCGCCTCCAACAATCCGGGAACAGCGCGGGGATCTTTGATCCTCCCGAGAACATCCGCCACCCGGCAAGACCCATCCTTCAAGCGCTCCAATAATCCCGGAACAGCGGCACTGCCGATCTTCACAAGAGCGTCTTGCGCGCTCCTTGATGATCGATATGCCACATGTCCCGTCGTCTGCACCAACACGTCTAATAATAAATGGACCGACGCGACGCCGATCTTCGCCAATTCATCCCATTCTTCCAGCCCGAAATAATAAACAACTTTTTCTTCTTCTGAATCAGGATGCCAGCCGATCCTGGTCAATGTCTCTGCTATATATTTTCGAAAACCCGTATACCGGTCAGAACTTGTATCGCGGCCCTTTCTTAACACTTCCAGCAATCCTTGAATGGTCCTGACACCCCGCACCTGTTGAAAATAAAAAGACCCGTCAATGGATAAATAATAACGGATCTTTTCTTCTTCTGATCCTGGCTGCCAGCCGATCTCGCTCAAAGCAGTAGCGGCACAAGAGACCAGCATTGCCCCATCCGCATGAAGAAGTGCATCCCTTAATCCCGGAACAGCGCCCACATCCTTGATCTTCCCAAGAGCCTGGGCGGCAGCAGAGCTCCCCTTCTTCAACTCTTCCAATAACCCCGGAACAGCCAATTTATCTTTTATCTTTTTCCACATAGGACTGACCCTGTTGAGCAGACATTTTGTTTAAATATGCCGTTCGCAAAGATGGCCGCTGCGAGACCCGCTTGAGGCCGGTGTTCAAATACGGTGCAGTGTGACCAGGTAATAGCCAAGGGCGGCGAGGCCAAGGCCAAGGATATTGCTGAGCGCCACATATAAGATAGCAACGCGCCAGGCACCGTTATGGATCAGGGAGATCGTTTCAATGCCGAACGATGAAAAGGTGGTAAAGCCGCCGAGAACGCCGACGAACAAAAAAGCACTGAGCAAAAAAGGCATGTTGACCCTGCCGCTGAGCGCCCAAAGGATACCGATAACAAAACAGCCAAGGAGGTTCACGGTCAATGTGCCAAAAGGAAAAACGCCGGCAGACGCGCGCTGGACCGCGCCGGAGACCAGGAACCGCAAAGCCGAACCAATGCCGCCGCCAAGGAACACAACAAAGATACTGTTCATGCACCTCCATCGATCTTTTTAAGCAGCCAGGCCATATTCTCCCCCAGCACTTTCATGGTGTTCATGCCTTCCTCATCACTACGCACTTCCCCGATCTCGCGGCCAACAGCAAAATTCCAGTAGCAGGAACCAACGGTCGTCATCTCCGTGATCCCGAAGAAATGATGCATGGTATCCAACCCGTGGATCGCTCCGCCGCGCCGGACCGCCGCCACCGCCGCGCCGACCTTGCGGCGCAGGAAGCTCCCGTTCGCGCGCGACACAAGGCACGCGCGGTCAATGAGCGCCTTCATCTCGGCGGAAACATCGGCCACATAAATCGGAGACCCAAGAATGATCCCGTCCGCAGCCTTCATTTTTACGAGACATTCATTAAAAAGATCGTCCTCGACCACACAGCGCCCGTTCTTGTTGCGATAGCAGCCCATACAGGCCATGCACCCGCGCAACGGCTTTCCGCCGAGCTGGATCATTTCCGTCTCGATCCCCTCCCTGCGCAACTCACTGAAGACCGCCTCGATAAGGATCGCCGTGTTCCCGTCCCTGCGCGCGCTGCCGTTGATCGCCAATACTTTCATAAACTCTCCTTTTACCTTCACCCTACCGGAGAGGGTGAAGGTCCAATAGAAACCGTAGCTTCACTGACCTTCTTGCGGCGGAACTTGCGGGCGGTCACGCGCAAACCATCGGCGTCAACCGCTTCCCCGCCCTTGCTCTCGTCGAAACCGTGCGCTGCGCACCAGTCGGCCAGTTTTCCGTCAACACTCCCATGATACGCAATGCCTGCCTGCTGGGCGACCGATGCCATCGGCACACCGCCGCCCATGATCCAGCCACCCGCGAAAGGATGGATATGCGCCGGCAGACGGTCGAACTCGTCCTCGATCTCTCCCACCAGCTCCTCGATAATATCTTCCAGCGCGACGAGCGCCACCAACCGGCCCTGGCCCCCCTGGGGGTCATTCTTGCCGCTCACCAGCATGATATGAAGCTTCTCCCGGATCATCAGTTCAAGGACCTGGGAAATGGGCATCTCCCCGCTCACGGTCGTAATGGGACGGATGATCCCCCGGATCGACGGGTCATTGGGATTGATCTTGAGCGCGGCGATGATATCCTTGAAATTCACATACCCGATGACCGACTGCAGATCGCCCTCTTTCTCCTGGACGGGAAAACGCGTATGCATGTCCATATGCGCACGGATCAACGCCTGGGAAAGGGAACTGTTCGCGCCGATCATCGACACATCCCGCAAAGGGATGCAGATCTCCCGGACCGGCCTGGACGACAGCTGCGCGGCAGCGATCAGGATCTTCTCCTGATGCGAACCGATCAGGCGCGCCGTACGCGCCAGCGCCGCCGCGGCCTGGAGCTCATGCAACCCCGGATCATCGTCGAAATTCCTCGCGTTCTTGCCTTGGCCGGTCTTAAGAATGATCCACTTGACGATCCGCTCGAACAGGCGCACCACCGGATGCATCAGGAAGAAAAGCTTTTTCATCATCGGAGAAAGCCGCAGGCATACCCGCTCGCGATTATTAAGCGCGATCATCTTCGGAACAAGCTCGGCAAAGATCGTGGTCACCGCGCTCAGGGGAAGGACAAAGAACAACAACGCAAGGACATCCGCCCCGGCCTTGGGAAGATGCCATTTGTCGGCCAAAACCGGGGAAAGCATGTCGGCCATGCTCAAGCCGCCCGTCGCGGCGGCAACGGCGCCCGCCAGAGCTATGCCCAGCTGAATGACCGCCAGGCTGGCCTCCATATTGCTCTTCATGAAATGCGCATCGTCCGCGCCCTTGACCTTGCGCGCCACCAGCACATGGATCCGCGACAGCGAAATAGACGCCAGCGCCATTTCATAGGCCGCAAAAACACCCGTAACGATCAACATCAGCACGATCAGGAAAAATTCGAAGATAATGGTCATAGGTTAAATGAAAACCCCTTTCAGGCGCGGGTCATTATCCAGCACGGCCGCCAGCGCCTCGACGCGCCCCGGCTCGGAAAGAATGGTATAAAAATCGCCCTTGACCGCCGGCGCCATTTTAAACGCCTCCAGCCACTCGGCGCGCACGAACGGGTCCTGCCGCAGCGCCTGCCAGAAACCGGTGACCTCGAACAGCGAAGCGATCCGCTCCGCGCCGCGCCCCTGCAGCTGGCTGACCATATATGTCGCCACACCGACCTGAAGCCCGTGCAGGCGAGGCCTTTTACCGATCAGGTCGAGCGCGTGCGAGATCAGATGCTCGCTGCCGCTCGCCGGACGCGACGACCCGCAGATCCCCATGGCAATGCCGTTGAGCATCAGCGCTGTCGCAAGCAGGCGCATCCCTTCCAGGTCATGGTCGGGCTTGGCCATCAGCTGGAACACGGTCGCGTCCGAAAGCAGGGCGGCAAAATCATCGACCTGCGTGCCATTATTGCGGAACGCCAGCTTCCAGTCGTAAACCGACGTGATCTTCGCCACACTGTCCCCCACGCCCGCCAGCCACAGGATCCGCGGAGCGCTTAAACAGACCTCGGTATCCACCACCACGCCATAAGGCATGGCCGACGGGAACGAACGGCGCTTGCCTTTGAACTCCAGGCTCGACTGCGGGCTGCAGAAGCCGTCATTGGACAGCGATGTCGGCACCGCGATATACGGGACCCGCGCGAGGAAAGAAACATATTTCGCCACATCCAGCGCCTTGCCCCCGCCGACACCAATAATGGCATCCACGCCCGGCGGGAACGACATGAAAACCTCCTGGGCATGCTCAAAACTCGAGGACTCCACTTCCACCCTGGAAGCGATACCGACTTTTGCGCCGGACAGCGCGCCGTCCAGCCGCCCCACAAGGCCGCGGTCCAGGTCCTTGTTGTAAACCAGCACGACCCGGCCAAAACGGCCGCGATCGGCATACACCCCCAGCCGGTCGAGGCTGCCGGGCTTGATACGGACAAGTGTGGGAATATCGATGGATGTGTTCCTCATATCACGATGCATCCTTAAGTAAATGAACCGCCACTTCCGACCAGCGGTCGAAAGGGACGAACGGCTCGTTGATCTCGTGCAATCGCTTGGCCAGCCAGGCCTTGGCGAAGCGGCGTTCCGGGTGCACCAGAAGCGCGGGTGCAAGGTCCGGCCGGCCGTCGCCGGCAAATGCCACTTGATTATACCTGCCCAGCGCGTCGCGCACCACCGCGACCTTGTTCACTCCAAGCTCCGGAGACAGGAACGGAGACCCCTCGGGCAAACGCATCAAAAGGCCCTTGTCGGGAAAATACTCGCCGGGATTGGCATGCACCGTAATGCTGACGTTCGCCTGTGCCAGAAGCCGCCGGATATACCAGTCGCATCCGGCGGACGCGACCGCCACGCCCCAGCCATTGGCCCTCAGGCGCGCCACACTGCCCGCCATATCAGGATCGATCTGCATCCGTGCGACGATATCAAGTAACGCGGACTCGGGCGCGCGAATGCCCGCGAAGATCAGGCGCAGGGCTTCAAAATGGGTCAGCTCGCCGGCCTCGTACCGGTGCCAGTACCCGCCGCTGATATCCGGGAACTGCTGGCACACCAGATCGTAGAAGTCGAACAGGGTGATGGTCCCGTCGAAGTCAGAGACAAGGATATTCTGTTGTTGCTCCATATACCCTTCCTACCGGTTCTTCCGAAGAAATTCTTCGGCCAGGTCAAGCGCGGCCAAAGCAACGGCGAAAACAACAAGGCCCAGCATCCGGTGGTCAAACACAGCTTTCTCGACAAGAAGCTTTTCTTTCAAATAAAGCCCGATGATCCCGATGCCGGCCCAGATAAAGATCTTGTGCTCCTTGCTGCGCCGCAGGCGCTCGAAACTGAAAGCCCAGCGCTCGCCAACGCCATAAGGCGTAAGGCGCGGAATGATCGACGGAACAGCTTTCCTGTAAGCCCGGTAATCATCCCCGTACATCCCCTCCAGCAACGCCTCCTCCTGCCCGATCGTCCGCACATACGCAAAAGAGAACGCCAGCAATGCCGCGACCCCCGCCAGATAGATCTGGACCAGGGCAACAACACCCAAAAGAATGAACAATGTCCCCAGGTACAGCGGATTGCGCACGAACGCATACGGCCCGCAGGTGGTGAGCTTCTCTGTTTTAACAGCGTAACTGTTCGACCACAGTCGCAGCAAAACCCCCGGGACGATAAAACACAGGCCAAGCCCGATCGACTGCGCCGTGGCCCTGGAATAAAAAGCCACGAATATCGCCAGCGGATAAAGAATGGCGAAACGCAGCCGGAACAGCCTCTTGATGCGGTCTTTAATATTCATTCAACCTTTCCCCTCATTTTACAACATTCAATTTGACCGGAACGAACCTGGCCACCAGCTGGCTGCCAAACTCCTTGAGCAGGATACAATCATAGCGCCCCTTTAAGACCTCCCGCGCCTTCTGCAGGTCTTTGCGCTCCAGGACGGCCAGCACCTCCGTCCGGTCCTTTAAATACTCCAGGAGCTCGTCTTTGGAATCAAGGAACGGGATCGGATGCGCGCTGAAGAAGTCACCGCCGCCCAGCTTAAGCACCCCGACCTCTTTACCAGAATAGTAACGCACCCCGCGCACGAGCATCTTGGAACACAGGACGCCATTGGCCGCAGGATACTCCGCCTTAAGATACTCCCCCGCGCCGCGGCTGGCCACAAAACCGTCCGCGTAAGGGTCGAATGCCAGGACAGTAAAGAACAGGAACGCCATGTTGAACGCCACGGCATACGGAAAAAGCCGCACGTTCTTCATCACCGCCCATAACTGGGCCAGCAGAATAATAAAGAAAACCGCCATCACGCCGCAAACCAGCTGCGGACGGCTCACATAACCAGGGAATTTGAATGCCGCCGCAACGATCACCGGCGGCAAAAAGCAGAAAAATGCCAGCGTTATCCCCGCGAACACCTTCGCCCGCGCAGCGGCTCCGGCCAGGACCTCGCGCAGAAAATCACCGGTCAATATCGCCACCGCGGGAAAAACCGGGAAAATATAACTCACCAGCTTGGAATGCGCGAACTGCACCTGGGCGAACACGGTCACGATCCAGCAGGCCAGGAACCAGTAGAACGGAGACGCTGCCTTTTCTTTCAGCCGTCCGAACAAATAACCGAATGACGCCGCCGTAAACAGCGTCCACGGGAAGAAACACGCCAGCACGGACCCGGGATAAAAATACCACTTGTCGTTATGCGCATGCTCGGCTTCAAGCAGGCGCCGCACATGATCGTTCACCCAGAACTCATCAATGAACACACGGCCGAATTTTATGGTGACGAACGCGTACCACGGCACGGCGATCAGGCAGAACAAAAGCGCGCCCAGCGCCGAATAACGGCACCATAAGAATTTCAGTTCACGGCGCAGCAGCAGGAACAGGACCGCCGCACCCAGCGGCATGGTAAGGCCGTACAGCCCCTTGGTCAGGACCGCCAGGCCGGAAAAAACAAAGAAGAGGGTCACGCCCGCCGGCTTCCACCACCTGTTGCTGTACCCCAGATAGAACGCGCCCAGCGACAACCCGATAAAAATGCTGAAGATCATATCGGTGAATACCGTCCGGGCGAGCCCTATATAAAGGGCGCCCGACATCAGGACGAATGCGCACAGGAACGCTTTCTTGCGGTCATTGTAAGCACGGACGCAAAGGAAATAAACACCCAGAACACCGATCATGGCAAAGATCGACATAAAGAACCGCGCCGCGAACGCCGTTGTCCCAAAGACCATAAAAGCCGCGCGAATAAGCCAGTAAGTGAGAATGGGTTTCTCGAACTGCGGCTGGCCGAAAAGGTACGGCACAAGCCAGGTCTTCTGCTGGGCCATTTCCCTGGCCGTACCCGCGTAAAAAACCTCGTCGGGATTTGTAAGGCTCACCACATGATTCCCGAGAAGGAACAGCAGGACCGAACACAACAGGAGAGTAATGAACTTGCGATTGTTGTCAGTGATGAACATTCTTGGCATCCATTCTTATGAGTTCACTTATAGTGACGAACCGGTACCCCTTGGCTTTCAGTTTGGCGATCAGCCCCGCGACCGCCTTGACCGTCTCATGACGGTCGCCTCCTTCCACGCCAAAAACACTGCCGCTGTCATGAAAAAGGATAATGTCCCCCGGCCGCGCATTATGCACCAGGAACGCCACGATATATTTATCGTCGAACGTGACCCAATCCTTGGAATTCAGCGACCACAGGATGACCTTGTACCCCATCCCGGCAAAAACAGACTTCTCCTGGTCATTGATCCACGCTTTGGGCGGACGGAAATACTTCGTTGTAACACCCGTAACATCCCGGATGGCTTTTTCGCCCTCCTTGACCTCGCGCGCGGCCTCCTGCGCGGAATAAAAAAAGATCCCGTGATGGTCAAAAGAATGATTGCCGATCTCGTGGCCTTCCGCGGCCACCCGGCGGGCAACATCGGGATACTTGACAGCCTGGGTGCCCAGCATGAAAAATGTCGCCTTGACCCCCGCCTGTTTCAATTCATCGAGGATCAGCGGCGTCCAGGCAGCGGATGGCCCGTCATCAAAAGTGATCGCAACGACCTTGTCCCTGATGGCGGCGCGATAAACCGTATTCTGCCGGACCAGCACCGCCTGGTCGAAGAACACGGTCAGGACGGCAAAAAGGGCCAGCACCACAGCCAGGATCAGGATGATCAAAAGCAGGTTCTTTCTGTTCATACCCGCACCGCCGGCCCGGTCCTTTTCTCAAGCTTGGCCAGCTCATCCCTGAGCGTGACCGTGCGGTTAAAGACCTTCCTCCCGGTACCGGACAAGGGATCCACGCAGAAATAACCAAGGCGCTCGAACTGATACACCGCCCCTGCCACGGCCTGCGCCAGCGACGGCTCCGCCTTGGCATCCGCAATGACCGTAAGCGACTGCGCGTTCAGATTATCCTTGTAATCGCCGCCGGCCTTGACATCGGACGGATCAACGACGGTAAAAAGCCTGTCGTAGGCCCTGACCTCCACATCAACGGCTGTTTCGGCGCAAACCCAATGGATCGTGGCCTTGACCTTGCGGCCATCGGGAGAATTCCCGCCTTTGGTCGCGGGATCATAGGTACACCGCAGCTCCAGTATATTCCCGGCATCATCCTTCACCACACGCTCGCATTTCAAGAAATACGCATACCGCAGGCGCACCTCGCGGCCCGGAGCGAGCCGGAAAAAATCCTTGCTCGCGACTTCGCGAAAATCGTCCTGCTCGATATACAGGACCCTGCCGAACGGGACCTTGCGCGTACCGGCCGACGGATCTTCGGGATTGTTCACGGCATCAAGCTCTTCGGTCCCGGGACCGGGATAATTTTCAATGACCACTTTTACGGGCTTTAACACCGCCATCACCCTCGGCGCCGTCTTGTTGAGCTCTTCGCGCACACAGAATTCCAGCAGCGACAGGTCGATCGTGTTCTCCACCTTGCCCACGCCGATCCGGTGGCAAAATTCACGGATAGCCGCCGCCGGATACCCGCGCCGGCGCATCCCGGAAATGGTCGGCATCCGCGGGTCATCCCAGCCGCTCACCAGGTTATTCTGCACCAGCTCAAGCAAGCGGCGCTTGCTCATCATCGTATAGGTCATGTTCAGCCGGGCGAACTCGTACTGATGCGGCAACGGGCGCGGCAGGTCAAGAGAACCCAGGATCCAGTCATAAAGCGGACGATGCACCTCGAACTCCAGCGTGCAGATGCTGTGGGTAATGCCCTCGATATAATCACTAAGGCAATGCGCGAAATCATACATCGGATAAATGCACCACTTCGCACCCGTCTGATGATGGTCGGTATGGCGGATCCGGTACAGGATCGGGTCGCGCAGCCACATATTGGGCGAGCTCATGTCGATCCTCGCGCGCAATGTCCGCGTGCCATCCGGGAACTCGCCGGCTTTCATCCGGCGAAAAAGGTCCAGGCTCTCCTCAACGGAACGGTTGCGGTAAGGGCTGTCCTTGCCGGGTTTGTCCGGCGCCCCGCGGTAAGTATCGGTATCAGCGGGCGTCAGGTCGCAAACATACGCAACGCCTTTTTTAACAAGCTCAACGGCAAAATCATGGATCCGGTCGAAATAATCGCTGGCAAAATACGGCGCACCCTTGTTGAGCCCCAGGCAATGGTCCGCCCACCCGTCGATCAGCCAGCGCACGTCCCCGGTAATGGAATCAACATATTCCACCTCTTCCTTCGCAGGATTGGTATCGTCCATGCGCAGGTTGCAGCGCCCGTTGTTCTCGCGGGCAATGCCGAAATTCAGGCAAATGGATTTCGCGTGGCCGATATGCAGATAGCCGTTTGGCTCCGGAGGGAAACGCGTAACGATACCGTCCGGATATTTCTGCCCGCGCACGTGCTCCGCCACGATCGCGCGTATAAAATCCTGCGGCTTGTTCTCTGGGACAATATCCATCTTCAACTCCTTTTAAGAAGGAACGCCCCGCGCCGGTAAAGGCCAGGGAAGGTCGTAAAATGCTCCACCCGCTCCAGCGCCAGGCCGGGACAGGACAACATCAATTCTTTCAACCGGGCCTCGTCGCGGAAAGCCGCCCCGCGGTCAAGGCTATAAAAAAAACGGCTGAGCCGCGACTGCCCCTCGAAGAGGACAGGGTCGCTCACCAGCACCCAGGCGCGACTGGCCGCGGCCATTTTCCCGAGCACCGACACGAACTGCCCGTCGGTCAAATGATGCGCCGTATCCATGAGCATGACCATATCAAAAGAGCCCGGCTTCACGGGAAGCCCGATCCCGTCACCCAGGATAAAACGGGCACCGCTGTAATGCCGGCCGGCGTAACGGATCCGCGGCGCGCTGTTATCGATCCCGACATATCCCGACGCGCAGGCCCGGCTGTTCTCTCCGAGCCCGCAGCCCACATCAAGCACATTCTGCAATTCAAGCCCGCCCAGGACCCGCCCGACGCCCTGCCAGCGCCCGTAATCCAGGATATTGCGCTGCCATGTGGACAGATACGGATTCTCCAGCAGCCCGGCAAAACGCATTTTTCGGTCGGCAGACAAAGACATGAATATTACTCCAGCACCTCGAGGACGGTATACAGCGGACGGCGCTTCACATCATCGCCGATCCTCGCCACATATTCCCCGATCAGGCCGATGGCCAGTAACTGTATGCCGCCGATGAACAGGATGGCGATCATCAAAGATGCCCAGCCCTGGACAGTATAATGCGTGAACAGCTTCATATAGATCGTGGCCAGGATCCCCAGAAACGCAATGAACGAAATGACCGCGCCCGCAATGGACGCGACCCGCAGGGGGGCAAAAGAGAACGAGATCACCGCGTCGAGCGCGAAATTCCCCATCTTCCACAGGCCGAACTTGGTCTTGCCGGTCAGCCTGGCCTCGCGTACATACTCGACAGGATAACGCCGGAACCCGGTCCAGGCGATCAATCCCCGGAGGAACCGGTGGCGTTCTTCCATCGCGTTGATAATGTCGACCACCTTGCGGTCCAGCAGATAAAAATCCCCGGAATCGACCGCGATATCGACCTTCGCCGCGGCGCGGATCATCCGGTAAAAAACATGGGCGGTCCATTGCTTGAACCAGGACTCCCCTTTTCTCTGCGTACGCCGGCCGTACACCACTTCATTGCCATCGCGCCAGCGCCGGATAAAATCAAGGATGACCAGTGGAGGGTCCTGCAGGTCGGAATCCATCACCACCACCGCACGGCCGCGCGCCGCCCGGATCCCGGCGGTGATCGCCAGCTGATGCCCGAAATTCCTGGCCAACCGGATAACCCGCACGCACTGGGGGTCCGCCTGCCTGATCCTGGAGAGCGCCAAAAAAGAATGGTCGCGGCTGCCATCGTCGACAAAGACGATCTCATGGTCCATGTTGGCCATAAGGCACACACGCTTGAGTTCCCGGTAAAAAGCCTCAATGCCGGCCTCTTCATTAAAGACCGGGGAAACAATGGAGATCGCGGGATTATTGTTCATGACTTTTGCGCCCTCTGTTTCAACAGGATATAATTCTGTATTTTTCTCATCATATCGATCGAAAACCCGCCCATGAATATCCAGGCCTTGCGGTTGCCGACCTCCACCACCTCAAGGACCTTGTCGTTGGGATGCAGGGGGTACGGCATGTCTTTCGAACCCTCGTCGATCGACATCGTCGTATAGATCGTGCTCCTTATATCGAGCGCGTCGAGCCCCGGGTACATCCGCACCCCGCCGTAAATACACGGGAAGCCGTAGACCGCCACATCGCGGCCATGGCGCACATACCCGAACCCGGGAACTGCCAGCGTCTGGGCCGTAATAAAAGGCGCCACGACCGTTGACACGCCCGCGTACTTTTCCTCGACGGTCTTTGCCAGTTCCTGGTACAGCTTCAGGTCATTGCGGTACTGCAGGTTCTCTTCCATAAGGACATAGTCGACCGGAATGACCGAATTACGCCCGCCATAAGCGTTGAACTGTACGGCCAATAAAACAATGACCAGGCCTGCCGCCTGCCAGCCCCGGCGAGGGACAACCTGTGCAAACGTCCAGAATAAAGAAAACAACAGGAACGGATACACCGCCACCCGGTAGCGCGGCGCCAGCACCTGAAAATTCAGGAACAACAGGAACCACATCGCGGCGAAGATCAGCATCACGCGGTTGATCCGCCAGGACCCTGTGTCCGGCGCAAGGACCTCCGCGAACTTTCCCGTCCAGCGCCCCCGCAGCAGCGAGGCCGCCGCCAGCACAAGGATATTCGCCAGATAGAACCAGGTGATCGGGAATTGCCGGAGAGAAAGCCATCCGACAAAAGCACGGATGATCACGCCGTTCGTATGCTGGTCCCCCATCCAGTACTTCGCGCCGACCGAAAGCCCGACCATGGCAAGCAAAACAAAAGCCCACACAGCCCACGCGGTCTTCCGGCGCTGTTGCACCTCGCCTTGCCATTCCAGCAAACCAACGCACACAAATCCGGCGCACGCAAAAATACCGGACCCCTTGAATATCAGCGATGCCAGCGCGAATATCCCCGCCCGGTGGATATGGCCGCGCGTCAAAGCCAGGGCGCAGAACATGGCAAAGAACAGGCTCGGCAATTCCATATTAATGGCTTCCGCCTGGGTCTGGAACACAGGCCAGGACAGGATCAATGCCGCCAGAAGGCCGGCCACCTCGATAGAGAATATCCGGCGGGCCATAGCCCTGACACAAGCCGCGACCGCCGCGGCCATGGCAAAAAATACCAGATGATTAACGACCAGGAACAGCGAAATGGATGAAAAAACCTTGTACATCAACGCCAGATATGTCGGAAAAGCGGAAGTAAAATAAACCCTGGGGCCGCCAGCCGCATAGCCGGGCTGATGCAGGAGGCCGATATAGTCAAAATTATTCTGCGCCAGCCACCAGCCTTCCGCAAAAGGCCCGCCGACCGAATCTCCATAAGGAGGGAAGCCCAGCACATTCCATTTGGTCAAGACCAGAAAACCCAGGATCAACGCGAAAAACCCGCGCGAAGAAACAGCCTTGAAAGGCCCCAGCGACAACAGGATAAGCAGGAGAGCGCTGATCACCTGAAGGGCCGGCCCCCACAGCAGCTCCTCCCCCCGCCCTAAATAGAAAGCCAGGCTCTGCACCGAAGGCGCTTGGGTCAACAGGTTCAGAAGGTCAAAGCGCCCGCTTTGGAACAATAAATGGATATAAACCGGAGAAAAGAATTGGACAGCGTAAAACAACGCCAGCAAGGCGATCCCGGCAGTATAAAATTGATATTTCTTCATATATGAAGAAATAATATATATGAATAATTAGCAGGACACAATACTTAAATCACTCGTATGCAAAAAAAATCCCCAACCTTACGAGGCCTGATCCGAGCCTGCGAAAAAGTTGGGGATATCGGGTTATTACTTTGTGAGTTTAACCGCGACGGCCTCGTTAACGCCGCCTTTATTCAAAACATATGCCACCTGAACAACCGTGCCATTGGCCAGGGACCCTAACGCCAGCGCCTTGCCTGCCGCATCCGTAATGACCGTCATCGGCTCAACCAGGAACAAAGCCTTCTGACCCTGTTCATTCACCAGCTGCAACGAGGACTTTGTCCCCTTTACAGGATCCGCCACCACCACCGCGTCCACTTTGCCGGCCAACATCTTCACGTCGACCACTGCAGGCTTGACCGCCGCAACCGGAGCCGCCGCAACCGCAGGGGCCGCAGGGACTGCCGGAACCGCCGCCGGGGCGGCAAAAGACATCTGACTGAAAGACACAAGAACAACAACTGCCAATGCGAGCTTCTTCATAGAGATATTCCTTTTTATATTTTATGAACGGTTATTTGCTTTTATGGGTCTTTTTTACCTTGGAAATACTCTCGGCCACGGTCGTTCCGGCTTTGAGCCTGGCTTTGACCTTGTCGCCCGCCTTGAGCGCCGCAAGTTCGTCCTTATTGTCCAGCGTCACGGTCTTGTCCGCTCCGGTCACATCATCCTTGATCACCACTTCGCCTTTGGCCGCGTCGACCGAAACAACAATGCCCTTGATCGATTCATGCGTCGCCTTCTTTTCAACCTGCGCTTTTTCGCCCTGCGCAAAGCTCATCGCCACAGGCATCGCCAAAAACATGGCGGTCATTAAAATTGCTGTCATTTTCCTCATCGTCCCTACCTCCAAAGTTAAAAAATAATATTGTACCCCTGATACAAAGGGCTTTATCTATGACGCAATCTATCAAAGGAAAAGTTAGAAGAAGGTTAAAAGAAGATTAATTTTTTCTTATGATCGAAGGACCGGAAGGGCCACGGTAAACGTCGAACCCTGGCCCAGCACGCTCTCAAGAAGGATCTCTCCGCCGTGGGCCCTCGCGATCGATACGGCCAGAGCCAGCCCGAGCCCGGTCCCGGGCAGGTCTTCCTGGCCGGGTTTCTTTACGCGAAAGAATTTTTCAAACACCCGCGACTGGTCCGCCGGGGCGATCCCTGCCCCATTATCCGTCACATCCACCCGCACGCTGTCGCCGCTGGCCCTGGCCGAGACCCGGATCTCCCCGCCCGAAGGCGTGAACTTGATGGCATTATGAGCCAGATTAAAAAATAACCGCTTTAAATGAACAGCATCGCCCTCGATCAAGACCTCCCCCTCCGGAACGGACAATGAAAGGAGCAAGCCCTTTTCCTGCGCCAGCACCCCGATATGCTGGCAAAGATCCCTGAGGAACCGGCATAACCCCATCCGTTCCATATTAAAAACATCCCGCCGGTATTCATACCTGGCCAACAATAAAAGGTCTTTGGTGATCGTCGTCAGGCGGTCCACTTCCTGCAGCGTCACGCTCATCACACGGGCCTCCTCTTTCCTCAGGCCGGGCCTGGACAGCGCCAACTCCAGCTCGCCCTTGATGATCGCAAGCGGAGTCTTGAGCTCATGCGCGACCTCGGAGCTGAACTCGTTGATATGCGTGAACGATTTCTCAAGGCGCCCGATCATCTGGTTAAAAGAGTCCACCAGCAGGCCCATCTCGCCATCCTGGGCCCGGCCCGTGATCCGCACACCCAAATTCTTCTGTGAAATATTATTGGCAGTCCGGGTGACCTCAAGGACCGGCCGCAATATCCGCCGCGTCAAAAATGCCCCCATAAAGACCGTCATCAGAAGAATGAACAGCACGCCGCCCGACATGAACATCAAAAGATCGGAAAGGACCTTTTCCACCGCGGCCATGGGCGTCGCCAGTTGAAGGACAAACTCGCTGCGATTGGAGAACATGAACGGATAATTGATCGCGTAGAATGATGAGCCGCCCAGCGGCGCCTCGATAAAACAGATACCGCCCTTGCAGCGACTGAATTCATTCTCGAACATCTTCTCGGCCGGACGGGTCAGGTTATTCGACCTGAGCACGACCTGGCCATGCAGGTTGACGATCCGGAACATGTCGCCGGCAAGCCCGAGGGAACGGCTGTCCTTTGCCCACAATTCATTGATGACCTCTTTGCCGCCGGAAAACTCGCCGCGCTGGGTCAGGAACTGGCGCATCTGCGACACCGACGGCAATTCCGCATGGTCCATCTCGGCGTACGCGTCAATGATGCCGTTGATCTCCTGGGCCTTCAGGCGCAGGTCGCCGGCCGCGTTCTGATAAAGTGTATGCCTGACCGTCTGGAACAGATAGGCGCTGAAACCCGTAAGGATAACGCACAGGATGCCCGAATAAAGGAAACTGGCCCTGACGCGGATGGAATTGAACATCGCTTTATTCCCTGATCATGTAACCCACGCCGCGCAGGGAATGGATGAGCTTCTTGTCGTGGCCGGAATCGACCTTGTTGCGCAAATAATTCACATAGACATTGATGATATTGGTAAAGGAATCGAAATCATCGTTCCAGACATGCTCGGAGATCATGGTGCGGGTCACGACCTGCCCGGCATTGAGCATCAGGTATTCCAGGAGGCCGTATTCCGTCGGAGTAAGAACGACCTCTTTCCCTGCCCGCACCGCCTTGCGCGTCAGGATATCCAGCTCCAGGTCGGCCACTTTCAGGCTGGCGGCCTTCTCGCCGCGATTTCGCCGCAGGAGCGCGCGGATGCGCGCCAGGAATTCCGGGAAAGAGAACGGCTTGGTCAGGTAATCATCGGCACCGGCGTCCAGCCCCGAAACCTTGTCCTGCAGGTCATCGCGCGCGGTCAGCATCAGGACCGGCGTGGCAATATTGCCTTTGCGCAGTTTCCGGCACACATCGATCCCGTCACGCCCCGGCAGCATCACGTCGAGCACGATCAGGTCATAGGGATTCGACTGGGCCAGGAAAAGGCCGTTCTCGCCGTCATCCGCCACATCCACGGCATAGCCCGCCTCTTTCAAACC
>CAIVRE010000033.1 GCA_903908245.1 Candidatus Omnitrophota bacterium
GGTGAGGGAGGTTTTCATTAATTTCAAGGATGCAATACGATGCCCGGCAATCCCCGTCAAAAGACCGGCCGACGCCGCCGGGATTAATAAACCTTACCCCATTGACCTCCCGGTCGAAAAATTCATGCGTATGCCCGCATAAAATGATCTGCACGCCCTGGTCGACCACCTGGTCCGCGATCGCCGCCAGCCTGGCTGCCGGTGTCCGCGGAGACAGACAATCGTTCGTTCCCTGCGGGCTCCCATGGGTTATCAGGACCTTCACGCCATCGACCATGACCGTTTCCGTCCGCGGGATCCCGGCAATGAACGCCTTGTTCCCGGCGGTCAAAACACCGCTGGTCCATTCAAAAGAGAAAACCTTGTCCGCATCTTTACCATCAGCGCGCATTTTGGCGGCATACGCGCCGTCCGCGCACTTAATATCATGGTTCCCCATAACATGACGGGAGCATCGCCGGCGCAGCAAGGCAACTGTTTCATTGGGGAACGGCGCATAACCGACCATATCACCCAAATTCCAGTATTCATCGACAGAACGGGACAAAGAATCGCCGATAACGGCCTGAAGCGCCGGAAGGTTCGCGTGGACATCGGCGAAAAGGGCGATCCTTTTCTTCATGGGCGGTCTAGGGTAAAGAAGCTCAATCGCGCCCAGGTCTTCTGTTTCTTGAGGCGCGACCAGATCAACAGGAATTCCTCATACGCTTCCGCGCGGCGGCGGGTGCACTCTTCATGAAGAAAATTCACGGCCCGGCGAAAATGTACGTCACGGCTGGAACTGTCCTTGAATATTTTGATCAGCCCGAGCCAGACATCGAAATTATGCATGTCTCCCAGCGCCCGCTGGACCTTCATGGCCGCGAACATGAACGGCTTGACCTTGGTGCCGTAAAGGCACTCGAAATTCTCCAGCGTATAACGCAGGTTCTTCGCCGCGATACGCATTTCATGCAATTCTTTCACACAGGAGGCCTTGCGCACATAAGGCTCAAGGCTGAACATCTTTTGCAGGCGCTCCAGCACATTGTTCTTGGCCCACTCGTCAAGGATGACGCCGGTCTCTTCCAGCGACGGCTTGAGCCGCCGGATGGATCTGAAGACCTGATGCTGATGCAGGCGCGACAGGTCCTTTAAAATACGCGGCTGGATCTCGGCGCGGTCTTCGCGCAGCTCGTCAATGATCTCAAAAAGCCCCTCCCGGTATTTCAACCCCGACGGCCCGGCCGCCAGCGCGGTCAGGAACGAGATCTTCGTATCGATATCACGCGCCTGTCCCAGGGAACGCAGCAGCCGCTTGATATTAAGGATCGCGGCCTGGTACTCGCGCGTGTTGACCGTTTCCTTGAAATCCGCCAGCGTGCTTTTAAGCCGGCGCAGCTCGACGCGCATCCGGTGCAAATGCTCGATGTCCTGCCCCACACGCACGCCCTTCACTTCGGCCTCGACCGCCGCGATATGCTTCTCGACCAGTTTTGTGTATAACGCCCGCTCGTCCATATGGCCTAACCGTAATGTTTAATAAAAAATTTCTGCACGTTGAACTTGTCCTCGTCGGCCTTGCGGAACGAATACGTCCGCTGCGGCAAAAGCAGCCGGGAACGCTGGTTATCCTTCCAGGTCTGCTCAAGCACGAACCGCAGATGGTCCTTGAGCTCCTGGCGATGGATCTCGAACAAAAGCTCGATGCGCCGGTCCAGATTGCGGCTCATCCAGTCCGCCGAAGAGAGAAAAACCCTGAATTCCGAATTGTTATTGAACAGGAATATCCGGCTATGCTCCAGGAAGCGCCCGACAATACTTTTTACGACAATATTCTCGCTTAAACCCGGGACACCAGGGATCAGCACGCAAATGCCCCGTACGATCAGGTGCACCTTCACCCCTTCCCGCGACGCCTCGTAAAGCTTGTCGATCATCCGTGTGTCCTCGAGCGAATTCATCTTGGCGAACACAAAACCGTTCTTGTACCTCCGCTGGAACTCGATCTCCTTGTCGATCATCTCGAAAAAATACTCCCGAAGGTCATACGGTGACGAAATGACCCTCTTCCAGCGCGCAGGCTGGGAATAACCGGAAATAACATTGAACACATCCGAAATATCGCGCGCGAAATCGTCATTGGCCGTAAAATACCCTATATCCGTATAGATCCGCGCAGTCCTCTCGTTGTAATTCCCCGTCGACAAATGAACATAACGGCGGGTCCGGTTCTCCTCGCGGCGCACAATAAGGGCGATCTTGGAATGGATCTTCATGCCCGCGATGCCGTAAATGACATAACAGCCCGACTCTTCGAGCTGGCGCGCCCAGCTGATATTGCGCTCTTCGTCAAAACGCGCCTTGATCTCCACAAGCACCGTAACCTGTTTTTTATTCTTGGCCGCGGCCTTGAGCGCCTGGACGATCTCGCTGTCCTCGCTGGCGCGATACAGCGTCATCTTGATCGCCAGGACATCTGGGTCGACCGATGCCGCCTTGATCAGGTCAACGGTCGGCTGAAAAGACTGGTACGGCATGTGCAGGATAAAATCCTCTTCCTTGATCCGGTCAAAAATATTCTCATAGCTCATCTTGCCCGGAAGGTACGACGGAAAGAACAGCGCCGCCACGCCGGCCTGCCCGACCAGCTGGAACAGGAACGCAAGGTCCATTTCTCCGTCAATACGGGTGACCTCATCCTTGAAAAATCCGGCCGCCTCCGTCACCGCGTCCAACAGCAGTTCGGGGCAGGACTTCTCGACCGCCAGATGCACGACCTTGGCCCGCGGCCTCTTCTTGATCTCTTCCTCGATCGACTCCAGCAGGTTCGGAGAGAACTCCTCGTCCACCGAAAGCTCGCTGTCCCGGATCAAACGGAAAAGCGAAGCGCCGGTAATGTCATATCCCCTGAAAAAACTTTTAAGGTTGTCCCGGATGATCTCGTCGATCAGGATGAACTCGAACGAATCCTTCACCGACGGAAGCTTGACGATGCGAGGGATGCTTTGCGGCACCGGAATGACCGCCAGATGCGTCATCTCCTTGTGCAGCAAATGCACCGCGAACGCCAGGGTCTTGGACGCCAGCATGGGGAACGGATGCCCCTGGTCGATGGCCATGGGCGTAATGATCGGATACAACGTGGCATCGAAGAAGCGCTTGACGAACTTCTGCTGGTTCACTGTCAGCTCGCCGGCACGCTTGATGACGATCTTCTTCTCCGCCAGGCCGGGCTTAAGGTTCTGCTCATAAACACTGTACAGCTTTTCCACCAGTTGCGCCGTCTTTTCCCGCACCTCCCGGTAAATATCCTGCGGATAATACCCGTAACGGTCTTCGCGGTTGTACTGGGCATCGAGCAGGCGCTTGAGGCCGGCCACGCGCACCATAATGAACTCGTCGAGATTGCTCGCGAATATCGCCAGGAACTTCGCCCGCTCCAGCAGGGGGTTCTCCGGCTCGTCCCCCTCTTCCAGGACGCGCTCGTTGAACGCCAGCCAACTCAGGTCGCGGTGAATGAAACGGTCTTTTTCCGTTCGTGAAGGGCCCTGCTTGCTCAGTTCATCATTGCTCATAATATTAAAAACTTTCGTTGATCACCAGCCGGATCCGGCTTCCGGTGATGCGCTCAAAGAGCTCTTTCTTTTCCAGAAAATCGTTCTTCTCCAGCAGAAAATTATCCCTGGAATCCACCTGAAGCGTAATATCATCACTGGTGCCGTTGAGGACCTCGAGCTTCTGCACTTTCTGACGGTGCGAATGGTCCAGGGCGTTCGCGATACGCAAAAGCGCGGACAGTTTCTGCACCGCGATCTGGCGGTCATCGGAAAGGCTGTTATAGACCAGATGGGCCTTCTGCGGATCTCCCCGGCGATGGTAACGCGCCACACAGGCGATGGTCTTGATCTCCTCGTCGGTCAACCGGAACAGGTTCAGCGAACTGATGATATATTCCGAATGCTTGTGATGCGCACGGTTGGAAATGAACTTTCCGATATCATGCAAATACGCCGCCAGGCTTAAGTAAAGCAGGTCCCGTTCCTCCAGCCCCAGCTGCGATGCCAGTCCGTCGAAAAGGACCTTGACCAGATGGCTCACATGCTTGGAATGGTCAATGTTGACATTATACTGCTCGCAGATCGAATGCGCGACCGACAGGAGCTGATTGGATTTGTTGTACCGCTTGGACAGTTCCAGCCCCAGCACTTTATTGGCCAGCACGGCCTCGGCCAGCGAGGTCTCAAGGATATACACATGCGGAATGCCCGTCAGGGAAAAGAACATCTTGAGGATGACCATGTACGGCAGGAGCGCGTCCGTATTCTCCAGCGGAAGGTCATAGTCGTGCGCGATCTCCTCGTTCGTCTTGGTCGAAAGTTCCTCGATGACCTTGTCCACCTCGCTGACAGAGAACTGAAAAAAATTGGTCGAAACTTTCCGGCTCGGAAGGATCGCCTTGAGCAGGTCCTGGTTCTCGTCGATCAGGAAGATATCGTCCACATGCAGGCGCGGCAGGCGCGTTTTAAGATAGCGGAACTCGTTCTCGATATATTCATGGACCGCCTCGGCCAGCTCTTCCTTGCTGCCGTCGATCTTTCCCGTCAGCTGCTTGAACCTCAAGGCGCCAAGGGCCAGTCCCGTGTTCATCAGGGTAAAGCCTTTTTTCAATACGGAGATATCCAGGCTGCCCGCGCCCATTTCCGCGATCAACAGGTTCTTGTTGTGGACCGGATACGTGCCTTTAAGCTTGTGGGAAATATACGCATCGATATAATACACCACATCCCCCACGTTAAGGACGTCGATCTCAAGCCCCGTCTTGCGGCGCACGGTATCCACAAAAATGTTGCGGTTCTCCGCCTCCCGCACCGCGGTCGTGCCGATGACGAACACCTGGCTCACATTATATTCCTTGAGGATCTTCTTGTATTTCTCAAGCGTATTAATGGTGAGATTGATCAATTCCTGGGAGATGCTTCCCTTAAGGAACGTCGCCCGCCCGATAGGGACAACATTCTTCAGGGCCTCGATGATCATGATATCCCCGCCGGAAGGTTCCCCGATCAGGAGCTTGATGGAATTGGAGCCGATATCAATAACGCCGGAAGCCATAATCGTCTTTCTTGTGCGCGCCCTAAACGGCGCGGACCTTGAGCATTTCACCCAAAGCATCAAAATGTTTGACCCAGGCCGCCGCCTCGCCGGCCTGATCCAGCGCCCTGGCGCGCTTGTCCCGGCTGGATGTCTGGGCGATCGCATAATAAATGTTCTGGGCCTTCCAGTAATCCTGATTGAGCTGAAGCTTCGCGAGCGCGCCCACCAGCGCGGTAATGCTTTCCAGGAGCACAAGGTCATCCGGCGTCCTGGCCAGGCGGGCCATCAATTCATTGACCTTTTGCCCGCCGACAAAATCCAGCTGTTCCTTGCCGCGGCTAAATGGCCAGCGGCGCATCTCCTGGACCATGCGATGCAACTTGTCCAGCGGCACATTCGGCATGGCCAGCACCCGAAGGATATCGCGGTTAAGCACGAACTCAACGACACCCGAAAGCGTCTTGGGCAGCGGCATATGGTTCTCGTTGATCATGCGGATCAGCGAATAATGGTCCTCGTAGATCCGGCGGAAGGACGCTTCCACCTCGCACATCGTGGATTCAAAAATATTGTCCAGAATGGCCTGCTGCTCCTGCTTGAACAAATGCCAGAGCGAATAATTCTTCGAACCGAAATACCGGTTGATAATATGGATCGTGCGCGGGATATCTCCGTCAGAGAAGATCTGCAGGGCCTCCTGGCGCATCTTGTTGAACAGTGCATCGTCCCGGAAATAATCCACGCCCGTTATGAAATTATGGTCCCCCAGATGCAGGACCAGAAAATGCACATCGAACCTGGTCCAGGTAATATTGGACGTAATGGAACAATGCCCGGCCACCAGGCTCAACTTTCCAACAACCTGCTTGTCATAGACCTTGCGGAGGACCTGAAAACAATACAGGTTGGCTTCCGGCGCGTAATCCTGATAAAGAGAGCTCATGGCATAATGCGCGCCCACGCGCAGGATATCCACGATCGACGGCTCAACATACGTTTTATAGATCCGCGCCCCGTTATTGGCCTCCGGGACATTGCTTTTGGCTTGCCCGAGGATCTCGATGAACCCGAGCTCAAGGTCCACATCCGACACGCGGCGCACCAGCTGGATGACCCTCGCGGCGTACTTGATGATCTGGACCGTTTCAATACCGGAAATATCATCAAAGAACCATCCGCAGCTGGTGAACATCAGCAGCGCGTTGCGCTGGGCCTCCAGGCACCGCAGAATACGGTTCTTTTCTTTCAACTCCAGCCCGATCCGGACATGCTCGGTAAAAAACCGCTCCACATTGGACTGCGACCGGTCAAGGATAACCTCGATATACGCATCGCGCAGCTTCCAGATGCTGGACCCGGGCGGAACATGATCCTTTAATTCCCTCTCGAACACTTCCGCCGCGCGGTCACGCAGCCAATTAAGCGCCTCGCGCAGCGGCCCGCGCCACTGCTGCTGCCACCCCGGGCGTCCGCCCGAATTGCATCCGCAATTATCCCTCCAGCGCTCGATGCCGTGCAAACAGCTCCAGGAACTGTTTTCCACGATCTCCACTTCATATTCCGGCGGATTTCGCTCCAGATACTCGCCGTAGATCGTGATCCCGGCCAGATCGTTCTTTTCCACATAATAAAGCGCATACGCCAGCGCCATGTCTCCGAATTTGTGATGATGCCCGTAAGACTCGCCATCGGTAGCGATATGCACCAGCTGACGGCTCGACGACTTCCGGTCCAGCGCGCCCAGGATACGGTTGGCAAACGCCTCGCCGCTGTTAAGCAACCCCTCAAACGCAACGGCCTGTGAGATCGGGCCGTCATAAAAGAACAGCGCGATCGTCCGGCCTGAGGGAAGGCGGCACAGATACGGACGGCGCAGGTCAATGGCCTCTTCATCCTCGTCCTTCCATTCCCGGTCAACCGAAAGTTTTTTCACGCGTTTGGCCTGATGCGGTGCCAGCACAGTGAACTTGATGCCCTGCTCGGCCATGATATCCAGGCTCTCCAGGTCCACCGCAGTCTCGGCCAGCCACATCCCCTCCGGCGGGCGCTTGAAACGCGACTCGAAATCCCTGATGCCCCAGATGATCTGGGTACGCTTGTCATTGGAATTCGCCAGCGGCATGATCAAATGATTGTAAACCTGCGCCATCGCCGACCCATGCCCGGAGAACCGGGCGCGGCTCAGGCGGTCAGCCTCAAGCACCGAGCGATAAGCATCGGGATCCTTCTTCTCCATCCAGGAAAGAAGAGAAGGGCCCATGTTAAAACTGATCTTGGAATACGTATTGACGATCTCGATGATGTACCCGGCATTGTCCAGGATACGCGAGGCGCCGTTGCGGGCATAACATTCAGCGGAAATCCGCTCGTTCCAGTCATGGTACGGCTGCGCCGACTCCTGGACCTCCACTTCCTCAAGCCACGGATTCTCGCGCGGCGGCTGATAAAAATGGCCATGAATGCAGATAAATTTATTCATCATTATCTTTCCCGTATAGCTTAAAGACAGGCGGCAAGGCCTGTCTTTAAAAAGAACATTTAAAACAGCTGAAGATCAAAGGCCTTCAACGCTCAGGTCCCGTGGATATTCTACCACATAAGAAAGGGAGACTTCTTTCTTTTCCTTGGGTTGCAACATGAGCGTCCAGCAATAAACCCCGCCGCGATCAAGATATTTGTCCGTATCGGGCTTTATGCTCGTCTGGACCTGCCCCACCCGGATCTTGTCGTCCTGCGCGACCGGGATCTGGTCAAAAAGCTTGAACGTCACGGCGCGCGGCTTGTAATTCTCCACCGTGATCTTGTAAACATACGTGATCTTTTTGGTCGGCGACGGGATATTCCCGATGATGGTGTCGTCGCTCTTTTCGGACACAAGTTCGCGCTTGACCGTCACCCCTTCATCCACCCCCAGATACAGGTCGAAGACCTCGCCGGGCGCAATGGTCTTTTGAATATCGGAATTGCCGACATATGTCCCGTCAAGAAAGATATTAACCCGACCCGCCAGCAACTGCGTATCCGGCGCATTGCTGACCCTGGACTTGAGATAGGCATAATTCGAAAGTTTCGGTGTGGACGCGTACTCAAACACCGTGTCAAGCGTCTGAATGGTCAGCGGCACCCGCACTTCGCTGCCATCCGACTTGATAGTGACAGGCCGTGCCGCCTTGTAAACAAGGGATACTCCGGAGTTCTCGCTCTGGGCATACGCCACTTCCGCCTTGGCTTCCATTGGCGCGGCCGCCGGCATGGCCAGATCAACGGCATTACTTTCTTCCATCATCTTCGATTTTTTCATCATCGCCCCGAACATATTCCCGCCGGAAGCGCGCCCTTCATCCCGGTAATTCCGCTGAACATAGGGACGCAGATACCACGCATTAAGCTCCGGCATCCGCCCGCCGACCGCAGGCTTCGCGGTAGACAGGGTCAGCACGACATCCGTCCAGTCTTCCCCCGTAGTCTGACGCACGACCGCAAAAGCGCTCAACCCCGCCTTCGCTTTCTCAAAATCCACGCGCGCGTCATATAAAGGATACCAGCCGACCTGCGGCACGGTATACGACAACTCCAGGGTCAGATCCCCGGCTTTCTCACATTCCAGGTCTACGGCCAGGGCCCGTTCTTCACGGCCGGCCGCCGCCGAATGCAACTGGTTCAATTCATTGGCCAGGACCTGGCGCTCGTTGTTCTTGTCCCGCAACTTGACCGCCAGCGCCTGACTGGAATCCTCGTGTGTTTTAAGCCCTTCATCCAGGAACAGCATCGTCGCCTTAAGTTCCTCCGCCGAAGGGACCTTGGTCACAAGGTCCTTTGGCAGCTGATTACCGGTGAACATCCGCACAGAATCCAGGAAAACTTTCTTCTGGTCAAGGACGTTCCCCTCGCCCTTCAACGCCGCTAACGCATCATCAATCGCCAGGATCTTCGCCTCAAGGTCGCGCACCCTGTCGTCCGACGCCTCCTTGAGAAATGTCGCCTTGATGCCCGCCCCGAGGATCTTGACCGAAGCCGTCCCTTTACCCGCGACCGACAAAGAATTCTCGTCAAACACCGGCTGAACACCGGTAAAACGGACCGTCTGCAGCCCTTCTTTTAATGTCACCTTCGCAACGCGGGTTACCCGCGCCGAAGAAGGATATACCACGGCCTGGCTGATCAAGGAAGCCGTATCGATGGTGTCCGCCCAAACCGATGCTCCGCTCAACAACAATACGCCCACAAGGCCAAGGCTGCACAATCTCATATTCATTTCTCCCTTTTAAAATAAACAACTCCAAGCGGCGGCAGCGTTACATTCAACGAATACTCCCGTCCATGAGCCCCAAACCGCTCGGCCCATACCCCGCCGGCATTGCCCTGGTTCCCGCCACCATAGACCGCCGCATCTGAATTAACGATCTCGCGCCAGTACCCGTCACGCGGCACACCCACCCGGTATTTTTCGCGCAAGACCGGCGTAAAATTGCAACAGACCAGGATGGTGTCGTCCGGATCATTGCCCTTGCGCAGAAAGAACAGCGTGCCGCCCTCCCAGTCGCCGCAATCGATCCATTCAAACCCGGTATAATGAAAATCATCCTGATACAGCGCCGGCTCCCGGCGATAAGTGGCATTAAGGTCCTGCATCCATTTCTGCACACCCTGATGCGGCTGCCAGGCCAGCAAATGCCAGTCAAGGCTGGACTGATAATTCCACTCATCCCACTGCCCGAACTCGCCGCCCATGAAATGCAGCTTCTTCCCCGGCTGACTGAACATATAACCGAACAAAAGCCTCAGGTTGGCAAATCTCTGCGGATCATATCCGGGCATCTTTTTAAGCAGCGAGCCTTTCCCGTGCACCACTTCATCGTGCGAAAGCGACATCATGAAGTTCTCGGTAAAAGCGTACAGCAGCCCGAACGTGAGCTGATTATGATGATGCTTGCGGTAAACAGGGTCTTTCGAGAAATACACCAGTGTATCGTGCATCCAGCCCATGTTCCATTTCAGGCCGAAACCCAGGCCACCGTCAAAGACCGGCTTGGACACTTTTGTCCAGGCCGTGGATTCTTCGGCGGTCATCACAATATCCGGATGCGCCGCATACACGGCCTCATTCATGCGCTTGATAAAATCAATGGCCTCCAGGTTCTCCCTGCCGCCGAAACAGTTCGGGATCCACTCGCCTTCCTTGCGCGAATAATCCAGATAAAGCATGGATGCGACCCCGTCAACACGAAGCCCGTCGGCATGGTACTTGGCCATCCAGAACAGGGCGCTGGAGATCAGATAATTGCGCACCTCGACCCGCCCGTAATTGAAAATGGAACTTTTCCAGTCCGGATGGAACCCTTTGCGCTGGTCCTCATGCTCGTACAGTGACGTCCCGTCAAACTGGTAAAGCCCGTGGCCGTCATTGGGAAAATGCGACGGCACCCAGTCAATGAACACCCCGATATCATTCTGGTGCATTTTATCGATCAGGAACATCAGCTCCTGCGGATTTCCGAAGAACGAAGCCGGAGCAAAAAATCCGACGGTCTGATATCCCCACGACCCCTGGAACGGATGCGCCAGGACCGGCATGAACTCCACATGCGTATAGCCCATCTTTTTCACATAAGACACCAGCTTGTCCGCCAGCTCCACATAGGACAACGAACGATTGCCATCTTCCGGCACGCGCATCCAGGACCCCAGATGGACCTCATAGACCGAAATGGGCTGATTAAGCGCATTGTTCACCTTGCGTTTGGCCATCCATTCCTGGTCGTGCCATTGATACCCGAGGTCCCACACAATGCTCGCGGACTTGGGCGGAACTTCCGAATGGAAGCCCATGGGATCCGCTTTCTCAAGCTCCCAGCCCTGCCGGGTACGAATGTAATATTTATAATTCTGGCCATGGCCGATATTCGCCACAAACCCTTCCCAAACACCCGAGCCGTCGCCACGGCAGGTCAGCGGCGTTGCCTGACGGTGCCAGCCATTGAAATCTCCGATGACCGAAACTATTTCCGCGTTCGGCGCCCAAACCGCGAACCACACCCCTTTAACCCCGTCGCGCTCCACAATATGCGCGCCCAGCTTGTCGTACAGGTTAAAATGATTCCCTTCCCGAATAAGATGCAGATCAAAATCCGAAAGATAACAATTCACGGGTGTGGTCTCCTTTAAATACTCCTGGGCTTCAGTAACAACCTTCCTGACCTCTTTATGCGAAACAATCCGCGCCGTTTTCTTCCCTCGACTCGCAAGAGGCTTGACAATAGCCATTACAGGCCCTGTTCTTTTTTTACGATCGCCTCGGCCTTGTACCAGTCGTCGAGCGAATCGCCGGCGGAACATCCGCGCAGAACATAAATTTCCTGGGCTTTCTCCTTGATCAGCCGGTACAGCTCGTCCTCGCTGACTTTCTTTCTGGCCGGCGCGGCCACAGGCGCTTTCCTGACCGCTGACACAACGGCTTCCTTGACGGCTGAAACAGCTTTCTTCGATACACTTGCTTTTTTTATTGCCATAAGACCCTCTTTTCAGTTAAAAATTATACTTTCCAAATATTTCCGGCGTATTCCCGGATCGTCCGGTCACTCGAGAACGGGCCGGATTTCGCCACATTAATGATCGACTTTTTGGTCCACTCTTCATGGTCCTGATACAACGTCGACGCGTCATTCTGCGCCTTGCAATACGCTTCAAAATCCGCGCACAACATGTAAAAATCCCCGTGATAAATGGTATCCAGCAAAGGCGTAAAGAGCCCTTTCTGGCCCTTGGAGAACATATCGCTTTCCAGCGCCCGGAATACATCGCGCAAGGCAGGCGAACGTTTGATATATTCACGCGGATCATACCCGCCTTTACGCAACACCTGGACCTCATGCGCCTGAAGGCCGAAAATGAAAATATCCTTGCCCCCCAGGCTCTGGGCCATTTCAATATTGGCCCCGTCGTAAGTCCCGATCGTGAGCGCGCCGTTGAGCATGAACTTCATATTGCCCGTACCCGAAGCCTCCATCCCGGCCGTTGATATCTGCTCGGAAAGGTCCGCCGCGGGGATGATCTTCTCGGCAAGGGAAACACGGTAATTCTCCAGAAAGACCAGCCGGATCTTGTCACGGACCGACTTGTCCTGTTCGATCACGTCCGCCACATTATTAACGAATTTAATGATCAACTTGGCCAGAAAATACCCCGGAGCCGCCTTGCCGCCTATAATAAATGTACGCGGCACAATGAACTGATACGGCGCATCCTTCACCTTGAGATACTGCGAAATAATATAAAGCACGAACAGGAACTGGCGCTTGTATTCATGGATGCGCTTGACCTGAACATCAAAAAGCGAATTCGGGTCGACCGGGATATCCATCGTACGGGTAATGAACTCGGCCAGGGTATTCTTGTTGGCCTGCTTGATCGCGCGCCACCTCCGCCGGAATTCCTTGTTCTCTTTATGCTCCTCAAGCCCACGGAGCTGATCCAGGTCGGTCACCCACTTGTCGCCGATCGTCTCGGTGATCAGATCTGCCAGGCGCGGATTAGCCTTCAAAAGCCAGCGGCGCGGCGTAATGCCGTTGGTCTTGTTATTGAACCGCTCGGGGAACATCTCGTAAAAATCCTTGAACAGGACGCTCTTAAGAAGGTCCGAATGCAGGGCCGAAACCCCGTTGATCGAAAAACTCCCCACAATAGCCAGATACGCCATCCGCGCCCGCTTCGGGCTCCCTTCCTCAATGATCGACATCCGGCGCAACCGGTCGGAATCTCCCGGGAATTTCCGTGAAACCTCCTCGAGAAAACGGCGGTTGATCTCGAAAATGATATCCAGGTGCCGCGGCAAAACAACTCCGAGCAGGTCCACGGTCCAGCACTCGAGCGCTTCCGGCATCAGCGTATGATTGGTATACGCAAAAGTCCGCTCCGTGATCTTCCAGGCCTCTTCCCAGACCAGCCCTTCCTGGTCGATCAGGACCCGCATCAACTCCACCACCGCCAGCGTCGGATGCGTATCGTTCAGCTGAATGCAGGCCTTTTCATGAAGCAGGCGGATATCATTATTATCCCCCTTGTTCCGGCGGATAATATCGGCAATGGAAGCCGCCGTAAAAAAATATTCCTGCTTGAGCCGCAATTCCTTGCCCTGGCTCACATTGTCGTTGGGATACAAAACTTTCGAGATGCTCTCCGACTGGATCTTTTTCTGCACCGCTTTTTCATAATCGCCGTGATTAAAAAGATCGAATTCGAACTCGTCCGTCGCCCGGGCCGACCACAGCCGCAGGGTATTGACCACATCGTTCTTGTACCCGGGGATCGGCGTATCATACGGGACCGCCATGACCGATTCGGCATCAACCCACGGAGAAGCGAACTGGGCGCTTTTATCAACGCGTCCATAAAATTGGACCCTCACCGTATATTCCGGCCGCGGGATCTCCCAGGGATTGCCATTGCGCATCCACTCATCGGGGATCTCGATCTGATTGCCATCCCTGATCTTCTGATTAAAGATCCCGTAATCATAGCGAATGCCATAACCGTGCCCAGCAATACCCAGCGTCGCCATCGAATCCAGGAAGCACGCGGCCAACCGGCCAAGACCGCCATTTCCCAGCCCCGCATCCAGCTCCTGATTGCGGACATCGTCAAGATTAATATCCATCTCGCGCAAGGCCGCTTCAATGTCTTTTTCCTTGCCCAAATTGAACATGTAATTGCCCAATAAACGGCCGATCAGGAATTCCATGGAAAGATAATATACGCGGCGGGTATTATTCTCGTGATAACGGCTCTGGGTCCTCATCCAGCGCTCCACGATGCGGTGACGAATGGTCAGGGCCAGGGCATGAAAATTATCTAAAGCGGTTGCGGTCCTTTGATTTTTGGCTAAATAATGTACCCGAATATCCTGCAGGGAGGACTTAATGTCTTCTTTGCTCATGTCCATATTGACATCATACTTATCCACAGGTCGTGACATAAAGGTCCTTTGTTAAGATTTGTCAATAAACCATTGAACAAAAAGAACTTACATCTCAGATTTTTCAATTATACGCAGTCCCGCCATTGCGTCAACAAAATTTTAAACCCGGAATGGTCCTTTTACGCAATATCTTGTTCTAAGTTTTTGCACTAAATGGACTTTGAATACATCCGGCAGAAAACCTGCACCTCCAGGACAAGGCGCTCACATACCCGAAACCAAAAGCAAAAAGCACCATAATAAAAGCATTGCCCCGGGAATGATGATGATACGCATACAAGGCGCTTAAACAAAAATACCCGGTCAAAAGCATCTCAAAACCGATCAAGGCCGCGGCCTTAAACGATATCGCCTCCGCATTGATGCGCGCACTCTTCCTGGCCAGCGTTCCGGCCTTAGGTGTCCGGACAAAGACCGCCTGCTTGCCACCCAGGCCCTTCAGTGCAGCTACCGATAAATGTGCGCTAAGGCCCATAGGCACCACGACCGCCGCACACACCGAAAACAAATTTTTCCATGTGCCACGCCCGTAACGGACGAATTGCCCGAAAGAATGATACAAAAATGCCACCGAACTTAAGGCCAGGAAAACAAAAAGATCCCAGACACTTTCATGCCCCGGCGAAAACAGCCGCCAGAAAATGGAAGGCAGAACGAACATCGCCGCGAATAATCCCAGGGGATAAACAACATTATTCGTCAAATGAAGAAAGCACTCCAGCTTGATCTTAAGCGGCAATCCGCTGGTAAGGATGGGGACCAGGACCTTGCGCGCCACCTGGACCGTTCCGCGCGTCCAGCGCTCCTGCTGTCTTTTAAACACCTGCATATCCGCCGGCAATTCGGCATCCGCCAGGACTTCGTCAATATAAACGAACCGCCACCCTTTCATCTGCGCGCGAAAACTCAGGTCCAGGTCCTCCGCCAGCGTATCTCCCTGCCAGCCTCCCGCATCCGCGATCGTCGCCCGGCGCCAAAGGCCGCAAGTCCCGTTGAAATTAAAGAACCGCCCGCCGCGAGAACGCGCCCGCTGGTCGACCGCGAAATGGCTGACGGTCAGGACCTCCTGCAAACGAGTCAACAGGGACGCCCCGCAGTTCAAATGCGCCCATGTCGCCTGGACCACCCCGACATCGGGATCGACAAAATAAGGGATCAGCTTTTTCAGGAATTCCCGCCGGGGAATAAAATCAGCATCAAAAATAGCCACAAACTCGCCCCGGGCGACATTGAGCCCTTCCTGCAAGGCCCCGGCCTTGAAACCGGACCGGTCGGTCCGGTGGCAATGCGTCACGTTAAACCCGTTCGAACGGGCTTCGACGGCCAAACGCGCGGCGATCGCCGTCGTTTCATCCGTAGAATCATCGAGCAGCTGGAATTCAATACGGTCGCGCGGATAATCCATGCCAAGGGCCCCGTTCACCAGGCGGGAAACGACCGCAGGCTCGTTAAAGAACGGAAGCTGTACGGTAACCATCGGCCATTCCACCGGCACAACAGAAGGATATTCCCGCCGGGAATGTTTGATCCATAAATAAATAAGCCCGTAACGGTGCAGCGCATAGACCGTTAAAACCATCATTAATGCCGTATACACAGGCCAGAAGAAATACATACAACGATCACTTTCTTATGTTTATCCGCGAATACATGATCCGGATCTATTGAAAAACTGCGCCGGTAGAGGCAGACGTGACCATCCGGGCATATCGGCCAAGATAGCCGGAAGCAGCTTTGGGAGGCAATAACCTCGTTTTTTTACGGCGCAATTGGATTTCCGCCTTGGTCAGGCGGACCTGGACTCTTTTTGCCGGGATATCAATATCAATGATATCTCCGTTCCTGATATACGCGATCAGCCCTCCCGCAGCCGCCTCGGGAGAAATATGCCCGATACACGGCCCCCGCGTTCCGCCGGAAAACCGTCCGTCCGTGATAAGGGCCACATGCTTGTGCAGCCCCAATCCCACGATCGCCGACGTCGGCGACAACATTTCCCTCATCCCCGGGCCACCCGCCGGGCCTTCATAACGGATAACAACCACCATGCCTTTGCGGATCTTTCCGGCCAAAATGGCCGCCATGGCATCTTCTTCCGAATTAAAGACACTGGCGCTTCCGCTGAACCTGAGCATTTCCGGCTCGACGGCCGACTGCTTGACGATCGCTCCGTCGGGCGCAAGATTCCCGTAAAGCACCGCAATGCCTCCCTGCGCATGCTCGGGAGCATTCGCCGGTTTGATCACTTCAGGATCGACCAGCTTCACCGCCCGCATGATCCCCGCGGTCGACACGCCCGATACCGTCGGAAGGTCATGAATATCTTTGGCCAGCATCCGCATCACCGCCGGGATCCCTCCCGCGTAATGCAGGTCTTCCATATACCATTTTCCCGCAGGATTCATGCTGCACAAATGCGGCGTTGTGCGGCTGAGCCGGTCAAAGTGCTCAAGGGTGAGCGGCACCCCGGCCTCATGCGCGATCGCCATTAAATGCAGGACAGTATTCGAAGACCCTCCCAGGGCCATATCCACACGCACCGCGTTCTCCAGCGCCTTGACCGTCACAATATCCCTCGGGCGTACCTGTTGTTTTACCAGGCCCACCACGCGCTGGCCGCTTTCATACGCAATACGCTGTTTTGCGCTGAGGACGGCCATAGCCGTCGCGCACATCGGCAGCGACAAACCCATGGCTTCCGTCAGGCACGCCATCGTGTTCGCCGTATACATCCCCTGGCAGGAACCGCACGTAGGGCAGGCCTCGGCCTCCAGAATAAGCCTCTCGCTCTCCGCCATGTCTCCGGCCTTGAATTTTCCGACAGCCTCGAACGTGTCCGTAATAAGGTTCAGCCGGCGCTTGTTATGACGGCCCGTCAACATAGGTCCCGCCGTCACCACCACGGACGGAACATTGACCCGCAACGATCCCATGATCATGCCGGGGGTGATCTTGTCGCAATTGGTCAAAAGGACCAGCCCGTCGAACGCGTTGGCACCCGCGACGCACTCAACGATATCCGCGATCAGCTCGCGCGAAGGCAGGGAATTCTGCATTCCCTTATGGCCCATCGCGATCCCGTCACAGATCCCCGGAACGCCGAAAATGAACGGTGTACCGCCGGCATTCTCGATCCCCCGCTCGATCGAACGTTCCAGCGTACGCATATGGGTATGCCCCGGAATAATATCCGTAAAAGACGAAGCGATCCCGATGAACGGACGGTCCATGTGAGAACGATGCAATCCCGTCGCGTATAAAAGCGCCCGGTTGGGCATCCTCTCCAACCCTTTTTTAATAAGATCTGATCTCATGATTAATGGCGAAGCCCGGCTCCGTATGTTATATCGTTTATTCAACGGGCCGACACAAGGTCGGCCCCTACTACTTTAACGATAAATTCTGTGCCAATTCAATGCCCGCGAGATCGATCGTTCCTGCCGGCAATTCGATCGCCGTAGCTGATCTCCAGAAAACAGGGCTCACCGCAAACGGCTTAATGGCGCGCACCAGCCCGACCACACACCACTCCCTGTCCACAAAAACCACATCAATGGCAAAACGCATAAAAAACATATGGATGGAATAACACTGCGTGATCACCAGCGCCTCTCCATCATGAAGCGCCGCACGCCCCAGCAATCCCTTCATCCTGGAAAAGGGCGTATCCGCAAGAACAGCCCTGTTCGCGATCACTCTCTGGGTGGAAAGATTGACAATGGTCACGGCTTGTTACGACGAGCCCGTTTTCCCGGTATTAAATATCTCTGCGCTGATGGCAAGGCCGCGCTTGACAAAATCCTCATAACAGCCCGGCACATAGCCGGTTGGCACATACTCCCCGATAATGCGGCCATCCCCATCAGTGCTTTGATGATTGAAAACAAAAATATCCTTCATTTCCGGCATCCCGTCCGCCAGCGCCCCGGTCAATTCCGTGATCCCGGTGATCTTGCGCGTTCCGTCGGAGAATCTGGCCACATGCACGACCAGGTCAATGGCGGAAGCCACCATTTCATAGACCGCGCGCAAAGGCAGCTCGATCCCGCTAAGAAGGAACAATGAATTCAGGCGGACGACCGCATCCCGCGTGGAATTAGCATGCACCGTCGTCATTGAACCATCATGGCCGGTGTTCATGGCCTGCAGCATATCAATAACCTCGGGGCCGCGGCACTCGCCGATGATGATCCGGTCCGGGCGCATACGAAGCGTGTTCACAAAAAGGTCCCGGATGGTAATGGCCCCCTTGCCTTCCACATTCGAAGAACGCGACTCCAGGCGGGCCCAGTGGCTTTTATTGAGCTTCAGCTCGGCCGCATCCTCGATCGTGATAATGCGCTCCGTATCCGGGATATATTCGGAAATAATATTAAGCAGCGTTGTTTTTCCAGAACCCGTCCCGCCGGAGACAAGAATGTTCTTGCGCGTCATGACCGCCGCCTGGACAAAATCCGCCATCGGCTGGGAAAGGCTGTGAAAACGGTGGATCAGGTCCTCCGCGGTATAGCGTTCCTGCGCGAACTTCCGGATCGTGATCATGGGCCCGCGCAAGGACAACGGCGGAATGATCGCGTTGATACGCGAACCGTCCGGCAAGCGCGCATCGACCATCGGGACCGATTCATCGATACGACGACCAAGCGGCGCAATAATGCGGTCAATGATCAGCCTTACCTGCTGGTCCGACATGAACTTCCGGTTGGTATGAACGATCTTGCCGCTCTTCTCAACATAGATCTCGTCTTTATTATTGACCATGATATCCGTAACATCAGGGTCCGCCAAAAACTCTTCCAGGGGGCCAAGGCCAAGGGCTTCATTAACGATCTCCTGGACCAGCCTGGTCCGCTCCTGGTGCGACGAAAGGATCGTGCCGGACTCTTCCGCGATAATATCCGTGATAATGCGCTGTGCCTCTCTCTTGATGATCGCGGCCTGCTCCGGGTCGGCCAGCTGTTCCGGCGTCGCCTTAAGGTTCATCCGGTCGATCAACTTGCCATGAACATGCCTCTTGAGCTGATTGAGCTGATCCTCTTCTTTCTTCGACGCCATTTTCAGCTGATTCACGTTCCCGGCCTGGGTGATGCCGAACTTCTCCCAGAAATTGTCTCCCTTTTTCTCGTCGGTCGTAACGCGCACACGATAAACTTCGGAGGTCTGAACATAAAGGTTCTGTTGCTCAAGCTGCTCGGCCATTTCGATGAACGACTGAGAAACCTTGGCACGGGGGCTGTCCATCACGCACGGAATACCGCGATTGAGCGCCACGCCAACCACTTTGCCGTCAGACGGAATACGGGCCAGGATATCCAGGCCCAGCGCGGCCTTGACCTCCTGCCAGGCAACACCGCCATGGCTTTCCGAACGATTTAAAACAAGTTTCACCATTTTAAGAGGAAAATGCTGGCTTTGCAGGACCTCGATCCCCCATTTGAGCTGATAAACCGCCAGGATGTCCGGCGTAGCCACCAGCAAAATAAGGTTGGAAACGTCCAGAACGGAAAGAAGCACATCGGAAAATGACTTGCCCACATCAACAATAATATAGTCATATTGCTGCGCGAGTTTTTTGAAGAAGATCTTTGTATTATCGGAAGTGACCTGGCCTGCCTGGCGAACACTGACAACGGCGGGAATAAAATCAATACCGGAAGAATGCCGGGTCACAAAATTCTTGATAACAGCCGGGTCCTCCGCCTTTTCCAGCTCGGGAAGGGCGTCAATCACAGACTGCCGCGGGGCGATATTGAGCATCCTGGCCATATCCTGGCCTGACTGAAAGTCAAAATCCACCAGGAGGACCTTGTGGCCGGCCATCACCAAAGCAGTGGCCGTATTCACACACGTAAATGTTTTGCCAACGCCGCCTTTATTGCTAAAAACTGTGATTATACGGGAATTCATGCTCTCTTATCTATCATAGTTACTTGCGTTTGGCAACATTTTTCAGGAACGCCTCCAGGCTGTAAACAATAGGAAGCGTTACGGTTATCTCATCTTTCTTGATACTGGCCGGAAAAGCGCTGTAGGGCGCGAGGGTCTGGGCTGTATTGACAGCATCCTGGTCAAACACATCATACCCCGAACTTTCTTTAACAAACACATCCCGCAGGCTTCCATCCTTGCGGATGACCAGCGCAAGCCTCACTGTGCCCTGCCAGCGATTTTCCTGCGCTTCATAAGGATAAGCAATGGACGAAGAGACCTTCTGCTGCACCAGCTCGGCATACGGCTTAAGGTCCGGCGATATGGTCACCGGAACATTCGCCGCGTTCTTCACAATAACGGGCAGCCGCACATCGTTGCGGCCGGCCGCCAGCTGGATCTGTTCGTCCGTATTGACCCTGGTCCTGAAATTATTCCTGACAACCGGCGCCGGGACCGGGAGCGGAGCAGGCTCTTCCGCCTTCTTGACGCTCTTAAGGATCGTGGGCGTGATCGAAATGACCACTTCCGTTTCTCCATTCCCCGTCGGAAGCGATGTATTGCGGAACAAGGCGCCGATCAACGGGATCTTGCTTATGAACGGAACCCGTTTAACGACCACATCCGAACGTTTTTTGATCATCCCCGCGAGCACGATCGTCTGCTTGTCATTCAAATAAAGCTGGGTCTGTGCCGTACGCGTAATGAACGCCACGTCACCATTCGAAGAGTTGGCACCATCAATGTCGCTGATCTCGACGTTCAATAAAAGGTCCACTTTCCCGTCTTTAATGGTCGGAGTGGCCCCCATGCTGACGCCGTAAGATTTGAATGTCGTCTGGCCCGTCGTACCCGTCGTTGTCGTTACCGTGGTCTTGATCGGGACCTCCCCGCCAACGAGGAACGTCGCTTCTTTGCCGCTTTTGACGACCAGGCGCGGCTTGGACAGGATCTGCCCCTTCCCTTCCTGGATCAGGGCGTTGACCTTCGCCAGCAATTCGGGAGACCGGTTGAAATCCCCGATCTTAAAAAGGTCTTTGGTTTTTCCCGTTTGCGGAGGCATGGTCTCCGTGAACGAGATCGTATCGTTCCATGCAATGCCCAATTCTTTGCTTAAGGTCGTGGAGAGCTCAGTGATCTGCATATCCAGCTGGATCATATCCTGGATCTCTTCTTTTTTCACAAGATTCAGGACACTGCCCTGGAACAGGTCCGCGACCGAATTCACCGCCGGCAATTTGTCTTCCGGAACGGTCCCGGACAGCATCACCTTGCCTTCCGGGTCATTCTGCTCAACAATGACCCCGGTCACATTGGAACTGGCCAGGATCGTCTGGACCCTGGATTTGATAAGCCCCAGATCTTCCGCCAGGACACGGACAATGAACGAACGCTTGCCGCTCTCATCCCAAAGAAAGACCACCGTCTGTCCGGGCTGCTGTCCAACAATAACAACCTGGCCCGGCTTGGCATCGGAGATATCCACAATATTCGGATCCGTGACCGAAACCCGCTGCAATTCTTTGGCCGGGATCGTATACACATCGCCCTTGAGCATCTGCACCTCTTCAAAGACCCCAGATTCCGCCGATGCGCGGGGAACGGGGACCATCATCAAACAGATGGCCAGCAACAGACAAAGGCTTTTCTTCATAGCTCTCACCATTCTGTTAATGTGCATCGATCAAAGTTCCTTTCCCCCGCGGAAGATCTGGATATAAGGCTTTGTCTCCTGAACATTCTCGGTCTCGACCTTAAGCTCGGGTTTTTTACCACCCTCTTCCCCATTATCCGACAGCTTGATATCCGCGCCGCTGTTTTCCAGCACATATTCCCCCAGAGTCGACCAGTTCGCCGCAGGGATCATGGTGCGCCCTTTTTCCATCGGCGTACGCAGCGCCAATTCAAGATTTCCATTCTGCTCGGCAAACGCCAGCAGCCCCGCTTCCTGAGGATCAACCGCAAAGGTCACCTTCAGGTCCTTTTCGCCTTGCTGCGCATCATACGCCCCGGGCTCATCAATGTTCGTATTGATCGCCAGGACCTGCAGATTCTGAAAGATCATGGCGGTCACTTTTTCCTTGGGATTCAGCTTCTTGCCTGTGGGCATATCCAGATGCGCGATCACATCCACAAAATCTCCGGGATTCAGCAATCCGCCGACCGCGCCCAGCGACTTAAGCTCCACCGTGATCGCGCGCTTGCCTGACGGCGTCCGCAGTGCAAGCGACGGCTTTTTTTTCACCACCGCAGCTGCCGCCGCCCCGGTATCTCCCTTTTGAGCAACAGCCGCCCTGGCGGCGTCCTCCGCGGCTTTCGAGGCGCTCGCCTGGACCTCGGCGATCTTCTGGTTCAAAAGGGCAAGATCCTGCTCATACTGGACCTTGTTCGTTGCCTGGGCCTTTTCATACTGGATCGCCAGCTTGCCCGTTTCCTCGTTGACCTTCGAAGAAACATAACTTCCAACAAGGGCTGACGCAATGATCCCTGCCGCAACCGCAAAAACAATGACAATGATCTGTTTTTTATTTTCCAGATTCGGCAATGCCATAATTATTCTCCGGTTTTTGCATTCAACAGATCAACATTCACGTTGACCTTGACCTTCTTGGCCACTTCGGCCATTTTATCCAGCACCGCTTTCTGCTGTTTCTGGGAGGTCAACCCTTTGACAAGGTCCGCCTTGACCGTCTCAAACGCCACCTTGTCACCGCCACGGACATCATCCACTTTCACAATATAATATCCCTCCGGCCCCTGGAAAACAGCCGACACGTTCCCTTTGGTCAGGGCCTCGACCGCCTTGCCCTGCTGCTCAAAAACAGGCTTGGGCAGGAACCCGAGGTCTCCGCCACTGGCCGCCGTTTTACCCTTGGAGCGCTCCTTGGCCGTCTGCGCAAAATCCGCGTTCTGCAAGAGCAGCACAAGAATATCCTTCGCCTCTGTTTCCGTCGGAACAACGATCTCGCTGATCTTTTTTTCCACCGGATTGATGAACACGTCCGGATTCTTGTCGAAATATTCCTTGGCCTCGGCTTCCGTCGCGGTAATATCCTTCGTCAGGCCCGCCACCAGTTCCTGGACCAGGATGTTGTTCTCAAAATCTTTCATGGCCACGCGGACTTCTTTGGATTCATCGAGCTTCTGCTCACGGGCCTCATAGACCATCAACTGCTGACGGATAAGTTCATCGATCAGCATATTCCTTGATTCCGCCTTCTTTTCATCAAAATTCGGAACAACCTGCTTGATGTTCTTCACTCTCTCGTCAAATTCCGCGACCGTCAGGGTCCAGTCTCCGACCTTGGCCAGAATGTCCTTTGGCAGCTTTTCTTCCGCAACCGCCGCGGGCGTTACCGGAGCGACGGGCGCAACAGGCGCGGCAGGAGCCTCTTTTGCAACCACGACAGGAGCGCTGACAGGTTTAACGGCAACAGGTTTTTTAGCTTTAGGAAAAAGACTGTCGCATCCAACCAGGCATAAAACAGCAAAAATTGTAAATAAGACAAACTCTTTTCTTGTGCGAACAACCATGGTGTCCCTCCGGGTTTAATGAAGCTTCAACTCTATAGACTTTATAAATTATACACGTTTTTTGTTAAAAAAGACTTTTTTACAAAAAAACTTAACAGGTCCTTAACTTTTAATAAGCCCTTTAACTTGCTCGCGCTCTTCGCTCAATTCCCGTAATGTAAGCGCGATCTTTTCTTTTGAAAAACTGTCCATCTTCAGGCCCTGGACCACCTGCCAGTCGCGACCGCTGGACCGCACCGGGAACCCGAACACCAGCCCCGCGGAAATATCGTAACTGCCGTCAGAGACCACTGCAACCGAAAAAAATTCTCCGTCGCGGGTTGGCGTGTTCAATGCCCGGACCGTCTCAATGACGGCATTGGCCGCGGACGCCGCAGAGGATAATCCCCTCACTTTAATGATCTCGGCCCCGCGCTTTTGGACCGTTTCAATGAACCCGGTCTTAAGCCAAAGCCCGTCCGTGATAACCTCATTCGCCGGAAGGCCATTAATGCGCGCATTCAAAAAATCAGGGAACTGCGTCGCCGAATGATTGCCCCATATCCCCACACGGCTCACCGCGCTGTAATCCGTCCCCGCCTTCATCGCCAGCTGGGCTTTGGCCCGATTCTGGTCCAGCATGGTCATGGCAAAAAAATTGCGGGGATTTAAAGCCGGCGCGCACTCCTTGGCAATGAACGCGTTCGTATTGCAGGGATTGCCGACCACCAGCACCCGGCAGTCTTTTTTCGCAACCTTTGCAAGGGCGTTCCCTTGAGCCACAAAAACCCCGGCATTGACCTTCAAAAGGTCCGCACGCTCCATTCCCGCCTTGCGGGGAACACTGCCGATGAGCAGGGCCCAGTCGATATCCGTGAACGCGTCCAGGGGATCCGTCGATGCCGATACTTTCCTTAACAAAGGGAACGCGCAGTCCTCCAGCTCCATCACGACCCCTCTGAGCGCTCCCATCGCAGGCTCCAGCTCCAGCAGGCTTAGCTCCACCGGCGTATCACGCCCGAACATCTCTCCCGACGCAATACGGAACAAAAGCGCATAACCGATCTGCCCTGCCGCGCCCGTCACAGCAACTTTTATCATAAAGGGATCCTTCCGGATATATTTTAATTCTTTCCAAATTGTTATTAAATAACTAATTAAGCTTTTTATATCCGGGGAACATCCGGCGAAAACGCGCAGGCGCTCGATGATCAAGCCCGGCATAAAGGATCTCTTCTTTGTCATTGGAGGCCTGCGCAAGAATGCGGCCCCATGGGTCAACGATCAGGCTCTGCCCCCAGCTTTGCGTCCCGTCGGAATTAATGCCAGCCTGCGCCGGTGCCAGCACATAACTGAAGGTCTCGACCGCCCGGGCGCGCACCAGAAGCTCCCAATGCGCCTTGCCGGTCGTATATGCAAAAGAGGCCGGAACGGTAAAAAGGTTCGCTCCGCGCCGGGCATAATGATCGTAAATCCCGGGGAAACGCACATCAAAACACAACGACATCCCCAGCGTAAAATCTTCAACAATGGCCATGGCCGTATGAATGCCGGGGTTAAAAATATCGGCCTCGCGTATTTCACCTGGCCCCAGGCGGATATGAAAAAGGTTGTTCTTCCGGTAAGTCGCCTTGACTTTTCCATCCGGCCCAAGCAGAACGGACGTGTTATACGCCCGGCCTTTGGTGCGGGTTTTCTCGTAGATCGATCCCAAAAGAATATGCGCTTTGGCTTTGCGGCCAAGCGCGGCAAACGCGCTTACCGTCGGACCATTCACCGGTTCAACGACCTGCTCCACGCTTGCTTTTGTCTTCAGTGGCCCTCGAAAATAAAAATACTCCGGCAAACAAACGAACCGGGCCTTGTTCTCCAAGGCTTTACGTGTGAAATACAGGGCCTTGTTGATATTATTTTCTTTATCCGGCCCGCTGCTCATCTGAATAACAGCGACTTTCATCATTTTCCCTCCCCTTCATTAATTCTTCTTGACGGAGCGGTTCGAAAAAATATAATAGTGACACTTTAAAGCCAATTTCGACCTCATCGTCTAGTCTGGTCAGGACGCGAGCTTTTCAAGCTTGCAACGCGGGTTCAAATCCCGCTGAGGTCGCTATATTTTTCCCCAAACTAACCCGCAGATTTGAACCCGCGTAACTAAATGCACTAAGTGTTCTAATGGCTGCTTCCATAAGATTATTCCAGACAAGCAGCCATTCCACGAGACTGCTATCTTACATTGGGCGAGTGAAATCCCGCTGAGGTCGCCATATATAAAAAGACCCGGAATATGCTCCGGGTTTTTTATTATAAAAAAATCTCCTCAATTAAACCGTCTGAAAGAATTACATAGTTCGCCCTCGTCCTCCTTGCAGCGAGAGCGAGCCTGACGCCCGAGCGAAGGTCGGCCACGGCGGTCCGACCGAGCGTTCGGCAAAGGAACAATGACAGTCTTTAATAAAAGAATAGCCCTGAAACTTTAGGCCTCTTCCCCGCCCTCGTCCTCATCCTTCGCGATAACATTCGCGATCGACGACACCGTATCGTTCGCTTCCAGCGAAACAAGCCTGACGCCCATAGCGCTGCGGCCCGTTAAACGCACATCCTTTGGCATACAGCGGATAATAGCGCCCTGCTTGGTGACGGTCATGATCTCGTCATCTTCATGAACGGTCAAAACCCCAATAACCACGCCGTTCTTGTCGGCGCACTTGAAGTTAATGATCCCTTTGCCACCGCGCGACTGAATACGGTAATCCTCAAAATTCGACCGCTTCGCAAAACCAAGAGATGAACATGTCAACAGCGTGTTCCCGGTCTTGCCAACATCCGGCGGGAATACGATCATCCCGACCACAATGTCATTTTTGGCCAAATTGATCCCGCGCACACCCATGGCCGAACGGCCGGTATCACGGATCTGGTCATCCAGGAACCGCAGGGACTGTCCCAGTTTCGTCGCCAGAAGGACATTCTGCTTCCCCTCAATGAGCGACACTCCGATCAGGTCGTCCCCTTTTTCCAGTGTGATCCCGATGATCCCGCCCTTGCGCGGATTACTGTAAGCCGACAACCGGGTCTTTTTAATGGTCCCCTTGGCTGTCGCCATGATAAGCGACTGTTCATCATTGAACTCCTTGACCGCAACAACCGCCCGGATGCTCTCGTCATTCGCGAACGACAACAGGTTCACAATGGCCTTGCCCTTGGCCTGCCGCGAGGCAACAGGGATCTCGTAGACTTTAAGCCAGCGGACCATCCCCTTGTTGGAAAAGATCAGCAAATAATCTTTGGACGAAGCCACAAAGAGGCGCTCCACAAAATCCTCTTCCTTGGTGGTCATGCCCATCACTCCCTTGCCGCCGCGCTTCTGTTTGCGGTAAGCATGCACCGGCGTACGTTTGATATAGCCGGTATTGGTGATCGTGATGGCCATGTCCTCGTCGGCGATCAGATCTTCCATCTCGATGTCTTCGGCCTTGCCGGCGATCTCGGTACGGCGCTCATCGCCGAATTTCAACCTCAGGTCCGCCAGCTCTTTTTTAATGATCGTATCCACTCTTTTCGGATCAGCCAGGATAGCGCGGTATTCATCGATCGCCTTAAGAAGGCCTTCATACTCCTCCTCGATCTTGTCGCGCTCGAGGCCTGTAAGCTTCTGCAGCTGCATTTCAAGGATAGCCTGCGCCTGGATCTCTGTCAGGCCGAACTTCTTGATCAGCGCCGTCTTCGCCTCGGGGGTTGACGGCGACTTGCGGATGACCGCAATGATCTCTTCAATATTCTTAAGCGCAATGCGCAGCCCTTCGAGGATATGCGCACGGCGAAGAGCTTTGTCCAGGTCGAACTGCGTGCGGCGCCGCACCACGATACGCCGATGCTCGATATAATGCGCCATCAGTTGCTTTAAATTCAATACGCGCGGATTATTATTCACCAGTGCAAGATTAATAATGCCGAACGTGGTTTCCAGCTGTGTGTGTTTGAACAGATAATTCAGGACGATCTGCGCCTCAACATCCCGGCGCAATTCAATAACAACGCGAATACCGTCCTTGTCGGACTCGTCACGAATATCCGTAATGCCGTCCACGCTCTTGTTCTGTACCAGGTCCGCAATATTCGCGACCAGATTGGCTTTATTGACCTGATACGGAAGCTCGGTAATAATGATGAAATCTTTGCCGTTCTTCTGCTGCTCAATGGCCGCACGTGCACGCAGGATGATCTTGCCGCGGCCGGTCGTATACGCGTCCTTGATCCCTTCCCGCCCGCAGATAATGCCCGCCGTCGGAAAATCCGGCCCTTTAACGAATTTGGTCAATTCCTTGATCTCACAGTCCGGATTTTCGATCAAATGAACGATCCCGTCCACGATCTCGTTCAAATTGTGCGGCGCCATGTTCGTCGCCATCCCGACCGCGATGCCGCTCGACCCGTTCACCAGCAGATTGGGCAATATCGCCGGCAGGATCACCGGTTCTTCCAGGGTGGAATCAAAATTCGGGGAATACTCCACGGTCCCTTTATCAATATCCGCGAGCACCGCTTCCGAAACGGCCGCCATCCTCGCCTCGGTATAACGCATCGCCGCGGCTGAATCGCCGTCAATAGAGCCGAAGTTGCCCTGTCCGTCGATCAAAGGATACCGCAGCGAGAACTCCTGGACCATGCGCACCATCGTGTCATACACGGCAGAATCGCCGTGGGGATGATATTTACCCAACACTTCACCGACGATACGCGCGCTTTTCTTGTATGGCTTGCTGTGCTCGAGATGAAGCTCTTTCATCGCATAAAGGATGCGGCGGTGAACGGGCTTGAGCCCGTCGCGCACATCCGGCAGCGCGCGCCCGACAATAACGCTCATCGAGTACGCAAGATAGGAACGCTTCATTTCCTCTTCAATAGGGACCGGAACGATCCGTTCTTTTTTTGTAAAATCTTTCATGTTAATTCTTCCTTATTATTATCGGCTCGGGACACATAGAATTTTCACCAACGTTTACGCTGGAAAATTCAATATGTCCCGCGCACTGCTTAAATGTCCAAATCCCGCACAGAGTGCGCATTACTCTCGATGAACTCGCGGCGCGGCGCCACTTCATCGCCCATGAGGATCGTGAACGTCTTGTCCGCCTCGACCACATCCTCGAGCGTGACCTGAAGCAATGTCCGGCGGTCAGGGTCCATCGTGGTATCCCACAACTGCTGCGGATTCATTTCACCGAGACCCTTATACCGCTGGATGTGCATGCCCTTTTGCGCATGCTCCTTGGTAAACTCCAGGACCTGGCGCAACGAAAAGAACTCCCGCGTATCTTTTTCGTTCTCGATGCTGAACAGGGGCTTCAGGGTCTTGACCTTGCGTTTTTCCTTGTCCTTGGAAATGACCGTTTCCGCGCTGACCTCTTCCTCTTTCTCAAACCCCGCAACGGACAGGTCAAGCCTGGCGAGTTTTTCATCGGCCCGCCCGATATCCTCGGACTCGAACAATTCGAGGAATTCGGTCTCAACATCATTTTTCGTGATCTCGGCCAACTCTTTATCGTCGTACACAAAAAGGCTCTGCTTGTCCTCTTTAACAATATACCGCGGGAAGATCTTGCGCTTGCCGTCATATTTACTGACGTACTCCTTGAAATCCACGCTCTTTTTCGCAAGCTTCTCGGTCAACCGCTCAAGATCGACCAGCGTTTCCACGATCTCTTTTAACTGCGCGCTGGAATAGGTCCTTTTCCCGTCCAGCTTGGTCAGCTTGATGCCTTCGGTCCCCAGGTCCAGGATCAGCGCGTTCATTTCTTTTTCCGTCTGAATGTACTCTTCCCTCTTCCCGCGCGAGATCTTGTATAGCGGCGGCTGCGCGATATAAATAAAACCGCCCTCGATCAACTGCCGGAACTGACGGTATAACAACGTCAGCAAAAGCGTGCGGATGTGCGAACCGTCAACGTCCGCGTCGCACATAATGACCAGTTTATGATAACGCAGCTTGGCCGGATTATATTCTTCGCCGATGCCGGTGCCCAGCGCGGTAATGATCGTCCGGATCTCGTCATTGGAAAGGATCTTGTCCAGGCGGGCTTTTTCAATATTAAGGATTTTGCCTTTGAGCGGCAAAATAGCCTGGAAGGTCCGGTCGCGGCCCTGCTTGGCAGAACCGCCGGCGGAATCACCCTCGACCAGATACAGCTCACATAGCGCCGGGTCCCGCTCGGAACAATCCGCCAGCTTCCCCGGCAGGCCGCCGCTTTCCAGCGCACCCTTGCGGCGGGTCAGCTCACGGGCCTTGCGCGCCGCTTCCCGCGCGCGCGCTGCCAGCATGACCTTTTCAATGATCTTGTTGCCGATCGACGGGTTCTCTTCAAAGAACGATCCCAGCGATTCCAGCGTAACGGACGCCACCAGCCCTTCGACCTCAGAATTGCCCAGCTTGGTCTTGGTCTGCCCCTCGAACTGCGGAAAAGGGATCTTGGTCGAAATGACCGCCGTAAGCCCCTCGCGCGTATCCTCACCCGTAATGCTTTCCCCTTCTTTCAACGCTTTCTTGTTTTTACCGTAATTATTGATCGCACGCGTCAAGGCCGAACGGAACCCGCTCAGGTGTGTCCCGCCCTCGATCGTATTGATATTATTGGCATATGTAAAAACGTTCTCGTTATAACCGTCGGTATACTGCAGCGCCACTTCCACTTCAATATTCTCTTTGTTCGCCGTAAAATACACCACCTTGCTGTGCATCGGTTCTTTATTCTTGTTGAGGTCTTCCACGAACGAAACAATACCTCCCTTGAAAAGGAAGATCCCTTCCTTTTCTTTCCCCTGGCGAACATCGGTCAGCTTGATGTTAAGCCCCCGGTTCAGGAACGCCAGCTCGCGCAAACGCTTGGCCAGGATCTCATACGCAAATTCCGTCGATTGCGTAAAAATGACAGGGTCGGGCATGAACGTGACCTTGGTCCCGGTCTTCTTGGTCTTGCCGATCACCTGCAGTTTGGTCACCGGAACCCCGCGCTCATAGCGCTGGTGATGGATCTTTTCATCCCGCTTGACCTCGACTTCCAGCCAGCTCGAAAGCGCATTAACGCAGCTCACGCCCACGCCATGCAGCCCGCCGGAGACCTTATAGGAATCTTTATCGAACTTCCCGCCGGAATGAAGCACGGTCAACACCACTTCCACGGCCGGGCGTTTTTCCTTCTCGTGCATATCGACCGGGATCCCGCGGCCGTCATCAACGACCGAACAGGACCCGTTCTCGTTGATCACGACCTCGATGGTGCCGCAATGCCCCGCCAGCGCCTCGTCGACAGAATTATCCACCACTTCATAGACCAGATGATGCAATCCACGCGCCCCCGTATCCCCGATATACATCGCCGGGCGCAAACGGACCGCTTCCATTCCCTCCAACACCTGAATATTTGACGCGTCGTATTTTTGCTCTTTGCTCATGTCCTTCGTCCTATCCTGAAAGAAAGGTTCACAATATCTTTGCGCTGTTGTTTTAATTTTGTCAACAGCCCCGGCTTCTGCAGCCGCATCTTGAAAAGCCGGGCCGGGCTGTCCACCGAAATAAAAAGACAACCATCCTTAAAACCCGTAATGACCGCACGGTCGGTCTCTGCCCCGACAATATCCTGCCATAATTTCTCAAGGCTGATCTGGTCCTGAATATCCCGGCGGGAAATGCTTTTTATCACGTCTGGCAAGATTTCATTGACCAGAAAGATCTCTTTTTTCCTGTCTATTTTCAAGCGATTATAATCTCATAGGTAAAGCCAAATATAAATAATTTTCTTTACGAATTACACAGGGCTTGTCCGTTCCCAAAAATTCAATGTCGATCGATTCGTCATTGGTATTTTTAAGCACCTCGATCATATATTGCGGATTGAACCCGATCACCATTTCCGGCCCGCTATGAACGATCTTGATCTCTTCGCGCGATTCTCCCACATCCGGTGTTGTTTTGGAAACGATCAGCTTGTCCTGAAAAACCTCGAATTTGATCGCCTGAAAATCCGGCGTGGCCAGTAAATTGGCCCGGCGGATAGCCGCCAGGAATTCCTGTGTATTCAAATTGATCTTGGGGGCTGTCATTTTCGGGATGACCTGTAAATAATTCGGAAAATCTCCTTCAATGATCCTGGTAGCGATCATGACCCCGTTAATATCGAACAATACCTGATTGGCGCCCCCCACAAAGATCACTTCCCCGTCATCTTTTAAATTCCGGTTGATCTCGTTCACCGCCTTGATCGGCAAAATGACGGAAACGTCTTTAGTGACCGCCTGGATCAGCGGTTTTTCGATCTTGGCCAAACGCCTGCCATCTGTTGCCACCAGCCGGAGAATATCTTTTTGTACTTCCATTAAAACTCCGTTTAATACATACCGGGATTCCTCATGGGATACGGCAAATGATGTTAAACGGAACATTTCCTTGAGATCCGCCTGTTTAACACGGATGATCTCTTTATCCTTGAATTCAGGGAATTTGGGGAATTCTTCTTTAGGCAATCCTAATAATTTGATCCGGCAATTTTTTCCTTCGATCTCGATCTGATTATTTTTACGTGCATGAATAATAATATCTCCGGAAGGTAATTCACGGATCACCTCCGAAAATCTTTTGGCAGGGATCGTGATCGCTCCATCCGTAATAATATTGACCGGGATCTCGCAGGAAATACCAATATCAAGGTCTGTAGTATACAAACGTAAAGTATCTTTTTTTGTTTCCAGCAGCATATTGGATAAAATAGGCAATGTTGCTTTTGGAGAAACAACATTTTGAACGATCTGGATACCGCTTAACAGGTCATCTTTGGAAAGTTTCACTTGCATACGTTAACACTCCCGGTTTACTTCTATTTTTATATAAAAAATCAGTAATAGTAACAGTAGGCCTGTGGATAATTCTAATAAAAACAAAAACAATTGTAAATACTGTACTTAGGGACAATTGGCTTGTTACTGGAACAATAGTATCCCGTGTATTACTGGTTTAATATCTGGAACAACTTTTCTATACTATATTTAATTTCAGCAGAATTGTTAATATCTTCTTCGATTTTTTTATAAGAATGCATAACTGTTGTGTGGTCTTTTCCAAAAGCGTTGCCGATCTCCGGCAATGAATGACGGGTCAATTTCCGGATCAGATACATGGCGATCTGCCTTGGAAGCGCGATGTTTTGGGTCCGTTTCTTGGATTTCAGGTCATTGATCGTGATCTTGTAGTGTTCGGCAACAACTTGCTGGATCATTTCAACGCTGACGATCTTGATACTGCCCTGGATCATGTCTTTTAGAACGGTTTTGGCCAGGTTCAGGGAAACCGGCTTTTCCTCTAATAAGGAGCTGGCGACCACGCGGATCATTGCGCCTTCCAGTTCTCGGATGTTGGTTTTGATCTGTTCCGCGATAAAATAAATAATATCATCGGGGACTTTGACTTTTTCCAGTTCGGTTTTTTTACGCAGGATCGCGACCCGTGTTTCCAGGTCCGGCGGTTGAATGTCTGTTGTCAGCCCCCAGCAGAAGCGCGTGACAAGGCGGTCTTCGATCCCTGAAAGTTCTTTGGGCGGACGGTCGGAAGAAATAATGATCTGTTTATGGTTGTTATGGAGGTCATTGAACGTATGAAAGAATTCTTCCTGCATGGTCGGGCTTTTGGAAATGAACTGGATATCATCGATCAGAAGAACGTCGATATGACGGAATTTTTTCCGGAAGGCGCCGGTGGATTTGTTCTGAATGGCGCCGATCAGCTCGTTGGCGAATTGTTCGGATGAAACATAGGCACAGGTTTTATCGTTGGTTTCAAGGATGTAGTTGGCGATGGACTGCATCAGGTGGGTTTTTCCCAGCCCGGATTGTCCGTAGATAAAAAGGGGATTATAGGCTTTGGCCGGGTCATTGGCGACCGCCCGGCTGGCCGCGTAGGCCATGCGGTTGGAATTCCCGACGACAAAATTATTGAAGGTAAAGCGTGGCTGCAGGTTCAGCGTTCTGGTCTTTTTGGCGGCGGCGTATTCAGGGGTGCTGGCCGTTGTTACGGCGGAAGGCCTCTCCCCTGCCGCGCAGAGCAGGTCTTTTCTTATGTGGATATCAACAACAATATTCCTGCCGGTTTCTTCACGCAACGCGGCGCCAATGATATCCAGGTAATGTTCGACCATCCAGTTCTTGAAAAATTCGTCGGGCGTGATGAGGACAAGATGGTCCTGGGCCTGTTCCGCGATATTCAGGTGAACGAACCATGTTGTATAGGCATGGTCACCTATTTTTGTTTTGATCGAAGATTGGGCATTTTGCCATGCCTGGAGCAAGCTCGTCATAGGGTCCGTCTGGGTGTGGAATACTGTAGAGATACAAACTGTTTAAAACAAACAACTTAGGTCTTAGAGCAATTCTTCTTAACAGGTTATCCACAGCCAAGAGTTCTTATTATCATGTCCATCTTGTGCTGTATGAGGAGAATATCCGGCCTCCCCGAGAATGGTGGTCATTATAACAAAGCACTCTTTGAATGCAACTTTAATTTTTTTGGCGCTTTTCTTTTGACGGGTGTCAAGGCGGACTGGGCCTGTTTCCGGCCGCTAGAAAGCTGTCCTGTTTTTTCAGGCAAGGCCTCGTCGATTTTTTAAAAACTTTTAAGGTTGCGAAGCTTGCTTGACTTCCCAAAAACCTATGTTATAATTTCCAAATTATGAAAAAGACCTTAAAGACTCCTACAAAGATCAAGGGTAAAAAGATACACGGGTTTCGCAAGCGGATGTCGACCGCTGACGGGCGTAAAGTCCTTCAGAGCCGTCGCGCCAAGGGCCGTAAACGTTTGACGAAGTGACCCTTTGTTCGATCGGCGTATTAACATTGTTTTTTCATGTTGATAATTCCGGTCGGGCTGTTTGGCATTCGTTTAAATTAACAGGCTTTATTGGTGTATGATGTGGATACTGACGCGGCTTATCTTTGTTTATCAAGGCGTAAGCCGTTTTTTTCTGCCTAAAGCCTGCCGTTTTCATCCTTCTTGTTCCCAGTATGCTGTTGAGGCGCTTCAAAAGCATGGGGTTATTAAGGGGTTGTGGATGTCTATATGCCGCATTTGCCGTTGTTCACCGTTAACTAAAGGCGGGTATGATCCCGTAAGGTAGTAATTTATGGAAAAAAGACTTTTTTTAGCTGTTGGGCTTTCATTGTTGGTTGTTTTTGTTTTTCAGTCATTTTTTTCTCCAAAAAACGTCAGAGTTGCCACTGTTCAAACAACGGCTATTGGCAGTGAAGAAGGTCGTTTCCCCTCGATATCTTCGAAATTATCATCGGATGGCGCAGCTGAAAAGCTGGATTTTAAGCCGGAAACATTCTCTGTTAACGCGGGAAAGTTCAATTTTGAAGTGTCTAATAATGGTGGATCCATTACAAATATTTATTTAAATGATTATAAATATCATTTTCCTATTAAAGGTTTAGCTGATATTAAAGCTTTTCAGGGAATGCCGTTCTCTTATATAGATACTGGAAGCGCATCGTTTTCTTTAGTATCTAAGGATAAAAATCTGGATATTGAAAAAAGTGTTTCTGTAAAAAATTATAATATAGTCATTAAGTATAAGATCAACAATATTTCAAATGTTGTTCAAAACATTGAACTTACAGCGAAACCATTCGACATAGATTTGTCCAGACTGGACATTAATGTTCTGAAATCAGATTGGACATTATTTGAATATTCTTTTAAAACTGACAAAAAAGTTGAAAGAAAAGAACATGTTAATAATTTTAATGAAAAATGGAATAAAGAAGAATCAAAGATTTTTGATTGGATGGCCTTTAGAGATCGCTATTTTGTAACAATTGTAGAACCCAAAGAGTCCTTTAAAGGATATAGTTCAAAATATGTTGGAGATAAAGAGCTTTCTTTTTTAGCAACGCTGCCTTCATTAAGTATTCAGCCAGGAAAAGTAGAGGAGTATTCGTTTACGGTTTTTTGCGGACCGCAAAAGCTTGATATTTTAAAAGAAGCGAATCCTGGTTTTGAAAAAGTGATGGTTTTTAGCAGCTGGGGATGGCTGGACATGATCGCAAAGGGCATTTATTGGGTTTTGGGTGCAATTCATAAGATATTGCCAATTTGGGGGTTATGTATTATTTTTGTTAGTCTTCTTGTTTATGGCGCTATGTATCCGTTGACGTTAAAAAGTATGATGTCAATGAAAAAGATGCAAGCTCTTCAACCAAAAATGACACAACTTAAAGAAAAATATAAAGATAATGCTGAAAAGTTGAATAAGGAGATCGTGGAGCTTTATCGGGTTAACAATGTTAATCCGGTTAGCGGCTGTTTGCCAATGTTGCTTCAAATGCCAATATTTGTTGGTCTTTATCAAGTGTTGTGGCGCTCTATTTATTTTAGGGGAGAGCCTTTTTTGTGGATGAAAGATCTTTCTATGCCGGATCATTTGGTTAAATTTCCAATAACTATCCCTTTTCTTGGGGAATATTTTAATTTATTACCACTTTTGATGATGGGCATTATGTTGTTGCAACAAATGATCACGATCAAGAATTCCGTCGGAGGAGATCCGGAGCAGCAGCAACAACAAAAAATGATGGCGATCTTTATGCCTATAATGCTTGGTGTTATGTTTTATAATTTCGCCAGCGGGCTTAATTTGTATTTTGTTGTTTTTTATTCCCTTTCAGCTTTGAGTCAGTGGAATATTACACGAGATATTAAAGCGACGGTTTAAAATGACATTACAGCAAAAGAGTCAGGAGTTCGAAGGAAGCACCGTCGATGAGGCTATAAAAAAAGCGATCAGTTCTATGGGTGTTTCACGTGAAAATTTGAATATTAAGATCGTTTGTGAAGAAAAAAAGGGTCTTTTCGGAATGCAGGGGGCAAGTCCGGCCAAGATCAAAGTGTCAAAAAAAGAAAAAAAGAGTTAAGTTCGTCATTATTGTGATATAGTGATTTTGTTTCATGTGAAACGATATCAAAGCGTCAGAGATCCTGGAAGAATAGATCTTAATGCCTAAAACAATCGCAATATGTAATCAAAAAGGCGGAACAGGAAAGACCACAACGTCGGTCAATCTTTCCGCTGCTTTGGCTGATCTTGGAAAGAAAATCCTTCTTGTTGATATGGACCCGCAAGGCAACGCTACAAGCGGGGTAGGTATTAATAAGAACGAGATCAACAATTCCGCATATGAAGTTCTTCTTAATAAAATCAACGCCAGACAGGCAATAGTAAAAACAGCCATTGCAGGGCTTGATCTTATTCCGTGTAATATTCATTTGACCGGAGCAGAGATCGAGCTTGTAGGCGTACTTTCTCGCGAAAACAGATTGAAAAAGGCTTTGGCCGAGATCAAGGCAGATTATGATTTTTTGATCATGGATTCTCCGCCGTCTCTTGGGCTTTTAACGCTCAATTCATTGGTTGCCGCAGATTCGATCTTAATTCCTATTCAATGTGAGTTCTATGCTCTTGAAGGCGTCTCCCAGTTATTGAACACAATAACATTGATCCGGGATGGATTAAATCCAGGGTTAGCGGTGGAGGGGGTTTTGATGACAATGGCGGATTTTAGAACAAATTTGACCGTTGAAGTTATTAATGAAATTAAAAATTATTTTAAAGAAAAAGTATATCAGACGATCATTCCGCGCAATATTCGGTTGAGTGAAGCGCCGAGCCATGGTAAGCCGATCAATCGTTATGATAGTGTATCGATCGGGTCTAAAAAATATGCGGAGCTGGCGATTGAATTATTAAAAAATAATATCTAATTGTAATAGCTGGTTATAATGTGTAGTGGCTGGTTCTAAACCAGCCATTTAATAGCACAAAACAAACACAAGTCATTTAATTTCAACAGTTTAAGGAAAAACAATATGGCGTTAGGCAAAGGGCTTTCAGCCCTGATCCCCGATAAAGTAAAGTCGATCGATTTGTCTGCTTCTGTTGCCCGGGTGTCTGTGGAGGGAGTATCTTTCGAACTTGAGGTCAAGAGCATTTCGGATAATCGTTTTCAGCCGCGTCAGGCGTATGATGAGTCCAGGCTTGATGAATTAGCGGCATCGATCAAGGAAAAAGGCTTGATCCAGCCCATTGTGGTGCGCAAGGCTGCCAATGGCTATGAAGTGGTGGCGGGTGAACGTCGATTACGGGCTGCGCGCAAGATCGGCCTTGAAAAGATCCCTGTTGTGGTGAGGGATGTGAGCGATAAAGAGGCAATGGTATTGGCGCTGGTTGAAAATATTCAGCGCGAGGAGCTTAATCCTGTGGAAAAGGCGGAAACATACCGCCGGTTGATCGACGAGTTCGGGTATAGCCAGGAAGAAGTGGCGCGCAGCGTCGGAAAAGATCGTGTGACCATTGCGAACTTGTTGCGCCTGCTTAAGCTGCCTAAAGAAATACTGCAGGGTGTTTTTGAAGGAAAAATATCCGAAGGTCATGCCCGGGCCATTTTGTCTGTCGAGAGCGATAATGCAAAAATGCTTTTATATCTGGAAACGGTCCAGAAAGGGTTTTCTGTCCGCGAGGTCGAGGAGCGGGCAAAAGCGGCGGTGTCACCGGGGAAGAAGGATGGGCGCAAATCAAAGCTCAAGGCCAGGGACCCGGAGGTGATGAAGCTGGAGGAAGAGCTTCGCCTTGCGTTGGGCACAAAAGTGGAAGTGATCAACAGCCGCAATAATAAAGGCCGGGTTGTTATTGAATATTATTCGCTCGATGACCTTGACCGTATTCTGGGAGTTATCAGAAAATGACCGAACATATCTTGGTGATCATTAAGCCCGACGGGATGCTCAAGGGGCACGCGGGGCATGTGCTGGCCCGGTTTGAGGAGACCGATCTTGTCCTGGTCGGGGGGCGTGTGGTTAAAGTGACCCGAACGCTTGCCGAGACCCATTACGCGCATTTGAAGGACAAGCCGTTCTTTGCGGAGCTGATCCGTTTTCTGATGGGGGAATTTCATGACAATCATGATATGGTTTTGGCCCTGGTCTTTAGCGGAGACGATGCGGTCAAACAAGGTCGCGCGATCGCCGGGGCCACGAATCCCGAGCTGGCGGAGCCGCACTCTATCCGCGGCAGCCTTGGGCGTGTGACGACCAAGGGCGTTTTCGAGAATGTGATCCACGTTTCGTCCGATCCTGTTGAGGGAGAACGGGAGATCAAGCTTTGGTTTGCGCCGGATGAGGTGGCCAGGGAGATCTTCCCGGTAAAAAACATTAATGGAAGGAAAGAGTGGTTATGATAACAGGAATGACCGGATTTGGCTCGGCGCAATTTAATGTCGGAAAATTAAAAGGGCTGATCGAGGTGAAAAGCGTGAACCATCGTTATCTGGATATCGCTTTTTATTTACCGACGGGATTTGGGATGGTGGAGAACAAGGTGCGGGACATGCTGGCCAAGACCCTGACGCGCGGGCGGGTGACGGTCTCTGTCCGTATTACGGACAAGCCCACTCAGGAGGTTTCGTTCAACGAGGACATGATCAAGGAGTATCTGGGTCATGCCAAAAGTATCGAGAAGAAATACAGGCTGGTGAATAATCTGACGCTGGCGGACCTGATCGGCATGCCGGGCGTTGTTGACGTAAAAGAAGTTTTTGTGGAAGCGGCGGACATGTGGCCGTCCATAGAAAAAGGAATGATCGCTTCGTTGAAAAGCCTGAAGGCGATGCGCCAGCGTGAGGGAAAAAGCCTGGCGGCGGATATTACCGACAAGCTCAGGAAAATGTCCGCGCGTTTAAGGGGGATCGAGAAGCGCTCCAGGGAGCTTTTGAAGGCCAAGCAGAAGGCGGTTAAGCCCGAGGAATTCGCCTCGTTCCAGAAAAGCATCGATGTCAACGAGGAGATCGCCCGGTTCGACCATTATATCGAAGAAATGGCCAATTTGCTCAAGCTGGAAGTTCCCGTCGGAAAGAAGCTGGATTTTATTGCCCAGGAAATGCAGCGTGAAACGAATACGCTCGGATCGAAGCTTCAGGACGACCTGGTGTCGAATTCCGTGATCGCGCTCAAGAGCAAGATCGAAAAGATCCGCGAGCAGGGCAACAACATTGAATAGCTGACGCGTGCCGCATGTTATCAGGCCACAAGAAACCCCGTATTATCATTCTTTCCGGCCCGTCGGGAGCAGGCAAGACCACGCTGCATGACCGCTTGCTGGCTTCTTCCCGTTTTGCCGGGCGCGTGATCCGTTCGGTCTCGGCAACGACCCGAAAACCCCGCGGCACGGAACAGCAGGGCAGGGAGTACCTGTTCCTTTCTGTCAGGATGTTCGAGTCAAGGATCCGGCGTGGTGCGTTCCTGGAGTGGGCCAGGGTTTTTGACAATTATTACGGCACGCCGATGAAAAATGTGCGGGAGAACCTGAAGAAGGGCCGCAGCGTGCTGCTGTGTATCGATGTCCAGGGCGGGCAACAGGTCAAGAAGAAGGTCCCCGAGGCGATATCTGTTTTTGTAAAGACCCCGACCATTTTGGAGCTTCGACGCAGGCTGGAGGCCAGGAAGACGGACTCAAAGGCAAGCATAGACCTGCGGCTTAAAACAGCCCGCAAGGAGTTGAAAGAGGCGCGGTTTTACGACCACGTTCTGGTCAACGATGATCTGTCGCGCGCCGGCCGGGAGCTTGAGGCCCTTGTGTCTTCGTATATCGGCTGATCCCCTCCATTAAGAGCATTAATTGACAACTTGCCGGTGGTGTGTTATATAAAAGCACAAATTATGAGGGATTGTTTGTATTGAGCAGAAGAAAAAGAGCAGGCAGCCCGTCAAGGCTGTGATGGTTTTTATTAATAACAGGGGGAATAAATGATCTATCAGCCTATAGAAAAGCTTTTACCCAGATCGGGATTCAGTTCGTATAAGCTTATCGCGATGGCGTTCAAGCGTGCCCAGGAATTGTCCAATGGTTCTCCCAAGCTGATCGAAGCTCCAATGATCGAAAAAGCCACGACAACGGCATTTCGCGAGATCATTGCCGGCAAGGTGATGCTCAAGGAAGTGGCGGATGCAGAGGAAGCGGCTCTGGCAGTGGAAAAGAAAGCTAAAAAGAAGTAATGAAAAAGCGACAGGTCGTTTTAGGCGTTACCGGAAGTATTGCAGCCTATAAAGCGTGTGATATTGTGCGCCGCTTGCAGGACAAGGGCTGTGATGTGACGGTGATCATGACCGATAGCGCGGAAAAATTTGTTACGCCGATGACGTTCGAGGCCTTGTCAGGGCACCCGGTGTATCGTGATATGTTCGCACGGGATGTTGAGTGGGACATGGCGCATATTTCCCTGGCGAAGAAGGCGGATGTTCTGCTGGTTGCCCCTGCCACGGCCAATACGATCGGCAAGATCGCGTGCGGCTTGGCAGATGACCTTCTTTCGTGCACCGTAATGACGACCAAAGCGCCGGTCATTATTGCGCCGGCGATGAATACCGATATGCTGGAAAACAGCATCGTTCAGGAAAATATTTCCCGGCTTAAAAAGCACGGCGTGGGATTTGTTGAGCCGAAAAAGGGCAAGCTTGCATGCGGGGATGTTGGCAAGGGCGCTTTGGCGGATGTCGAGGATATTGTTAAAGCGGTTTTAGTTCTTTTGAAATAAATATTTGTAGGGGCGGCCCGATGGGTCGCCCGGCGATGTGACGAAACGACCCGATGGCTTTGGGTTTTTTTGCTGTGTCCCTGGGAAACATTGTGGTGCGATAGCCAAGTGGTTAGGCCGAGGTCTGCAAAACCTCTCACACCGGTTCAATTCCGGTTCGCACCTCCATTTTACGGGTGAGTGGTGGAATGGTATACACGAAGGACTTAAAATCCTTTGGTCGAAAGGCCTTGAGGGTTCGATTCCCTCCTTACCCATTGCTTCCTGCCGTAGTCCGTAAAAATTTTTTACCCGAACGGGAAAAATTTTTGTGCTTGTTTGACCGTTGGGTGTAATGAAGATTTTTCTTGTTCGTTTGTTAGTCTAAAGATATACTTTGTGAAATTTAAGGACCCGTAGCTCAGTTTGGTTAGAGCGCTTCCTTGACATGGAAGAGGTCACAAGTTCGAGTCTTGTCGGGTCCACCATTTATAAAAAAGCCTTCCGGTTTTCGGAAGGCTTTTTTATTGGCAGACTCGACAAGACGAGAACGGAGCCCCGCTGGACGCGACGAATAGGAGCGTCCTATAGGCGGGGCGGATGGCCGACCCGGAAGGAGCGAAGCGACTGGAGGGCACCGAGTCTTGTCGGGTCCACTGGCGCCATCTGCATGTCCCCTTGTTTTCTTTCTTTTTATAGTAAATACTTAATAGGTTATATGGTGGATACCAACAGGGGATGGGTGTGTTTAAAAGGGTGTTGAGTTCGATACTGACCGCTGCGTTGATCTTGACAGCAATTCCTGTCAGGGCAGGGGAACTGTTGCTGCCGCTTCCCGGGGCGATGGTATCCTTGAGCCCTGCCTTTGTGCCGCCGCTGCTCAAAGGCGTTAAAGTGTATCCTGACGATCCGCTCCGTCTTGATTTTATTCTTGATCAGGGCGACGGCGCAGATGCGGCCGACACGGCCCGTCTTATCAAGTATTTTCTTGCCTCCGTTACCGTTCCCGAGAATGATCTTTGGGTCAATCTTTCTCCGTATGAAAAAGACCGCATCATTCCCGATTCCTTTGGCGTGACGGAAATGGGCCGCGATCTTTTGAACCAGGATTACATGCTTAAGCAGATCACGGCTTCCGTGATCTATCCGGAAGGAGAGACGGGCAAGGCGTTCTGGTCCAGGGTTTATGCCGAAGCGCAAAAGCGGTTTGGAACGACGGACATTCCGGTCGACACCTTTAACAAGGTTTGGATCGTCCCCCAGAAGGCCGTGGTCTACGAGAGTAAAGATTCAGCCTATGTCGTTGAGAGCCGGCTGAAGGTCATGTTAGACGCGGATTATTTGGCGTCGTCGAACAATGCGCTGCCGGGTGATGGCAAAGATGATATTGCCAGGCAAGTCCTTCGTGAAGTTGTCATTCCCATTCTCGAGAAAGAAGTTAATGAAGGAAGGAATTTCGCCCAGCTCCGGCAGGTTTATCATTCCTTGATCCTTGCCGTCTGGTACAAGGACGCGATCAAAGAAAGCCTTTTTGGCAAAGCCTATGTTGACCGGAAGAAGACCGGCGGGGTGGATATTGAGGACAAGGCCGCAAAGGACAAGATCTGGGCGCAGTATGTGGAGGCCTTCAAGAAGGGTGCATACAATTATATCAAGGAAGAGGTCGATCCTGCGACCGAGCAGGCTGTTCCCCGGAAATATTTTTCCGGAGGATTGAGATTGAATGTGAGCGCTGTCAAAGAATCCGCGCCTCGATCCCGTGTGCCCGAAGGCTTGAACCATGCGCAGGTCGTTAAAGTGGAGCTTGATGCGACAGGAAAGAGTGTCCTTGCGCAACGGATACCGCTTCTTTCCGCCGGTCGCGTGACCTATGGCCAGGGGGAATACACGGTCAGGCATACGGACCGCACGCAGACATTTAAAAGCTGGATGAGCCTGGCCCGTTCGCTTCTTCATGCATATGACAGTGAATTCACGAAACTTTTAAAGAGGGATATCGAACCGGAAAACGCCGCCGGTATCCGTCGGATCATTGAGCTTCTGCGTGACGGGCTTGGGCGGGATATTGCCAGTATCCTTGAGATGCGGACCGGAGACATTCAAAGGCGTATTGATGTGATGCGCACGGCCGTTCAGGAAAACAAGCCGGAAATCTTTATGGACAGCGCGAATGGACTTAACCAGTTGTCATGGGCCAAAGAGCCGGAGCTTGAGGGGGTATATGCCCAGCTTCATGAGGCGCTGAGGATCGCACGGGATGAGGGGATGGTCAAATCCGCGAACAAGATCTTTGAGGCATTGAATGAGGCGAGCCGAAGGCTTAAGCTTCAGGACGACCTGACAGTTCTTTTTAACCGCTATCAGCGGGCTTATGTAATGGAGAGGGGGAGGGGCGGCAATATTCCTGACGATAAAGCGCGCGCCCTGGCGTTCGCCCTGGCGCTTAAGGCGGGGCGGTTCTCCAGCAGTGCCGATCAGAGTCCAAGGCTGACGCTCCTTTTTTATCAACTGGCATATGTTTCTGCGCGCGAGCATCCGGATTTTTTTAAAGCGCTCAATACACGTATTCATCACCGCGGGCTTGTGGAGCAGAAGAATGTCATGCAGGAAAGTTTACCGGGGCTTTTTGATCCGATCAAGCCGGCCGGGGTTTCGGTCCCAGCCGTTGTCGCCGAGGCATGGTCGCGCCTTGACGCTGCCCGGTCTGGAGCCCGCCTGCCGCTGGCCGTGGATACGGCCGGGAAGGCTGATCGCGCGGAGGCGGCCGTTGATCCTCAAGAGATCAATGATCCGCAGGCGGTCTCTGATTATATTGATCGACTGATCGCGGATATTAACAAGCAGCCGGGAGAGAAAGTATTCCGGGTGACGGTCATGGCCGATCCGGGGAAATATGAAGGATCTTTTTACAAACCTCTTTATGATCTTTTCTTTGCAAAGTTGCTGGTTGATTTTGACGGGGCCGGGGACTTTGTCAGCCGTGCGCGCGCGACCTTGTCCGCAGGCGGAGTTCAAGCGTTGCGGACGGAGCTGGATGATCCTTCTGGCCTTTTGTTTTCATCCTTCCTGGGCATTAAGCCAAACGGCCGAACGCAAGGCGTTCCGTTCGACCTTTACAGCATCTTGCTTTTTTCCCTGACGGTCAATCTGGAGGGTTATCTCGGGCATCTCTATGATGAAATGATCATTACCAGGCCGGAGATCGCGATCGCAAGAGAGGGTGTTTCGTATCATACCCGCGCGGAAAGCACCATTTTCCCGCGTGATAAAAAGATCCTGCGCGGCAGGACGAGGTCGGTTGAAAGGTATCAGTCGATCTATCGCGGTTATATGAGATCATCCAGGCTGGAAGATCAGCGCAGCTCAGAGCATGCCCGCAAGATCGAGGAGGGGATCGCCCTATGGAAGAAGAAAGCACAGGAACCGGGATATGAGCATCTTAAGCGGCGCAGCACCCGTTTCATGGAAGATACGGTGGTGGTGGAGTACGATTCGGACCTGCCGCTGATCATTGCGGATACTGAACGCAATGTGGCACGGGTCCTTCAAGTGGAACGGCAGGCGCACGCGTTCGTTTTTTCGAGCGCCTTTCTTGACAGCGCTTCTCCCGAAGAGATCGCGATCTGGCTTAATTTTGGGCAGGAGTGGCTGGATATTTATGGCAATATCTCGAGTAAAGAAGAGATCCAGGAGATGTATGAAGTGCTGGAAGAAGAGCGGGCAAAACTGAATGTGCATTTTTTTAGTATTGAAGACAGTCATTTGATGTCAACCGGAACGTTCAAGAAGCGCATTGCGGAGCTGATGCGGGCGCATGTGCTCAAGCGATCCCAGCATTTGATGAAACTGATCGCTTTTAATGAAGAAAAAGCCGAGGACGTCCTGCGGCGCGTCGGGGAGAAGATGAACGTGGACCCGTCCCGGCAACGGGATATGGATTTCGGATATCTGGTCAGGGGCGAGTTTCTTGAGGCGCTTGGCCTTCTGAGGGACCTTCTTAATATGTATGAAGCTGTCGGGATGCATGCGCATGCCGCAAAGATCTTTTATGAGATCGTTTATACAACGGCCGGCGTCCAGTTTTATGATCCGGGCGGGATACTTCCTCATTCCCTGCAGAACGACCTTGTTTTTATGGCATTGCGCCTGGGGCTGTGGGGTGATTTTTTAAACGAGCTTGATATTCTTTTTACGGCAAAGACGGATGTTGTGTTTTATGAAGGGACCAAAAGGCCGGATCCGCTCAAAAGCATCAAAAAAGAATTCCGGGATGGATCGCCAAGGAACGGGTATCCGAGGCCCATGTATGAGGAGAATATTGCTCCCATGAAAATGCTGACGGATTCCATTATGCTTCGAAGGAAATTGAGGACCGTGATGGCGGCCCAGTTGTCGGCGACACCCGTGGAAAAACGTGACGAGGTGAAGGGGTATGTGGAAATGGCGGACATCATGATCAAAACATTTTTGCGTACCCGGTTCCGCAATGTGAAAGCTGAGGCGTTCCCCGGGGATGACCCTGTGCCAGGATCGGTGGCGGGAAACGATGACCGCGCGGAGACGGGCGGTATCGATCTGACCCGCGGCCGGATGGATATTGAGACCGGCCGTGAGGGGCAAAACGTCGAATTCCATTTCGATCCGGCCAATGCGGCGCAACGGGAACAATTGCAGAACGCCACGGGTTTCACACCGGTCATTATTGACATTGCGCCCATGACAACGACAGTGCCCATGTTCCTTGGAATTTCCGACGGGTTGACCGCTTTCTCCGGCGGGTCACTCTCCGGCTGATCTTCCGGGATGATAATCGGGGTCATGAAAATTCTATTTGGTCTTCTGACGGGCGGGTGATATACTTTGCCGATTATGGACTATACACGAGATATTGACAAGCTGCGTCACAGCTGTTCCCACGTTCTTGCGCAAGCAGTTAAAGAGCTTTGGCCCGAGGTGAAGGTTGCCATCGGCCCGGCCATTGATTCCGGCTTTTACTACGACTTCGACAAGAAAGAACCGTTCACGGATGCCGACCTGGCGGCTATTACCAAGGGCATGCAGAAGATCATCAACCGCAACCTTCCGCTGGTCCAGTCGTTTATGGACAGGAAAGAAGCCGCCGGGCTGTTCCGCAAACAGGGTGAAATATATAAGGCCGAGCTTGCCGAAGGGATCCCTGACGAGCAGGTCTCTATTTTTACGACGGGTTCCGGCGAATTCATGGACCTGTGCAAAGGGCCGCATATCGTCTCCACCCAGGAGATCAAGGCGTTCAAGCTTTTGTCCGTTGCCGGCGCGTATTGGCGCGGCAATGAAAAGAACGCCATGCTCCAGCGCATTTACGGCACGTGTTTTCCGTCGAAGGAAGAGCTTGTCGCGTATTTGAAGATGCTTGACGAGGCGGACAAGCGTGACCATCGCAAGATCGGGGCCGCGCTGGACCTTTTCCATATTTATCAGGAAGAGGCCGGGGCCGGACTGGTGTTCTATCATCCCAAGGGCGCCCTGATGCGCAAGATCCTAGAGGATTTCACCAAAGACCTGCATTTAAAGCGCGGATATGACCTGGTGATGACGCCCAACTTTCTTCGCGGGAAGCTGTGGGAGATCTCCGGCCATGCCGAGCATTACCGCGCCAACATGTATTATTTCAAGCTCGACGGGGAAGAATATGCGGTCAAGCCCATGAATTGCCCCGGGCATATGTTGATCTATAAATCAAAACTGCATTCCTATCGTGAATTCCCCATCAAGTATTTTGAGCTTGGCACGGTGTATCGTTATGAAAAAGCCGGCGTGTTGCACGGGCTCCTGCGCGTGCGCGGATTTACCCAGGATGACGGGCATATTTTTTGCCGCCGGGACCAGGTGCAGGAAGAGATCGAGAAAGTGCTTGATCTTGCGTTCGAGCTTCTTTCGGCTTTCGGGTTCAAGGATTATGTGATCGAGCTCAGTACTCAGCCGGCAAGCCATATTGGAAAACAGGAAGACTGGGACCTGGCAACGGTGGCGCTCAAGAACGCGCTGGACAATAAAAAGATCGCTTATCAGGTTAACGAAGGCGATGGCGCTTTTTATGGGCCGAAGATCGATCTGAAGCTCAAGGACGCGCTGGGCCGTCAGTGGCAGTGCACGACCATTCAGTGCGATTTTGCCCTGCCGGAGCGGTTCGATCTTACATATATCAATGACCAGGGCAAGGAAGAGCGGCCGATCATGCTGCATCGGGCCCTGTTTGGAAGCGTGGAGCGGTTCTTCGGGACATTGATCGAGCATTATGCCGGGAATTTCCCGTTGTGGCTTTCTCCGGTCCAGGTGAATATTATTCCCATTTCTCCCGAGCATGATGCTTTTGCCCGTGAGGCGGCGGATAAAATGCGCGAGGGCGGCCTGCGCGTTGAGGTCGATGCGCGCAATGAATCGCTGGGCAAGCGCATCCGGGAGGGCCGTCTGGCGCGGATCCCTTATATGTTCGTCATAGGGGACAAGGAAGTGGAAGCCCGCAAGGTCGCGGTGCGAAAACGTCCGGAGACCGATCTTGGGCAAATGGCCCTGGAGGATTTTTTGGCCCGGGCGCAGAAAGAGATTGTTGACAAAAGCTAGTTTTTAAAGATAATGAGAGCACTTTTAGCCCCGATTTATAGAGGGGTCAATCTGTATTGAGGAGAGTTTTATCCAAAAACGTATTCGAATTAACGAACAGATCCGCGTACCTGAAGTCCGCGTGATCGGCCCTGAAGCGGAACAGCTGGGCGTAGTGACCATCGCACGTGCACAGGAGCTTGCCGAACAGTTCGCGCTCGACCTGGTGGAAGTTGCCCCGACGGGAAAACCGCCGGTGTGCCGTATCATGGATTACACGAAATACAAGTACGAGCAGGAAAAAAAAGAACGTAAGGCGCGCCGGCATACGCATATTTCCCAGCTTAAACAGATCCGTATCAAGCCGCATATTGACGAGCACGACCTGGTCACGAAAATAAATCAGGGGCGTGCGTTTTTGGAGAAGAAGGACAGGGTCAGGGTCAACCTGTTCTTTTCGGGGCGTGAAATGGCATTCAAGGAGCAGGCCAGAGCGCTTTTAACGAAGTTTGTAACGGATACGGCCGATATCGCCCAGCTTGAGAAGGATGTCATTCTTGAGGGGCGTATCATGTCGATCATTATCGCGCCGAAAGCCGATACAAAATAAAAAGGTGAATTATGCCGAAATTAAAAACAAAAAAGGGCGTTGCCAAACGCTTTAAGATCACCAAGTCAGGTTTGGTCAAGAAGAAGAGCGGCAATCGCGGACACCTCCTGTCAAAGAGGTCGAGCAAACGCAAGCGCAGATTACGCAAGAGCGATTATCTGACGCCGGTGGAAGGCAAGAAGGTCAGGAGGATGATGCCGTATGGTTAGAATCAAGAATTCCATTGCGCGCAAGAAGGGGCGTAAACGCGTCTTTCGCGCTACAAAAGGTTTTTACGGTCAGAAAAAGAACCGCTGGGGGCAGGCGATACGCGCGCTTATCAAGGCGCTGCGTTATCATACCAAGCACCGTAAGGCACGCGCGCGGGATTTTCGTCGTTTATGGATCGCCCGTGTGAATGCAGCGAGTCAGATGGAAGGCCTTACGTACAGCCGCCTTATCCGCGGCCTTAAGGAAGCCAAGATCGAACTCAACCGCAAGATGCTCGCGGAGATCGCCATTAATGATCAGGCCACCTTCAACAAGATCGTCAGCGCTGCCAATAAAGCGTTGCCGGCGAATGTTACACGGAAGAAGGCCGACAAGAAGTGATCTTTGGGAAGAAGTTCCAGTAAAGGCCCTTGTGAAAACAAGGGCTTTTTCTTTGACGTTATGATATAAGAGATGCTATGCCTTGGGATATTGAGAAAATAAAAGCGGACGTTTCTTGGGATGTGCAGGCGGCGGGAACGCCGGATGCGCTGGAAGCGGTGCGCCTGAAATATCTTGGCAAGAAAGGCCTGGTGCCGGCAATGTACGCCGGGCTGGGGAGCGCCTCTTCCGATGAAAAGAAGGCTCTGGGTAAAGGGGCCAATGACATCAAGGTCCTGGCGGAAAATCTGATCACGGAGCGCAAGGCGGCGTTATTGCTTTCGGCGAAGAAAGCCGATGCGCTGGATGTGACGATCCCGGGTGTACAGCGCGGGCTTGGCTCGCGGCATTTGCTGGACCAGACCGTGGAAGAGATCTGTGATGTTTTTAAGAACATGGGGTTTGTTATTCAGCGTGGCCCCGAGATCGAAAGCGAGTTCTATAATTTTTCCGCCTTGAATATTCCGCTCGACCATCCGTCGCGCGATTCCTTTGATACGTTTTATCTGGATGCCAAAGATCCGGCGGCTGCGGGCCGGTATTTGCTCCTGCGCAGCCACACATCGCCGGGGCAGGTGCGCGTGATGCAAAAGCATACGCCGCCGATGGCGGTGATCATTCCGGGCAAGGTTTACCGGCCGGATGCGGTCGACGCCAGCCATTCGTTCATGTTCCATCAGATCGAGGGTTTGCTGGTCGACAAGAATGTGACTTTCGCGGATCTCAAGGGTTTGCTGACGGCGTTTTGCAGAAAATATTTCGGGGAGGATGTGAAGATGCGGTTCCGTCCGCATTTTTTCCCGTTCACGGAGCCATCGGCGGAGGTGGATATCCAGTCGAATATTTTTAAAGGCCGGGCGGGCAAGTGGCTTGAGATCCTGGGTTGCGGGATGGTGCATCCCAAGGTGTTCGAGGCCGCGGGTTATCCGGCGGGCGAGCATTCGGGTTTTGCGTTCGGGATGGGCGTGGAACGGATCGCCATGCTCAAGCATGGCATCGGGGATATCCGGACATTTGTTGAGAATGACGTGCGGTTCCTGAAACAATTTTAATGTTGTTTTGGGCGAGGCGCCGCCTCGCCCCTACTCGCATGTACGAGTGTAGGGGCGACCCGATGGGTCGCCCGGTGATTAAACGATACGGATCTTATGAAATTAAGTTTAAATTGGCTCAATCAGTATATTGATCACGGCCTCACGGCTGATGAACTTTCTTTCCGCCTTACTATGGCGGGGCTGGAGGTCGAGCATGTCGAGAAGGCGGGCAATGATACGGTCTTTGAGATCGAGGTCACGCCCAACCGGCCCGATTGTTTAAGCATGCTCGGGCTCGCGCGCGAAGTGTCGGCGATCGTGGACAAGGAACTGAAGGTTCCGGTTGTCGGTGTATATGCCGATTCCGCGTCCGTTGATATTTCGATCGAGAATGCGGCGGACTGTGCTCGTTATATTGGAACGCGCATTGACGGGATATCGGTCAGGCCGTTCGCGGCGGATAAAAGCCTTTTTCTGCAGGCGTTCGGCAATAAGCCGATATCGAATATTGTCGACATCACGAATTTTGTCCTTTTTGAATTCGGCCAGCCGTTGCATGCGTTCGATCACGACAAGCTTGAGGGCGAAAAGATCATTGTGCGCCGGGCAAGGAAGGGCGAGAAGATCATAACGCTGGACGATGTGGAGCGTACGCTTGATGAAAGCATCCTGGTCATTGCCGACGCCCGAAAGCCGGTGGCCATTGCGGGGATCATGGGCGGACGCGATACCGGGGTCACGGCCTCAACGAAGCGGGTCCTGCTGGAATCGGCATCCTTTGATCTTGGGATCATTCGCCGGGCGTCGCGCAAACTGGGGTTAACGAGCGATTCCTGTTATCGTTTTGAGCGTGGCATTGCCTGGAGAACGGCGGAAGCGGCTTCCAACCGTGCGACGGACCTTATCCTGGAGCTGGCGGGCGGAACTGTTGTCGGCCGCCGGGATGTGGTGGCCAAAGAGCCTGCATCCCAACGGACGCCAGTGGTCGTTTCTGTTAATGATATTCAGAAATTGCTCGGAGCGCCGCTGGACCTTGTGCGCGCGGAAAAAATATTAAAACGCCTCGGCTGTGTTGTGGCGGCGGCAGAAAAGGCCATTACTGTTATTCCTCCGTATTTCCGTAATGATATCCAGATCAAGGAAGATGTTATAGAAGAGGTGGCGCGTATTGTCGGATATGACAATCTACCGATGACCCTTCCCCAGGTTCCCGCGGTGAATATTGTGGTTGACCAGGAAAAAGAGACGTTTCATTCGCGGTTGACCGATTGTTTTGTCGGCCTGGGGTATAATCAGGTTGTGACGTATGCGTTGGTGGGCAGTGCCGCGCTGGCCAAAACAAATTATCAGGGCCCGGTGATCAAATTGCAGAATGCAATGTCGGCCGAGCAGGAGTTGATGCGCCCGACCGCTTTGCCGAACATGCTTGTTGTTGCGGCGGCGAACATGAATCGCGGGCAGCGGGACCTCAAGTTGTTCGAGATCGGGAAAAAATATTTACCCGGCGGGGAGCGCTGGATATTGTCTGTTCTTGTCAGTGGCCGCAGGGACCCGGATTGGCGTGCGCCCAAACGCCAGGCGCTGGATCTTTTTGATATCAAGGGCGCGGTGGAAGAGTCGTTTGGCCGGTTGCGTGTTAAAAATTGTGTTTTTACCCAGGCGCAAGATGCGGCGTTCGATCTTGGCCAGTCAGCGGCCGTGATGATCGATGGTAAAGCTGCCGGCAAGGCCGGCAAGGTTGCCGATGATATCCTGGGGAAATTCGATATCAAGAAGGCCGCGGTGTATTTTGCGGAGATCGATATTGAGATCGCCTGTGATGCGGTTGTTCCCCGGCCGAAGTTTGCCGCTATTGATGAGTTCCCGGCCATGGTGCGTGATATATCGTTGGCGGTCAAGGAGGGTTCTTTTGATGCGATCAAAACGCTTTGCCTGGAGAACGGGCAGGGGGTGCTTAAAAGAATTGACTTTGTTGAACTGTATTGTGGTGATAAGCTTGAAGCAGGTCATAAGGGGTACGTTCTTTCGATGTTGTATCAGTCTTCCGAACGGACCCTGACCGATGATGAGGTCAATGGCCTGCATGAAATTATCGTTGCGAAGCTGATCGAGAAGTTGGGAGTGAAGCGGCGCTAGGGTGCGGTTGATGGTTTTGTAGGGGCCGAGCTTGTCTCGGCCCGGCGAATAGACGATTTTTCTGCTGTGCTCGTCAGGGGGTTTGTAATATTGAACCAATACAATATTACAGGGGATCGTTGTCTATCTGGCTCGTGGGCCAATAGCTTTTCCCCACCTGTTAAGCAGGTTCGATACGCGGACTTCCAACGGCATAAGCGGAATTTGTTTAAACCCGTGTAGTTAATTCTACACGGGCTTTTTAATTGTTGCGGAGTTTTCGGGATGGAACTTTTTGACAAGAATGATACAAGCCACAGTCCGTTGTCGGCGCGCATGCGCCCCAGGACGCTGGAAGAATATTGCGGCCAGGAGCATATTCTTGGAGAGGGCAAGTTGCTTACGCGGTCTATTGAGGCGGACCGTCTTAATTCGCTGATCTTTTATGGGCCGCCGGGGTCCGGCAAGACCACGTTGGCGCTTTGCATCAGCGCGCGCACGAAAGCCGCGTTTGATAGCATTAATGCTGTTATGTCGAATGTGGAAGAAATGCGCCGCCTGATCGCGGGCGCTAAAAACCGCCTGGCGTCATCGGGCCAGCGCACTATTCTTTTTATTGACGAGATCCATCGGTTCAATAAAGCCCAGCAAGACGTGTTGATGCCGGATGTGGAGAGCGGCACCATTATTCTGATCGGCGCCACGACCATGAATCCGTTCTTTTCGCTGGTGTCCCCGTTGTTGTCCCGCTCCCTGGTTTTTGAACTCAAGCCTTTAACAAAACAAAATTTGCTGACATTGCTTGAGCGCGCGCTGCTGGACAAGGAGCGCGGGCTTGGTAATGTGCCGGTGAAAGCCGATCCCAAGGCATTGGCTTTTCTTGCGGAAATTTCAGATGGCGATGCGCGCCGCGCGCTCAATGCGCTGGATGTGGCCGCGCTTACCACACCGAAAGCGAAAGACGGGTTCGTTCATATTACGCCCGAGGTCGCGGAAGAGTCCATTCAGAAAAAGATCGTGCAATATGATGCGGATGGCGATGCGCATTATGATACGGCGTCGGCTTTTATCAAGTCCATGCGCGGGTCTGATCCTGATGCGGCGCTTTATTGGATGGCCAAGATGATCTATGCCGGGGAAGACCCCCGGTTCATTGCGCGGCGTATTATTATTTGTGCGTCCGAAGATGTGGGCAATGCCGACCCCAACGCGCTGGTTGTCGCGGCGGCGGCTTTGCAGTCCGCGGAGTTTGTGGGTTTGCCGGAAGCGCGGATCCCCCTGGCGCAAGCCGCGGTGTATGTGGCCTGCGCGCCGAAATCCAACGCGGCATATCTGGGGATCGATAAAGCCCTGGAAGATGTCCGCACCAAAAAGGCGGGCAATGTTCCCAAGCATTTGAAGGATGCCTCGTATAGCGGTGCTGCCAAATTGGGCAATGGCGAAGGGTATAAATATGCCCATGATTATCCCAATCATTATGTTCCCCAGCAGTACATGCCTTTTGAAGCTTCGTATTACCAGCCGACCGAACAGGGTTACGAGAAAAAGATCAAAGAGCGTATGGAGCAGTTGAAAAAGCGAGTGTAAGTACGCATAAGCGAGCGGGTGACACCGAAGGCGGGTACCCTATTTTCTAAAATGGATTAGGGTCCCATTTTAAAAATAGGGTGCCGCAGGTGGCATGACCCGCGAGCGAATAGCGTACTTGAAGATCGGGCAACAAGGGACATTTCTATTTTTTCGGGACAGTTGCTGAATTTTCATTTGAGCAAATAAAGTAATAGTGCTATTATCTTTATGCTTTTAATGAGGTAAAATACACAGAAATGGCCGTTCAAACAATTAAACAAGCGATCCGTCAGAAGATCCTTGATCTTATACATCATCAAACGGAGGAAGACGCCTGTCGTAAAAGTCAGGCAATTTTCACTAAGCTATTGGAATTAAAGGTTTTTCAAAAAGCTAACACCATTTTGTTCTATTGTTCGTTCAACGGGGAAGTCAATACATTCCCCATGATGGAAAAGGCGATAGGGCTTAAGAAGCGAGTGGCAGTTCCGTTCATCAAAAAAGAAACCAAGCAGATCATTGTAATGCTTATTGAGTCGATTGAAGAATTAGTTCCAGGGTCTTACGGTATACCGGAGCCGCGCTATGATGCCGCGCGAGTGCTTCGTTCCGCAGACCTTGACCTGGCGCTGGTCCCCGGAGTGGCTTTTGATAAAGCCAACAACCGGCTTGGCCGCGGCGCGGGGTATTACGACCGGTTTCTTTCCGAACTGCCTTCCACTATCCCGACTGTCGGTCTGGTTTATGATTTTCAGCTGGTATCCGATATTCCGGGTCTTGAGCCGCATGATCGCCCCGTAACACAAGTTTTAACCAATTAATCGTTAATCGCGCTGTTTACAAGGGGGATTTAAATGTCAGCATTAGCCGTTTTTCTTATTTTTATCGCGGCCGGAGGATCGTTCGCGCTGGGGTATGTTGTTAATCGGGCTGTCAAGGGCAAGAAGAGCAAGGATATCGAAAAGGAAGCCGAAGCCATCCGTGAAATGGCGCGCCGTGAGGCCGAGACCATCAAGAAAGAGGCGGAGCTGCAGGCCAAGGACACTTTGCTCAAGCTGCGGCAGGATTTTGAACAGGATAACAAGACCCGCCGTGAAGAGCTGGCGGTATCCGAGAAGCGCATTTTGGTCAAGGAAGAGAATGTCGAGAAGCGCCTGAATCTTTTGGACAATAAAGAGAAGGATATTACCTCGCGCCAGGATGTGGTGAGGGCCAAGGAAGCGGAAGTGGCGGGTAAAGGCGAAGAGCTTGGCAAGATGATCGCGCAGGAAAAAGAAGTGCTTTATAAAGTGTCGAATTTGACCCGCGATGAGGCCAAGCACATGCTGCTGACCCGTGTTGAGACCGAGCTTGTCCATGAGAAAGCGACACGTATCCGCCAGATGGAAGAAGAGATCAAGGAATCGGCCGACAAGAAGAGCCGCGAGGTCCTTTCGATCGCGATCCAGCGTTGTGCCTCCGATCACGCGGCCGAGACCACCATCAGCGTGGTGCATCTGCCGTCCGATGAAATGAAGGGGCGTATCATTGGGCGTGAAGGGCGCAATATTCGCGCGCTGGAACAGGCAACGGGCGTGGATATCATTATTGACGATACTCCGGAAGCCGTGACCATTTCCGGGTTTGATATGGTGCGCCGCGAGATCGCGCGCATGGCGCTCGAAAGCCTTATTTCAGACGGGCGTATCCATCCCGGGCGTATTGAGGAAGTGGTGGAGAAGGCCAAGAAAGACCTGGACATCAAGATCAAGGAAGCCGGCGAGACCGCGTGTTTTGAGCTGGGGATCCACAATATGCATCCCGAGCTTGTCAAGCTGGTGGGCCGTTTGAAATACCGCACTAGTTTCGGGCAGAACGCGCTTACCCACACGAAAGAAGTGGCGCGCGTGATGGGCATTATCGCGCATCAGCTTGGGTTGGACCCTGCGATCGCCAAGCGCGGCGGATTGCTGCACGATATCGGCAAGGTTGTTTCGGACGATATTGAAGAAGGCACGCATGCTGTGGTGGGGGGGCGTCTGGCGCGGAAATACGGGGAATCTGAAGTGGTGGCCAATGCGGTTGAGTCGCATCATAATGAGGTGCAGAACAATTCGATCTATGGCGTGCTGGTGTGTATTGCGGATACGGTGAGCGCTTCCCGTCCGGGTGCGCGCGCGGAATCGCTGGAAACATATATCAAGCGCCTGGAGGGCCTGGAGAAGATCGCAAATTCTTTCAAAGGGATCGACAAGGCGTATGCGCTGCAGGCCGGGCGTGAGATCCGGGTCATGGTCGATCCGTCCAAACTCAACGATGATGAGGCCGTGGTCCTTTCGCGCGATATCCGCAACAAGATCGAGGCGGAAATGGAATATCCCGGCCAGATCAAGGTTCTGGTCGTCCGTGAAACCAGGGCCATTGAGTACGCAAAATAATGAAGATCCTGTTCGTGGGTGATATTGTTGGCGAACCCGGGCGAGTGGTCTTTGGCAAGGCCGCGGCATTGATGAAGGCCCGGGGGGAAGTGGATATGATCATTGCCAACGCCGAGAATGTGGCCGGGGGCAGCGGGATCACGGACAAGATCGCGCGCGAGATCTTTGCCGCGGGCTGTGATGTCATTACGCTGGGCGATCATGTTTGGGACAAGCGCGATGTTTTTCCGTATCTTAACAGTGAAGCGCGGGTGATCCGCCCGGCGAATTTTCCGGCGGAAGCGCCCGGGCATGGTTCGTGTGTTATTACAACGCCTTCAGGGGTCAGAGTGGGCGTGATCGTTCTTTTGGGGCGCACGTTCATGAAATATTTGACCGACTGCCCTTTTCATGCGCTGGACCGCGAGGTGCAGAAAATGAAAGCCGACGGGGTCAAGACGGTCCTGGTGGACATGCATGCCGAGGCGACCAGCGAGAAGGTGGCGATGGGGGTTTATGCGGATGGCCGTGTGAGCGCGGTCCTGGGGACGCATACGCATATCCAGACGGCGGATGAACAGATCCTTTCCGGCGGCACCGCGTATATTACCGATACCGGAATGACGGGCCCGTATGATTCCGTGATCGGCACGCAAAAGGAATTGATCGTTGCGCGTTATCTGACAGGATTGCCGAATAAATTCGAGGTTGCCAAAGGCCCCGGTACATTGTGCGGGGTCATTGTTGATATTGATGACGCCACCGGGAGGGCGTGCGCCATTACGCGTGTTCAAAAGAACTGAGGGAGGTCTTATGTCCTGGGAAGGTTTGAATCGTAGGCGGTTCCCGAGAGCGAAGTTCCCGTGCCTTGTCAAGATCATGATCAATGGCTCGGCGGTGGATGCGATCCTGGCGCATACGGAAAACATCAGTACCGGCGGTGTTTGTGTGATCCTCAAGAAGGGCCTGGAGCGTTTTTCTGCCGTGGATATTGAGATCGACCTGCTGGATGCCGAGGACCATATTGCCTGCCGCGGGAAAGTGGTCTGGAGCGTGCGCCGCAAGGCCACGGATCCTTTGAAGCCTTCTTGTTATGATACCGGGATCGAGTATGTGGATATTAAGAACGAGGTCCGTCAGCGGATCGAGCGTGTCGTGGAGTATATTGTGAAAAACGAAAACAAGGCAAAATTATGAGTACGCCAGAGGCTCCGGTTTCGGCTGTCAAGGTAAGGTTTGCGCCAAGTCCGACGGGATTCCTACATATTGGCGGCGCCCGCACGGCTCTTTTTAACTGGATGTATGCCCGTGCGCAGGGCGGAAAATTCGTGTTGCGCGTGGAGGATACGGACCTGGAGCGTTCCAGGCCCGAGTTTGAAAAAGAGATCATGGACAGCATGGCGTGGCTTGGCCTGACGTGGGACGAGCTTTACAAGCAGAGCGACCGGTTTGGTTTGTACCGTGATCATGCCGAAAAACTGGTTGCCGGTGGCAAGGCGTTCAGGGACGGTACCGCCGTGATCCTTAAGGTTGACAAGGCCCGGGATATTAAATTTGATGACCTGATCCGCGGTTTGATCGTTTTTAACACCGACGAGATCAAGGACCAGGTGCTGATGAAGTCGGACGGTTCGCCGGCGTACAGCTTCAGTTGTGTGGTGGACGATGCGCTCATGGGCATCACGCATGTTATTCGCGGCGAGGATCATATTTCCAACACGCCCAAGCAGATATTGATGTACGAAGCCATGGGATTTAAAGTACCGAAGTTCGGTCATTTGCCTCTTATTATGGGAACGGACGGCGCCCGGTTGTCCAAGCGTTTCGGGGCGGTGGCGGTGAGCGATTACCGCAAGGAAGGGTTTATTCCCGAGGGTTTGGTGAATTATTTGATGCTTCTGGGCTGGTCGCCGGGCGGGGACCAGGAGATCATTGCCATGAAGAATGCGGTGGCAAAGTTCTCTATCAAGAAGATCAACAAGACTGCCGCGCAGTTCAATATGGAGAAGCTCAAGTGGGTGAATGCGCAGTATATCAAGGCTCTGACGGCCAAACAGCTTGCGGTGCTTGCGGTGCCGGTACTCAAAGAGGAAGGCTTGCTGGCCGACGGGTTTGATCCGGCGTGGCTGGAGCGTGTGCTGGAGCTTTACAAGAGCCGGATGTCGACGCTGCGGGAGCTTGTTGAACGGGCGGGTTTTCTGTTCACGGATGATTTTAAGGTTTCGGATGAGGTGCGCGCCGCGCAGTTGACCAGGGTGATGCCGAAGGAGTTTGCGCTCCTGGCGGATCATTTGGAGAAAGCCGAGCCGTTTGATGTTGTGACGACCGAGAAGATATTCAGGGGTGTGGTCGCCGGGCTCGGGATCCCGATGGGGGAGATGGTCCATCCGGTGCGTGTGGCTTTGACCGGGGATCATGTTGGCCCGGGGCTTTTTGATACGATGAGCGTATTGGGCAAGGCCCGGACGCTGGCGCGCCTGCGGGCGGCATTCGTTTAGTTCTTGCAAAAACTGGCTTGTTTGTGTATAAATAGTGCCTTCCAAGTTGATATATTGCCCTGTGGTGTAACGGTAGCACAATAGACTCTGGATCTGTTTGTCTAGGTTCGAATCCTAGCGGGGCAGGTAATTTGATGAAAAGCCCGACCTTATGGTCGGGCTTTTTCTTTGGTACCTGCCCCGCTAGGATTCGAAGGAGCCCCGCCGGGTCCGACGAATAGGAGGACCCTATAGGCGGGGCGGATGGCCGACCCGAAAGGAGCCCCGAAGGGCGACTGGAGGGCGCCGAACGCCTAGCGGGGGATGTTTTTTTTGTGGTAGATGGCTATTGTAGAAAATCATGGTAGAATATACTAGTATTTCGACATTCTCTATAAAAATGATACGTAGGTTTTTGAAACGTGTTTGGGGCAGGGAGGCTGTATGATCAAGCATATTCTTGTGGCGGATGATGAGCGGGGTACGGCGCTTTTGTTGTCACGGCGTCTGGAGAAATGCGGTTATCGGGTGACGGTTGTTGGCGATGGAGTTGAGGCCATTGAGTTCCTTAACACCAACAAGGTTGACCTGCTTATTACCGATGTCGTCATGCCCCGTATGGATGGCGTGGACCTTTATATGGAGCTGAAGGACCGCCCGGATACCATGGACATGCCTGTTATTATCATGACTGACAAGGAGGTGTTCCAGGAGTCTTTTGCGGCCCTTGGCGTGGAACTTTTCTCGCCCAAACCGAGCAATTTCGATTCGCTTTTGGAAAAGATCAAAAAGGTCGAACAGAAAGTAACGGAAAATCGCCGGTATAATAAGGTTGTTGTTATTGGACAAAAAGTCGATGTCCTTGAGGAAATGCGCCAGCAACTGCTTACGTGCGACTGTATCGTGGCGACGGTTTCAAGCATTATCGAGATCGGCCTGCGTTGTTTTCTGGTTAATCCGCGGATAGTCTTTTTGGACGTCTTCACTCATGATTACGCGACAACCCAGGAGATCGTTAAATCGCTGCGCGCGTACGCGTTCTTCAAGAATACGGTCATTCTGCTTTATTCGACCGAGGCATCTGAAGAGGCAGGAAAAGGGCCTCAGATGTCTGCCATGGACGTCGCGATCAAGGATTGTCTGGACGCAGGTGCGACCCGATATATCGGTCGTTTTTATTCTGCTAATTTTTTGGCACAACTCAAGGATTTCGGGGTTTCAAAATAATATTCGGTGCATTCAACGATATCCCCTCCGTGTTGGTTCCTGCCCAATGGAAGTATTTTTTTGAACGGGTTAACTGTTCCTTCAGAATGAAAAAATAGTTGACAAGTCAACTATATGGTGGTATCCTTCAAGAAGAAAAGAGGGAGGGACTATGGATGATCTGCAGGCGTTCGGAATAGAGGCGGGCAAGGGGCGGTATGATGAAGAAGGTTTTTACGGGTTGGTCCTTGTTTATACCGTTCTCTTTAATAAAGTGGCCAAAACCCTGGATGCGTTCGGCCTGACGCCTGCCAAAATGAATGTTTTAATGATCATCAAGCATCAGGGCGGTGAGGCGGGGTTGAGCCAGCGCGAGATCGGCCGGTGCCTGATGGTTACGGCGTCGAACATGACGCGCCTTTTGGACAAGCTTGAGATCGAAAAGTTGATCGAACGCTCCGGCAGGGAGGGGGACAGGCGGGTCAAGGTGGTCCGGGTTTCCAGGCGGGGGTCGCAATTGCTTGATGATGCGTGGCCGGGATATATGAAGACAATGAAAAGCGCTATGGGAAAACTTTCGCAGGCAGAGCAGAAAATGCTGGCAGGGCTTATGTTCCGGTGGTTTCGTGATCTGAAGGGGTGAGATGTTTTTTAGGCATATAGTTGATATGTTAACTATTTATACAGAAAAAGGAGGTGCACGATGAAAGAATTTTGGAGTAATGCCGGGGTGGTTCTTTTTGTGGTTGCGGCTCTTTTTCTTGGGTGGGGGAGCATTATCCGGATGTTGAATGGGGCAGCTTTTTCTGGATATTATCAACCGCAGGGTTATTATATGATAATGGCGCGCATGTAATTACGGGATAAAGTCATTTAAGGTCATGGAGGGTTTTATGGACAAGACGTGCCGGTCAGGCGCATTTAAAGCGTTATTGACAGCGCAATTTATGGGCGCGGTGACAGACAGCTTGCTTAAGGTGGTCGTTTCACTTTATGCCATTCAGATATTATTGTCTTCGGAAGATGCGACGCGCGCGGTAAGTATTGTTGGCGTTCTCTATATTCTGCCGTATGTGTTCTTTGCTCCTTTTGCCGGTTATTTGGCGGACCGTTTTTATAAACGCAGCGTTATTATCATTATGGGCCTGGTCAAGATCGTGTTCGCGTTATTGGCCGCCTGGGCTTTATGGACCGGGGATTTGTGGTTCCTGTGCGGGACATTGTTCCTGTTCATGGTGGACAGTGCGCTTTTCAGCCCGGCGAAACTCGGGATCCTTCCGGAGATGTTAAAAGAGGAAGAACTTTCCAAAGGCAACGGATATGTTCAGCTGGTTTCATTTGTCGGGATCATTTTAGGGACAGCGACGGGCGGCGTATTGTTCAAGATGATCAATGCGCATTTGTATTATATCGGGCTTTTAATGGGGGTGCTGTCCTTGATCAGTTTCGCGGTCAGTTTTGCCATTCGTTCCGAGCGGCCGCAACAGATCGCGCAACAGGGTTTTCTTTCTGGGACATGGAGCGCTCTCACCGGGGTCCGCAAAGACACCGGTTTGTTCCTGACCATGATGGCGCTGGCATTCTTTAATTTTCTCGGCGCGGTATTCCAGATGAATATTTTGATCTATGGCGCTCATGTTCTTTTGGTCGACCAGGTCCATATCAGTATTTTATTGGTCGCTGTTTCTCTGGGGATCGCGGCCGGGAGTGTGCTGGCAGGCGGGGCTTCGGAAGGCAAGGTGGAGCTCGGGCTTGTGCCGCTGGGCGCGATGGGGATCACGGGGATGTCCTTTCTGCTCGGGTTTGGCGGGAATTTCTATGCGGCACTGGGGATGCTTTTTGTCCTGGGCGTGTGCGCGGGGTTCTATACTGTTCCGCTCAATGCGTTCTTTCAACAGTACAGCCCAAAGGCAGAGCGCGGGCAGTATTTGTCGGTTCTTAATATGGTTTCGTCGTGCGGGTCTCTTCTGGCCGGAGGGTTTTTATGGTATTGCGGAGGGCAGCTGGCGATCAGTTCCGACAAGATCTTTTGGATCGTGGGCGGGTTGTCGCTTATTGCAACGGTTTATATCCTGTTGACACTTCCGATCGCTTTGGTGCGGCTGGTGAACTGGGTGATCGCGCATGCTGTTTACAAGTTGCGTGTGCTTAATAGCCAGCAGGTCCCGGAAGAGGGCGGGGCGCTGCTTATTGCCAATCATATTTCCTATGTGGACGCGATCCTGATATTGGCGGCGTTGAAGCGCCCGGTCCGTTTTATCATGTATCGCAGGATATATGAATTGCCGTTCGTCAGTTTTTTTGGCCGTGTGCTCAAGGCCATTCCGATCGATCGTGACGGGGGGCCCAAAGCGATCGCGCGCGCGTTGGCGGAGGCCCGTGAGGCGATCGCGAACGGGGAGCTTGTATGTATCTTCCCCGAGGGAGTGCTGACGCGCACGGGCAATATGCTCCCCTTTAATAAGGGGTTCGAGCACATTATGAAAGGCTTAAGCGCACCTATCATTCCGCTGTATCTTGATAATATTTGGGGAAGTATTTATTCTTTCGCCAATGGAAAATATTTCTGGAAGATCCCGCGTTTTACGCAGTATCCGGTATCCATTGTTTTCGGCAAGCCCATGGCCGGCGCGTCTAAAGTGCATGAGGTGCGGCAGGTAGTCCAGGAACTGGGCGCGGAGGCGAGTATTTTGCGCGGCGCATGGCGCAAGAAGTTGCACCTGGCATTTATCGACGAGGTCAAGCGTCATCCGTTCAAGTTTTGCATGGCGGATTCCATGGGCGCGCGGTTCACTTATCCCAAAGTTTTTTCCGCGGCTGTTGCCTTGTCGAAGGTCCTGCTGCCGGCTAACCGCATGCCTATGGAAACCAATGAAATGGTGGGCGTCCTTTTGCCGTCGTCGTCGATGGCGGCCATTGCCAATATTGCGGTTTCCTTTGCCGGAAAGGTCCCGGTCAACCTGAATTTTACCTTGTCTGCAGAAGCATTTGATTCCTGCATCAAGCAGTGCCGGATGCGGATGATCATCACCTCCCGGGCATTCCTGGAGAAGACAGGGATCGTGGCGCGGCCGGAGATGGTTTTTCTGGAAGAGATCAAACAGAAAATAAGCCCGCTTAAGGCAGGGGTATATTTCCTGGCGGCGCTGCTTTTTCCGAAATGGTTATTGACCGGCATGTTCGTCCGCGGGGACAAGATGAACGTGGATGATGTTGCGACCGTCATATTTTCCAGCGGATCGACCGGTGAGCCCAAGGGGGTCCTGTTGACCCACGCGAATATTTTTTCAAATATCGAGGGCCTGTATCAGATCTTTAATATCCGTCAGAACGATGTGGTGGTGTCGGCCCTGCCTTTGTTCCATTCATTGGGGTTTACGGCCACCTTGTGTTTCCCCGTCGGGACTGCCCTGGGGGTTGTTTACCATACCAATCCCCTGGATGCCGGGACCATCGGGAAGCTTGTGGAGAAATATAAAGGGACCATTTTAATGGGGACCCCGACCTTTATGTCCGCGTATGTGAAGAAATGTTCGAAAGAGCAATTTGCGTCAGTACGTCTGGCGGTTGTTGGCGCCGAGAAGTTAAAAGAGCCGCTGGCGAAGGCGTTTGAGGAGAAGTTCGGCGTGATGCCGTTCGAAGGCTATGGCGCAACCGAATTGTCGCCGATCGTGACGGTCGGGTTCCCTGATTATATGACGGATGAATCGCTGGAACATCAGGTTGGCAACAAGTTCGGTAAGGTCGGCCATCCGATCCCCGGCGTTGCGGTCAAGGTGGTTGATCCGGACACGTTCGCGACCAAGGGGCCTAATGAGGACGGCTTGCTTCTGGTCAAGGGTGCGAATGTGATGAGGGGGTATCTGAACAATCCCGCGAAGACCATGGAGGTCATGAGGGACGGCTGGTATATTACAGGCGACATCGCAACCATTGACGAGGACGGATTCATCAAGATCACGGACCGGTTAAGCCGGTTCAGCAAGATCGGCGGCGAGATGGTCCCTCATATCAAGGTGGAAGAAAACATTATGGAAGTGCTGGGCGCGACCGATCCGGTGATCGCGGTGGCGTCGGTCGCGGATGAGAAAAAAGGCGAGCGGCTGGTCGTGCTTCATACTGTGGATATGGATGTTGATGCGGTTTGTGAGGCTCTTGGCAGAAAAGGCATTCCCAATTTATGGATACCGAAGAAGGACAGTTTTTATCGTGTTGAGGCGATCCCGGCCCTTGGGACGGGCAAGACGGATATCAAAGGCGTCAAGTCGCTGGCGCAGAAATTGACGGAGGGGCCGCATGCGTAATGTCACGCTGAGGACAAATGACGATCATCGTATCGAGGCGGTGCATCATGAGGGCGGGTTCCGGAAGGCCGTGATCCTGGCGCACGGGTTCTTTAATGCCAAGGACGCGTATCTTTTCCGTGAGATCGCGAAGTCGCTCGCTGTTCATTATGATGTGGTGGCATTTGATTTTCGCGGCCACGGGAAGAGCTCCGGGCTTTTCACGTGGACGACCAAAGAGTGCGCCGACCTGCAGGCCGTGATCGGATATGTAAAAAGCTGCGGCTATGACGCGATCGGGTTGATAGGGTTTTCTTTGGGCGCCGCGATCAGCCTGATCGAGGCGGCACAGAATCCTGACATCAAGACCGTGATCGCGGTCAGCGCTCCGTATGATTTCTGGAAGATCGACTATCAGTTCTGGAAGCCCGCGATGCTCGACGACCTGAAGTTGAATTTGGGTTATAAAGCCAAGGGTAAAGGCGTGCGCCCAAGCCACCCGTGGGGGCCGAAGGTTGCGCCGATCGATATTGTTGACCGTATAGCGCCCCGGCCTGTTTTGTTCCTTCATGGGGCAGAAGACTGGCTTATCAATGTTCGTCACAGCCGGGAGTTGTATAAGAAAGCCAAAGAGCCGAAAAAGCTCGTGATCCTTGAAAAGGCCGGCCATGCCGAGACGATGTACGATCAGCAGTCGGAACAATTCATGAAGCCTTGTTTGGAATGGCTGGAAGCCACATTGTGAACGAAAACACGGAAAGGTTTATCTGTGAGCAATCAGATGATTTTCGGCAAAAGCCTCCGAAGATTTACGGCAAAATGTAGGCATCATCGACTCGCCTTTGTAAGACTTGAAGCGAGGGCGATGTGCGCTTTACATTTTGACGTAAACTGAAGGAGGCGGCGAAAATCATCGCGAACAGATAAACCTTTCCGTGGGAGTTCATACATACAATGAAAGGACGATTTATGAAATGGTTTTTGACATCGCTTGTTCAGTTGCTGTTCGCGCTATTCATGTATCTGATGGGGTCGGTATTTTTCGGCGCGGCGCTGGTCCCCGGGCTGGCACTGATATTTAAAGTGTGGGGCGCTACGGCCGCGATGATGCCGCTGTTGCGGTTATTTTGTGTGGGCACGGCCGTGGCGCTGGGGTTCTTTATTTTCGGCCTGACGCTTATTTTGCTGGTCGGGCTCTTTCGTACGGCGCTTCAGTTGAAATTGAAAGAAGGCACACACCATTTGTTTTCCGGTGAAGCCATGAAATGGGCTTTTCTCAGTTCGCTGTTCCTGATGATCCATTACACGTTCATTGATTTTATCCTGCTGACGCCTTTCGCGAATATCCTGTTCCGCCTGCTGGGCGCGAATCTGGGGAAGAATGTGCAGTTCAATTCTAAATATGTTTTTGACGCAACTTTGCTTGAGATCGGCGATAACACGGTTGTCGGCGGCGGGGCGATCATCAATTGCCATATTGTCGAGAGGGCCTCGTTAAAACTGAAGAAAGTAAAGATCGGCAGTAATGTCCTGCTCGGGTCTCATTGTACGGTCATGCCCGGTTGTGTGATCGGGGACCGGGCCATCATTGCGGCCGGGACCATTGTTCCCAAGAACACGGTCGTTCCTCCGCGGACGGTCTATGCGGGGCGGGAACACGAGATCAAGAAGGATGTCGAGAAAGGAGTTCTATGAATATTAAAGCGGTGCAATGGCTTTATCAGGAGCTGCCGGGCCTGGTCAGCAAGGGAGTCCTCGCGCAATCGGCGGCGGACAAGCTGCATGAGCATTACGGGGAGATCCGGGGTGCGGACAGGAAATGGTTCATTATTATTTTGTGCAGTGTTTTGGGAGCGATCCTGATCGGGCTTGGCATTATCCTGTTGTTTGCGCACAACTGGGAAGAGCTGTCCCGTCCTGCGCGCGCGGTGCTTTCCCTGTTGCCATTGATCGTCGGGCAGGCGCTGGCGGTGTGGGTCATTGTTAAAAGGCCGGAGTCCCAGGCATTGAAAGAGGGGGTTGCGACATTTTTAAGCCTGATGGTCGGCGCTTCGCTGGCGCTGATCGCCCAGACTTATAACATCCCCAATGATACGCCGGCCTTTATATTGACGTGGATGCTGCTCATTGTTCCTTTGGTGTATTTCATGGAGGCAACGATCCCCGCCGTGATCTATGTTATCGGTATTGCATCGTGGGCCGGGTATTTCTGGTATGAGCCGCTGAAAGGTTTCTGTTTCTGGCCGCTTTTGGCGGTTGTTATCCCTCATTTTATCTGGTCGCTGAAGCAGGAGAAATATACCATTCGGGTGGCGATCCTGGCTTTGGTCATGGCGGTGGGTGTTTGTGTCGGGGCCGGATTTACTTTAGGCAGGACCTGGGGAGGGTCCTGGATCGTGATCCATTCGAGCCTGATCACGCTGTTTTATCTTCTGGGCGCGTGGGAGTTTAAAGATTGTTCGACGAATTGGCAAAGGCCTTTTCAGGTTTTGGGGGGTCTGGGTATTTTTATCCTGATGTTTTTCCTGACATTCCGGTTCCCGTGGGAATCGATCACGGGAAGATATTCGTATGGCGTGAATGAAATATCAACATGGTCTGCGGTCCCGGACCATCTGCTGACATTTTTGCTGGTGGGTGGCGCGTTGTTAATGTTTTTTCAATACGCCAAGAGGGAGGACTGGATGAGGACGTGCTTTGGCGCATTGCCTTTGCTCGCCCTGATCGGGTACGCCTTTTGCGGAACATCCGCGGTTTTCCCCATGTTGTTGTTCAACGGATACCTGCTTTTCGTCAGTGTTTTTCGCCTGATGACGGGAATACGGACCAATAATCTGGGTGTGGTCAATACAGGCATGCTTATGTTGTCGTTTTTGGTTTTGGCAAGATTTTTCGACAGTGATATCAATTTTATAGTTAAAGGACTGGTTTTTATTGTTATTGGCATCGGTTTTCTGGTGACCAATGTTGTGATCTTGCGTCGTAAAGGAGGTACGGCATGAAAAAATACTGGACCCTTGGTCTTTTGGCTGGTTTGATGCTGGTGCAGGTTGCGCTTCCGGTATCGATGATCGCCAAAAGAGAAACAACGCTGAAGTATGGGATGGCTTTCCGGTTTAAAACAGCGCCGGTCGATCCTTATGATGCTTTTCGCGGCCGTTATGTGGCTTTAAGGGTGGAAGTCAACAAGGTGAACAAGCCCGAGGGCCTGGAGCTGAAGTACGGGCAGAAGGTTTACGCACAGCTGTCTGTTGATGAGAACGGGTTTGCAATGATCGCGCAGGTTGCGGTGCAGAAGCCGGGCAGGGGTGCCTATTTGGAGGCCAGGGCCGGGTATTCGCAGAGAGATGAGGTTCAGCTGGATTTGCCGATCGACCGTTATTATATGGAAGAGAAGTCGGCTCCCCGTGCGGAGAAGGTTTACCGGGAGCACAGTGTGCGCGGCAAGCAGGATGCGTATGTGGTCGTCAGGGTCATGGATGGTTTTGCGGTCATCGAAGGGCTTTATATTGACGGCCGAAAAATAGAAGATCTGTTAAGGGCGAAGTCATGAATATCGGGTTTTTAAAATATTTCATCAGGCTTTTACTGGCGGCAGGCGTGAGTGTCTTCTTCGTCGTTGTGACAAGCTTCGGATGGAATTTTTTTTTGCGGCCGCGTCAGGCCATGGCGGATGCCGGTTCAACGGCGCAGGGCCTTAAGGAGACAGTTCAATATTTAAGCGGAGAGGTCGGGGTAAGGAACAGGGCGCATTTTGATGCTTTGGAAAAAGCGGCTCAATATATCGAGCGATCGTTCCGGGAAGCGGGTTTGCCGGCAGAATCCTGGGATTACGAGGTTCAGGGGCAAAGATTCAGTAATATTGTGGCCAAATACAGGACTAATGATTCGCAGGACTATATTCTTGTCGGCGCTCATTATGATTCCTGTTTTAATCCGGGGGCGGATGACAATGCGTCGGGTGTAGCGGGGGTATTGTCGCTGGCAAGGTCGTTGAAGAGGGAGCGTCTGGGGTCAAATGTTCTTTTTGTGGCGTTCACCAATGAAGAACCGCCATTCTTTCAGACGTCCGATATGGGAAGCCGGGTTTTTGTTCTGGCGGCGAAGGAAAGGAAGATCACGGTCAGGAGCGCTGTCATCCTGGAAATGATCGGGTTTTATTCTGACCGGTTGTTCTCTCAGAAGTATCTGCCGCTGATGGGGCCTTTTTATTCGAACCGGGGTGATTTTATTGCGGTTGTCGGCGATTTTAAGTCAAGAGGCCTGGTGGATGTTGTTGCCAGGGCGTTGCAAAAGCGCAATATGACCGGGACGGCGGCTATTGTGGCTCCAGGAGGAATGCCGGGGATCAGTTTTTCAGACCATGCTTCATTCTGGGCGGCAGGAATTCCTGCGGTCATGGTCACGGATACGGCTTATTTGCGAAATCCTTACTATCATCGGCAGACGGATACGGCGGATAAACTTGATTTCCTCAGGATGGCCGATGTTGTTGAAGGCCTTAAAGGGGCGATCGTCCGTTTAAGCGGGAAGCCTTAATCAAAGCGAGGTGTTTATGTGGACAGCGTGGATCTGGATCATATCGATCATTGCCACCATGTATATCGCGGACCAGAAAAAGATCGGGATGGCGGGGTTCGTTTGCCTGTCGGTCTTTACAGGGCCGTTGGCGGTGATCATCGCGTTGCTTGTTCCGGCGAGGAACGGGGATCCGGGGGTGTGCGGTATCAATGGCCTTGAGGGGGCGAAACAGCAATTGCATGAGGTCCGGAATTCCTTGCGTTCTCTTGAGGCCAAAGCGAACAGGATCGAAGAGTTGATCGTAAAGCTGTCTTCGTGCGTTGACATCCCTGCGGTTGACGGGAAGGACCTTGTGCCGCCGGCGGTGGATATGCCGCTGTCAGAGCCTGGGAGCATTCAGCCGCCTGTCGGTCCGGTCAAGCGGCGGGACATGGAGCTGGATTTCGGACGCAACTGGCTGAGCAAGATCGGGATCGCTGTCCTGGCATTGGGGGTCGCGTTCCTTATCAGCTATTCGTTCAAATATTTCGGGCCGTTCCTGAAGATCGCGTTTGGTTATGTGGTCGGCGGCGCGCTTTTTGTCACCGGGCTCAGGCTGGAGGGGAAGGAACGGCTCAGGAATTTCGGCCGGGCTCTTCTGGGCGGCGCGTGGGCCATTATTTATTTTACGACGTATGCGATGTATCATTTCGAGGCCTCACGGATCGTCACAAGCCAGGGGGCGGATGTATGCCTGTTGGCCCTGGTGGTGGCGGGGATGATGGCGCATGTCTGGAAATACCAGTCGGAACGGATGATGTCGGTGGTGCTTTTTGTGGCGTATTTAACGTCAACTATCGGACAGATCTCCATGTTCACCCTTGTGAGTTTATTGTTCCTGGCCGTTCTGGTATTGTTCCTGGTCTATCGGTTCCAATGGGTCAAGACGCTTTCGATCGGGATCATTTTGACTTATGGGATCCACGTGGTCTGGGTTGTCCCCAATCTTCTTTCTTCGGCAAGGGGAGGCATGCCTTTTGGGCTGGCGGCATCCGATTATTACGTGTTCATGAATTTTATTTTCCTCTCGTGTTACTGGGCCGTTTTTTTCGCCGGGGTCCATGTTGTGAAAGCTGTCAAGGACCCGGCCCTTGAACGGTCGCTGGCGGTGACGAATTTTGCCAATATTGCGGCCTACAGCATTTTGGCGTATCCTTTGATCCTGAAATTGTTTGATGTCCAGCGTTCGGTGGTTGTTTTTGTCGCCGGGCTGCTTTACCTGGCGTGTGCTGGCTGGATGAAGAAATGCGAACGGCCAAAAATGTTCGTGAGTGATATTGTTGCCGCCGTCTTTGCCATGACCTTTGCGGTCGCGCTGAAGTTCCTGCCGGCCACGACATTGCTTGTATGGATGATCGAGGTCCCGTTCCTTCTGTTTATCGGCGTGAATTTCAAGGAAAAGATCTTCCGTTATTGCAGTTATGCCCTGGCGGGGATCGTTGCGTTGAGGCTTGTGTTCCTGGGATCCCGGTTTATGCCGGAGGTGTATTTCCTGGGGGTCGCCTGGGCCTGGTACGGGTTCATGTGTTTTTGGGCCAGCATATCGATGGCGGTATGTTTTTATTTGACCAGGACAATGAAGGCGGATCCGCAAACCAATGAGTGGGACGTTGCGTTCGATCATTTGTTTTCGTTCGCCGCCGCGTTTTACTTTTCATTCTGGGTCTGGTCGTGGGTGAGCCAGCCCTGGACCGCTTTTTCGGTATTGATGCAGGGTATTGTGCTGACGGGGATCGGAGTTATTCTGGGGTTGAGGCGGTTTCGGGTGTATGCTTATCTGGCGATGCTGGCCGGCGCGGTGATCTTCCTTCTGGAGGCAGTTATGCCGGCGAGCGATATGTTGAAATGGCTGATCGTCAGCGGCAATGTGCTGACGATGTTCGGGTTTTACGGCGCGGTTAAACGCATAAAACAGAAGAGGCCGGCGGAATTGTTCTTTGAAGGGGAAGCCGGGCTGGCGCTTGTGGCCGGGCTTATTGTTCTGGTGGCGGCTGTTTACCAGTATGTTCCGTCGCAATGGGATTCGCTGTGCCTTGGGTTTGCCAGCGTTGCCGTGATATTGACAGGATTTTTTGACGGGAACAAGACGGAGCGGATGGGGGGAATGGCCTTGCTGGCGCTGACCCTTGGGCAGGTGGTCCTTGTTGACCTGTCGGGCCTGGATATTGTTTTCAAGATCATTACGCTCATCGTCCTGGGCGTTCTGTTTTTAGGGGTTTCTTATATTTATAACCGGTTTAGCGAGGAGCGTCATGACGATCCTGGGGCTTAAGAATGGCGAAGCGTTCATTGTCAGGCGGGTAACGATCTCAAGAGAGATCGGCAAGCGGCTGGCGGATATGGGATTTGTCCGCGGGGCAAAAGGGCGCATTGTCCGAAGCGCAATGCTGGGGGACCCTATCCAGGTCAAGATATGCGAGTATGATGTTTCGATCCGCCGGTCCGAAGCGGATGGCATTGAGGTTGAGATGGTAGAGGAGAAAAAATGAACAGGGTGATCACGATCGCGTTGGCCGGGAATCCCAATACCGGCAAGACCACGATCTTTAATTCCATGACCGGCAGCCACCAGAAGGTCGGGAATTACGCCGGGGTTACGGTGGAGAAAAGGGAAGGCCGGCGGAAATACAAGGGGTATGATTTTCATATCCATGACCTTCCCGGTGTTTACAGCCTGACCGCCTATTCGATGGATGAAGTGGTGGCCAGGGATTTCATTATTAATGAAAAGCCGGACGTGGTGATCGATGTTCTTGATTCAACCAATATTGAACGGAATTTATACCTTTGCCTTCAGTTCCAGGAGCTGAATGTCCCGATCGTTGCGGCGTTGAACTTGAATGATGAAGCCGTCAGCCGCGGCATTCAGATCGACGAGAAAAGGCTGTCCGAGATCCTGCGGATGCCGGTGATCAAAACGATCGGTAAGAACGGGGCCGGTGTTGAGGCTCTCCTGGATAAAGCTGTCGAAGTTTTTGAGCGGAAAGAAAAGCCGGATTATGAGGTCAGTTACGGGCATGAGCTGGAGGGGGATATTCAGGTCGTGATCGCGTCCCTGGAAAAGGATGGAGCCTTCTGCGCACGTTATCCGGTGCGCTGGTGTGCGGTCAAGTTGATCGAAAAAGACGCACGCGCGGAAGAGCTCCTTGAGTCGCATGCTTTTGCCGATGGCGTTAAGGCGGCCCTGAAAGAACGGGTGCGGCGTATTGAGGAGCATTTTGGGCGTGACGCATCGACCGTGGTTTCCGAGCAGCGTTACGGATATATTCATGGGGCCACGGCAGAGGCGGTGACACGGAGGCCGGTTGACAAGCAAACGGTCACTGAAAAGATCGACCGGGTCCTTATGGACCGGGTCCTGGGGTTCCCTCTTTTTCTTTTGATCCTCTGGCTGGTCTTTCAGACAACGTTTACGCTGGGCGCTTATCCGATGGGCTGGATCGAAATGTTTTTTGGCGGATTAAGTTCCGTGGCGACGGCGTTTATTCCGGAGGGTATCCTGCGTTCGCTGGTGGTCGACGGGGTTATTGCCGGCGTGGGGGGCGTGTCGTCCTTTATCCCTCTTATTGTCCTGTTGTTCATGTTCATTTCCATTCTTGAGGATTCCGGCTATATGTCACGCGCGGCGTTCATTATGGACAAGTTCCTGCATATTTTTGGATTGCACGGCCAGTCATTCCTGCCGATGATCGTGGGAGTCGGCTGTTCTGTCCCGGCCGTGATGGCGGCGAGGACCCTTAAGAACGCGCGCGACCGGATCATTACCGTTATGGTGACGCCATTTATGAGCTGTGGCGCCAAGCTGCCGGTGTATGTGTTATTGGCGGGGGCGTTCTTTCCCAGGTATGCGGGTACTGTCGTTCTGTCCATGTATGTCGTGGGCACTTTACTGGCGCTTTTTTCATCACTGCTTTTTCGGAAGACTGTTTTGCGCGGAGAATCAACGCCGTTCGTGATGGAGTTGCCGCCTTATCGTTTGCCGACGGTCAAGGGTATCCTGTGGCATGTTCGCGAGAAAACGTTCGGCTATCTGAAAAAAGCCGGGCTGGTCCTTCTTCCGGCATCCATGCTGATCTGGGCGGTGACATCTTTTCCGAAGCCTGCATTGGACGTGCCGAAAGATGTGCAGATGGCTCAAAGTTACGCCGGGAAGATCGGCAAAGAAATGGCTCCGGTCCTTGCTCCGATCGGATTTGACTGGAAGATCGGCATTGCGGCCATTACCGGTTTTGCGGCCAAGGAGATGGTGGTGTCAACGATGGGCGTGCTTTATCGGGTAGAAGCCGGGCCTGATCGGAAATCCGACAGCTTGCGTGAAGCCTTGCGGCGGGACCCTGCGTTTAGTCCGCTGGTGGCTTATGTCCTTATGTTATTTATGTTGATCGTTGTTCCGTGCTTTGCCTCGCTGTCTGTTATTTACGCGGAGATCGGCTGGCGCTGGCTTCTGTTCGCCGTCACTTACTGGACAGCGTTGGCATGGTTATTATGTTTCATTGTTTTTCAAACAGGGCGCCTACTGGGGTTCTAGCGATGGCATGGGCTGTTATTGAAAAGATCATTGTTGCGGTCCTGCTGATGGCGTCGGCATCCTATTTGGGATGGCGGGCGTACAGGTCCGTGTTCAAGAAGAACTCCGATGGTTGTATTTGTGACGGGTGCCCCTCCTCTGCTTCCTGCAGCAAGAAGAAGTAATGCCTTTGGCAGATTTTAATCAATTGACAGGGAAATCTTTCAGAGTAAGATTGTTATGCACCATAGTGCATAACTTCAGGGAGGCCTTGTGAGACCGAAGAAGACCAGATGGGTTAAGTGTTTGCCGGGCGAACGGTGTTTTCGTCCCAAGTGCAAGAAACCGGGGGAGTTGGACGGTGTTGTATTGACCATGGATGAGTTTGAAGCGATCCGTCTGGCTGATCTTGAGGAGCTTACGCATGCGCAGGCGGCTGAATTGATGAAAGTCTCCCGTTCAACATTTACAAGGATACTCGCCAGGGCACATATGAAGGTGGCGGATGGTTTGGTTAATATTAAGGCCATTAAGATCGAAGGCGGGTGTTGCAAGGTTTCAGGAGGGGCTAGAAATGAGCAAGTCTTCAACAAAAGAATTATCGTTCCTTGATCGTTACCTGACGCTGTGGATACTTCTGGCCATGGGGATCGGCGTGGGCGTTGGCTTCTTCACACCGGGGATCGCGGGATTTTGGGATCAGTTTCAGTCAGGATCGACCAATATCCCTATTGCCATTGGACTTATTCTGATGATGTATCCGCCGCTGGCCAAGGTGAAGTATGAAGAGCTGGGGGATGTGTTCAAGGATTATAAGATGCTGATTCTTTCGCTTGTGCAGAATTGGGTGATCGGGCCGATCTTGATGTTCATTCTGGCGATCGTATGCTTGCGTGGCTATCCGGAATATATGGTTGGATTGATCCTGATCGGGCTTGCGCGGTGTATTGCAATGGTCATTGTGTGGAATGATCTGGCTGACGGAGATACAGAGTATTGTGCGGGGCTGGTGGCATTTAATGCTGTTTTTCAGGTTTTGTTTTTTTCAGTGTATGCGTGGGTCTTTATTACGATCCTGCCTGGCTGGTTCGGCCTTAAGGGCGCTGTTGTGAATATTACGATCCTCCAGATCGCGAAGAGTGTTTTTATTTATCTGGGGATCCCTTTTCTGGCAGGAATGATCTCAAGGGTTGTTTTGCTCAGGTTAAAAGGCAGGGCATGGTATGAGCAGGTGTTCATTCCGTGCATTAGTCCGATGACTTTGATCGCGCTCCTTTTTACGATCTTCGTGATGTTCTCAATCAAGGGAGAGTATATCGTGAAGATCCCGATGGATGTGCTGCGTATTGCGTGGCCATTGCTGATCTATTTTGTGGTGATGTTCTTCTTTTCATTCTGGATGAGCCGGAAAGCCGGGGCGGATCACGGTAAGTCCGTGACCTTGTCTTTTACTGCTGCCAGCAATAACTTTGAGTTGGCTATCGCCGTGGCTATTGCGGTATTTGGTATAAATTCAGGAGTGGCTTTTGCTGCGGTCATTGGGCCTCTGATCGAAGTTCCGGTGATGTTGCTCCTGGTTAACGTGGCAAGGGCCTTTCAAAAGAAGGCGGAGTTTGTCCAATCGTGTTGTTCGTAAAGAGGTGACCTATGGCAAAGGAAAAGGTTCTGTTCGTTTGTATCCATAATTCGGCCAGAAGTCAGATGGCCGAGGAGTTGTTGCGTAAGTTGGGCGGGGACAAGTTTGATGTCGAGAGCGCCGGCATTGAACCGGGGAAGCTGAATCCGGTCGTCATTGAAGTACTAAAGGAGATCGGCATCGATATTACCGGCAAGAAGACCCAGTCCGTCATGGATCTTCTCAAGCAAGGCAGGCTTTACAGTTATGTGATCACGGTTTGCGACGAAACCAGCGCCGAGCGTTGCCCGGTATTTCCCGGCTCTGCCAAGAGGCTGCACTGGGGATTCATTGATCCGTCAAAGTTCGATGGGGCTCCGGAAGAGAAACTGGAAAGGACAAGGGTTGTTCGTGACCAGATCAGGCAAAAGATCGTTGACTGGCTTAAGTCATGATCGGGGGGCAATTCGTGCGGGCGTATGTTAAGATTGCCGAGGCGTTAATATAAGGAAAAATGTTGAAGGTTAATTGTCCGAGATTGAAGGAGAAATTCAATGTCAGTTGAGAAAGCTAAGGCGCATTATATAGGGAAACCGGGGTATAATAAACTCAATTGTGCCCAGACGATCGTGCACGCGTTTAAAGACGAATTTGCATTGTCTCCAAGCGTAGTGGAGCAGTGCGCCACCTGTAGCGGTGGTCGTGCGCCGGATGGAGAATGCGGCGCGTTGTATGCTGCAAGAATTCTTCTTGAAAAGCGTGACCCTGTGCAGATCCGTCATTGCGAGAGCGTGTTGTTGTCTGCTGCCGGGTCGACGAAGTGCCGCGAGATCCGGGCCGCAAAGAAATTGTCATGCGTTGGGTGTGTGGAAACGATCGCGCAGTGCATTGAAAAGGCTTAAGGATGTCGCTTGAGGAGGCAGTGGTCGATGCGGGCGCGTCTAGGTCATTTCTGTTTTTGTTCTTTACCGGAACGCTGTTTTTGCTATATACTTCTACATGTAGTCGGTAAAATTTCTCGGTGAAAAATTTTAAAGGGGAGAGATATGCGAAAAACAGGCAAGTGTTTCTTGGCAATTCTCATGTCTGCTGTTTTTTCTTTCGGATACGCGATGCCCGCGGGGGCCCAGGTCACGCTTGAGGACCTGCTCAAGCGCGTCGAAGCGCTGGAGGCGGAAAACACCTCATTAAAAGCGGAAGTCGGCGCGCTTAAGGGCGCCCAGGCGTCACAGGCCGCGGACGTGGCTGAAGTGAAGGCTAAGGCCGTGTCCGTGGCGGCCGCACCGGCGGCATCAGCCGCGCCATCGGGTAACTTTCTTAAGACCGGGCTGGATATTTCGCTTTTTGGTTTCCTGAAAGCGGATGCGATTGTTTCAAGCCGTGAGATGGGGACCGGCAATTTAACGGTCACTCAGACGAATGCTCAGCGTCCGACGGCGGCTTACGGGGATGATCCGCAAACGCGCATTATCGGGTCGGATACCCGCCTGGGGCTCAATATCAAGGCGCCTGATATGGATAACGGCGGAAAATTGACCGGCAAGTTCGAGATGGATTTCGGCAGTTCCAACACCACGCAGGGGAATTACACGCCTCGACTTCGCCTGGCTTATGCCCAGCTGGATTTTGACAAGTGGGGTGTGAACGGCGGTCAGAATTGGGATATTTTTGCGCCGATCAATCCCAACACGATCTCTCCTGGCATTCTTTATCGGGCGGGGAACCTTGGCACCCGTCATCCGCAGGCGCACCTTATTAACAAGTGGGGCGATGTCCTTGGCGGTAAAGTGACGTCCAAGGTGGGTATTATTGATTCCGAGGATACGACCCAGGAAGATTCCGGGATACCGGTTGCGGCCGCGTATGTGGGGTACGAGAAGGATATCCTTGGGGTAAAATCCACTTTTGGTGTCGGCGGAATGTATGGGAAGCTGAATCTGGGAGGTTCCGGTACGGATAATGAGGACATTTATGCCACAACGGTCGGAATGACGCTTAAGTTCACGGATTGGCTGGCGTTCAAGACCGAAGGGTTCGGCGGTGCAGGGCTTAACAAGTTTTATGGCGGACCGACGCAGACAACGGCAGCCAGCGACCCAACCACTCCGTTGACGCTGGCGAACAGTCCCGGCAAAGCCATCCCTGTCAGAGGCGGGTTTGCGGAATTGACATTTAATCCGATCAAGAAGGTGGAGACCAATTTTGGTATCGGCCTGGATGATGTCAGCAAGGCTCTGGCGTATACTGCGGCTGACAAGGCGGCTGTCTGGGATTATAACAAAACTTATTATACCAACCTGAAATACAGTTTAAGCAAGGACCTGATCGTCGGTATAGAATATCAGAGGTTCAATACGAAATGGATGGATGGCGTGAAGGCGGGCGATAATCGTATCGATTCAACGGTCATCCTGAAATTTTAACCATCCCTGTACCGGGGATAGCGGCAGGCGTTTGAGCGGGACCGGTCACGGGAAATAACGAGGCGCCTGGAATGGGCTCGGATATAAAACAAAGAATGCCGTCGGATTTCAAGCAGGGCAGCCGGTTTACTTTTGACGGCCGCACATGGGTTGTTACGGAATATACGGTTTCTCCCGGCCAGGGCGGTTATGACGAACGGCAATGGACCATTCAGGACGAGCAAAACCAGGCGGTGGCGTATCTGCTGGCCTGTGAGTCGGATGACAACGGTTTTAACAGCGAACGGTGGGAATTCACCCGGCAGCTTGTCATGTCCGAGGTGAGCAATACCGAAGATAACGGACGGCCGTTCGCGGAACAAATGATGCCTCGTATCCCTCCGAAGGAAGTGTCTTGCCGCGGGCAGTTGTTCACGCTCAAGGAATCTTATACGACGAAGGCGGAAGATGATGAAGGCAATACAGTGCCCAAAGAGACGTGGGATTATTTCGACAGCACCGGGGTCAGGAACCTGGCCTTCGAGATCTGGAAAGAGCCGGACAGGGATTATCCCGAGGTTTATTTGGGTAACATGATCGATCCGGCAGGGCTTGTTTATGCCGGTTCAAAAACTGCTGTGGCTTTGAAGGGCGGGAATGGCCTGTGGGGCGGTTTAATGGTCGTGGGGGTCCTGTTCATCAGCGGAGTTCCGGGCGACCTGCTTTTGTCCTTTGCTTTGCCGGCCATGGCCCTTGCCGTGGCGTTTTCCCTTTCTCTTGTTTGTTCGCTGGTGGTGCTCGCGGGCGCCGCGATCAACAGCCTTTTTCTTTTGACGTTCTTTTTTAATATGCCGGGGTTGTTCATCGGAGTGATCACTGTCGGGCTTGTAACGGGCAGCGTGGTCCTCGCCGCGTCAATGAACAATGATATCGCACCGCATATCCTGTGGATCTCGGGATTGGCCGCCTTCATTTCGACCATCATTTACAGTTTTATTGTTTATTTCAGGTTTGCACCGGCTCCGCATAATGTGGCCCAGCTGGGTGCGGTCGTTCTTCTGCCGGTGGTTATTGCCGGGACAACGGCGCTGGTCAACGGGGGGCTTCGTTATTTATGGCCAAGTATCGAGTCGAACGCATAGCCGATACCGGGGATATTGCGTTCTATATAGACAATTCATTGCAGCTCGATACCCGCGATGAATTTGTATATCATGAGAGCCTTTTTTTACCGCCGGCCGCGCTGGCATCGGCCAGGAACAGCGCGGATATCGACGGATTGATCCTCGGCGGAGGGGACGGGTTCGGGCTGCGCGAAGGATTGAAATCCCCCCGGCTGCACCGGATCGACCTGGTCGATCACGATCCCGAGGTCATTCGTTTCGCGAAAGACGGATTGCGTTCTTTTAACAGGTCGTCGTTATATGACCCTCGTGCCTGCGTCCATGTGGAGGAGGCCTCCCGCTTTCTTAATGCGCGTCCGGCGCTCTACGATTATATTGTCGCGGACTTCACTTTTCCCGAAGACCTTTCCGGCTGTTCTCTTTTTACCCTGGGTTTTCTTCATGATCTTTCAAGGCGCCTGAAGCCGAACGGCATTGTGGCGCTCAACACTTTCTCGCCGGAGCGTTCGCCGGAGGCCTACTGGTCTGTTTATCGTACGCTTACCCGGCTTAAACTGCATCCTAAACCCTATCAGGTCCGTATCCCTTCGTTTTCAGCGCATGGGTACGGCAAATGGGGGTTCTTTCTGGCATCAACCGCGCCGATCCTGCACAGGGAGGTCCAGGATGTCCTTTTTCCTGAGGACCGGCGCTTTATGGCCGGGGATGTTCTTTTAAAAGCAATGTTGTTTGAAAGCAGCCCGGTTTTTCATGGCCTGAATTTCAGCCGGATCCTCCGCCAGCCGGAAGATCTGCGGGCATTGCTTAATATGTCGGGGATCTTTGCCTCGCTTGGCGGGGCGGATATCGATTTTTCCGGCGACATTCTGCCGGCCGGGCTCTGGAAGTATTTTTCCGGCCATCCGGAATATATTTTCTTTTCCATGTCGGCGTACTGGAAAGAGCGGGTCTTTAACATCCTTGACGGACTGGATTGGAACAGGTTCATGGCGGAGGCCGAGAAGTCCCTGGCCAATTATTCCAGGGAGACCGCCGGGCAGGTTCGCGCGATGCTGCGAAGGGTCTCCCGTCAGTGGAAGGACGGCGATTTCGGGGCTGAATCTTTTCAGCGGGCGTTCCTTGCGCTGATCGCCGTGATCATTGTGATGAACATGCTTTGTCCGGACAATGCTTTTGCCAAAGGCTATTACGGCGGGTCCCATGGCGGGTCTTCCGGCGGAGAGGGTACGGAAATAAGCCTTTTGGCCCCGGCCGCGGCGACGGCTTTTTACAACAGTTACTGGCTCAGCAGCCGTTATGTGCCGGACATGGCCGGCAAGCCGCACAATAAAATGTCTTTTCCGGCCGCGGCCTCTTTCGAGGCGGATCAAAAACCGGAACAGGCGTTCTTTGCGTTGAATGACACGACCTACCTTACGAAAGAAGGGGATGTTTTTCAGCTTATTGCACAGACACATTTCTTTTATAGAGTGGAAACAGACCGGCTTGTCCTGTATCGGTCCGGGCAGCCGGCGCCGGTCATTGAGCTGGCATTGGACAATGGATCGGCCGTGGCCCTTGGAAAAGATATTGAAGTCAACCGCAAGGCGCTGGTGGCGAGCATCCGGCAGTTCGAGCAGTGGCTGGGCTGGTCCGGGCCTGCGGGGGCCATGGTGAAGGAGATCGCCGAGGAAAAGAAAGAATTGGACGAGTTAATGGCGCTGCAAAAGGTCCTGGACCGGCTTCATCAGAACAATTATTCGGGGTCTTCCGCCTGGTCATCGGATGTGCCGGCGAAGAGCATGGCGCCGTCCATTTTTCTGGCAACGGATGGAAGCCTGGTCGTTAAAACCGCCGATGGTGCCTGGAAAAGTTATGTGTTTCGGTCGTTCACGAATGTGGCCGGGCGGGAAGTGATCCCTTCTGACAGCGCGCTGGATGCCTTTTTTGAAGAACTGTTGTCCGCGGGCGTTAAAACATTAAAGGCCCAGGACCCGATGCGGGCGTTCATTATGGAAAAAATGGACTGGCGGTAGGCTCAATGGAACTGCGGTATCTTAATGCCAAAGACAAGAGCGCGTGGAACAGCCTTGTGAGCGCGTCTGTGCACAGCGGGTTCATGCAGTCGTGGGAATGGAGCGAGTTCAAGGAAAGTTCCGGGCAAAAGGTTTTTCGGCTGGGGCTTGTTCACCAGCATGAGCTTGTTGGCGGAGCGATCGTGTATGGCGTTGCGTCCTCGCTGGGGACATCTCCGCTGATCGTGCCCCAGGGGCCGGTGTTGCCGTGGGGTGATCCGGTGGTCACCCGGGAAGCCCTTGGGATCCTGTTCCAGGAGTTTCGCGGGATCGCGCGGGAGTTCGGGTTCCCGGTCCTGCGCGTCGAACCGGCATTGCCTGTCGATGTTATGAGGGATTTTTTCCCTGAAGCGCAGCGGGCCCCCATTGATCTTGTCCCAACGCCGAGCCTTGTCGTTGATATCGGCCGCCCGGATCAGGATATCCTGGCCGGCATGAAACCGAAGGGCCGTTACAATATCAGGCTGGCGGCGAAACAGGGCGTTGAAACGGTCTGGGGAGTGTCGCCGGACCTTTTGGAAGAGTTTTACGGCCTTTTTGAATTGACCTGTATCCGGCATCGGTTCATCGGCGAGAGCCTGGAATTCTTTCAGGGCCTTGTCCGTCATCTTGCGCCCGGGCGGATGGTGCGGATCTATTTAAGCCGTTACCGGGGGGTGGCGACATCCGCGGCGGTCATGGTCTTTTACGGGCGGACGGCAACCTATCTTTACGGAGGGTCGCTGCCGTTCTTTCGGCACGCGATGTCGAGTTACGGGCTGCATTGGGCGGCCATGCGGGATGCCCGTGAACAGGGATGCCGGGATTATGATCTTTACGGGATAGCGCCGGATGATAATCCTTTTCATCCGTATGCCCGGTTCACGGCTTTTAAAAAAAGGTTCGGAGGGCGTTCTACGGTAAGCGCCGGCGCGCAGGACACGTTCTTTTATGAACAATTGTCAGACCTTTGGCTTCAACAAATGGATGCTGTTTTATTAAAGAAATAAAAAAGGAGATGCGTATGCCGTCTATGTTGGGAGAGCTCAGGATGGAACAGGTCATCGGCACGATATTTTACGGTTTGTTGGGTATCGGGCTTTTTCTGGTCGCTTATGTTGTGATCGAGAAGATCTGCCCTTTTTCAGTGAAGAAGGAGATCAGCGAGGACCAGAATATCTCGCTCGGGATCATTATCGGTTCTGTCATGATCGGCCTTTCGATCATTATTGCTGCGGCGATCAAGGGGTAGTTGATGGTGGGAGGTCCGGCCGTTCCGGGGGCAGGGCTATCGGGAGCCCTGCCTGATAATTATATTAACTTTTTGTAGTTAAAATTAATTTAAAGTCGTTCTATTTAAACAACTTATAAAGAATTATAGTAACGTTTTCTTTAAGGCCCGCCTTTAAGCCCCCTCTATAAAAAATATGGTTTATACTTACTGCGGTGGATCAAAACGGGGACGGGTCATGAAAAGAGCGGTGTCAAAGAATCTCTTGGTGCGGGCATTCCGGCTTGTGATGGCGTGTCTGTTCTTATTGTTGAACATTTGTCCGTCCCCTGTGTCGGCCCAGGTTATAGTGCAGATGCCTGTTCCAGGAACGCTGGTGTCGTTAAGCCGCCATTTTGAACCGGCGCTGGCACGCGGGGTACAGATCGATCCCTCCGATCCTTTTCATTTCAATTTTATTATTACGCCTGGCCAGGAGCTTCCTGCCGGGAAGAAACAGGATGAATATACCAAACTGATCAAATATTTCCTTGTTTCCCTGACCATCCCGAACAATGACATGTGGGTGAACCTCTCGCCGCTTGAGCATGACCGGATGATCCCGGAGAATTTCGCGCGCACCGAAATGGGGCGGGACCTGTTGAGCCAGGATTATCTTCTCAAGCAGTTGATGTCCTCCCTCCTTTATCCGGAGCGGGGCGTGGGCAGGGAGTTCTGGAGCAAGGTTTACGACAAGGCCCGGGAGATGTATGGCACGACCGATATCCCCGTAGATACCTTTAACAAGGTGTGGATCATTCCCGATAAGGCGGCGGTTTATGAGAAGGACAATACGGCCGTCGTGGTGGATTGTCATTTGAAGGTGATGCTGGAAACGGATTATCTTGCCATGGCGGAAGGTGCGCCGCCTGTTTTGCCGGTACCGGGAGGCAAGCCGGCGTTGGATATTTCAAAAGAGGTCATCCGCACGGTCGTTCTTCCTGAATTGGAAAAAGAGGTCAATGACGGCGAGTATTTCGCGCCGCTGCGGCAGGTGTATTATTCGATGATCCTGGCGACATGGTTCAAGCAGACGCTCAAGGAAGGCGTGATGGGGCAGATCTATGCCGACCGGTCAAAGACGGCCGGTGTGGAGCAGGTGGATATTGCGTCGAATGAAAGGATCTATCAGCAGTATTTGGATGCGTTCAAGAAAGGCGCGTTCAATTACATCAAGGATGATTATGACGCGTTGACCCGGGAAATGATCCCGCGGAAATATTTTTCGGGGGGTATCAATGCGGTATCTGTTGTGCCTGTGCTCAACGAGCGTTCGCAGTTGACGTCCATGCAGGAAGGGGCTGTTGAGTCCGTGCAGAATAGCGGCCCTGATTTTGTCAAAGTCAATGTTGTGCCGTCTTCCGGCCATGTTCCTGTGATCGTGACCGAGAAGCCTGCTTCCAATGCGAGTCAAAAGCAGGATCAGGTTGACCGGGCGCTGTCCGAGTGGGAGAGCTCCGTGCAGGAAAAACTTCAGGCGGTCATCAAGGATAATAATGCGCCCGTGTTCCGGTCGAATGACGATTATGACGGTTTTATCCAGAAAGAACTTCAGATGCCGATCGAGAACATAGACCAGAGTTCGCGGTACGGCGGCTGGAAGGTTGTAACGCTTCTCTGGGAAAATTTTGCAGGAAAAATACAGAATGGCTGGAAGAACCTTAAAGACGGGGAATATCGGAAGGCAGCCTATGACTGGGGATTGTCTTTTGTTGATATTGTTCAATTCCCGGGTATCAGCCCGCCGTTTGTCCTTGAAATGATGCCGAACAGCGAGGATACGGCCAGCAGGGATCATATTTCCGCGCAGAATGTCAAGGGGGCTTTTTCCCAGACGTTCATGAATAAACATGTGCGGCTTTATCCTGGTCGTCTTCTGCTGTCTTTGGTGTTGGGTGGCGCAGTCATGTTCACGGCCGGATCCTTGGGTATGACTTCAGGGGTTTTATTCTTCATCGGGGAAGCATTGTTGGTGTTCCCTCCCATAGCGGTGGTCATTGCGTTCGTCGCCAATCGTTTGTTTATACCGGAAGGGCATGAATTATCCCATGTCCTTCAGAGGGCTGTTATAAAAGGAGTGATCGAGAGGCTGGAAAAGATCGAACCGTCCCTGGTCGAGCATTTTGCCAGGAATTTTCAGAAGATCGATCTGGAGCCGAATGTTTTTTACGGGATCGGGCGTAAGCCACCAACCGGAGCACAGGCCAGGAAAGTTGTTTCGGAATTGTTTTTGGGAATAAGAAAAGTTCTTGTGGCTGTGCCGGGCCAGGGGGCAGGGGCGGTGACGGAGCGGGCGGGAGATCCTCATCCGCAAGAGAACGGGAATGAGCCTGCGGCGGCGCCTGTGATAGCGTCTGCGCCTTCGGATGTCGGCGGTATCGACCTTAATGCCGATAAACTCGATCTGAGCATCAAGCGTGACGGGAAAGGGATTCTTCTGCCGATGCGCCTTCAGGATCCGTTGCTGTTGAATATCCCCGGATTTATCCCGGTGGTGGTGAGCATTGCCCCGTTGGACCCTTCAACAATGCCGGTCTTTCACCATTGAATCACGTTATTTCAGAGGGATCTTTCGTTTGAATATGGCGGTTCCGTGCTGGCGCGACCAGAGGGGTTCGTTGGTCCAGTCGCCGAACCTGACGACCGGCTCAAAGCGGTCGGAGATGTATTTTGCGATCCCCGGGCAAAAGGTGTTTCCGAAAGAGCCGATACCTGGCTCATGGCTGTGGATGCGGCTGGAGAGAAGGATATAATTCACCCGTGCGGATCCGATATCCCTCAGGATCGTTTGTTCCTGCTGCGGCGAGATGTTGATGTGGTCGAAAAATATCAGCATCCGGGTCGGCGATGGTTTTCCGGTCAGGTAATAATAGATCGGGTCGTAGGGCAGCGCGAAGAAGGTTTCATTCGCCGGGATGTGCGCGGACAGATATTGGGCGGTGGCTTCGACCGTGGTGATCCATTGAAGGTCATTGCGGATGAATATTTTGGCCCGGGGATGCGGCAGATAATGGTTGGTGGTGTGGAGCTTTTTTGTTTCAGAATAAACGGTTTGCATTTGCCCTGCGGCGATGGAAAGGATCAGGAGGAAGACCATGATCCGTATCGGGCGGGTGAAATTGCTTAGCCCTAAGGCGATCACTGTGAACATCCAGACGATCCCGATCGGCTGCGCCCAAAAGCTGCGGTAGACAACGCCGCTTTTCAGGAATTCGTGAAAATTCAGCACACAATAAACGCCGAAGATGACGAGTGCCAGCAGATAGGCCCGCTGTTGTTGGGGCGCAAGCTTCCTGGAATGAATGACAACAAGGGACTGAATGCAGGCGCAGATCAGGAGCATTCCAAAGGCGTAGTCACAGCCCAGTCCCAGAAAATTGGCTTTGACCAGGTTGAAGTATTCGCCAAGCGCGATCCAGGGCAGGGTGTTCATCGGTTGATCGGCATTTGAGTAGGGCATGCACTGGCGGATCTCCAGCCAGCTTAAGCCGTGGAGGAATATCCAGTAGACCCCGGCAATGATCAAAGGAAGCATGAGCGCGCTGAAGGCGTAAAAGAACGTTTTTTTGGGGGATCCGGGGATGGAGTTGGTGCGGTCGGTCAAATATGCGGTGAGCAGCAGCGCCGGGATCGCCGCGATCCCGAAATTCACCTTGACCATGGCCAGGAGGAAGGCCGCGACCGCTCCTGTCCAGAGCCAGTCGTCATGGCGGGTCGTGATATAGCGCGCGATACAGAACATGAGGACGGCGATGCAGGTGATCCCGCCGGCATGGTTGAAGGTGAAGAAGAAGTCGCGCCCGAAGGCAAAGAACCAGGCGGCTCCGGCGAATGCCGTCAATCCGCCGGCCAGTGTTTCCAGTGTCAGGAAGATGAACAGGCCCGAGGCCAGGGTGAGCAGGGCCTTGCCCAGCAGGATGCTCATCATGTTGACGCCCAGCAGGTAGTCCATGGTGGCGTAATAATAGGGCATGATCGGCCCGTAGACCCACCAGTAGTCCTGATAGGGGATCTCTCCGTGCAATGTGCGTTCGAAGGCGTAGAAGTCGCGGCCGTGGTCGCCGGTGGAAAGAAAGCCTTGCGTGTCGATCGTCGGGTATAAGAAAACGATCCCCAGGGCCAGCGTCAGCCATAAAAAGATGCGGGAAGCATTGGAGGTGCCAGGGATTTTGTTCATTGTGTATGTGAGGCATTGTAGTATAATTTCGCCATAACAGAAAGGGAGTTTATGTCAGAAGAATTGAAGCCTGTAGAAAATGTTGTAGGATCGCAGCCGGCTGCCATGCCTGGTCCGGTCGTTGTCAAGCCCGCGGAGGCGCTGGTCACGATCGATGATTTCAAGAAGTTCCGGATCGTGGTCGGAGAGATCAGGGAGGCTGTTTTGCATCCGAACGCGGACAAGTTGTTCGTGTTGAAAGTGGATATCGGTTCCGCCGGGATCCGTCAGGTGGTGGCGGGTATCCGCCGGTCATATGCGCCTGAACAGCTCGTTGGCAGGCGTGTGGCGCTGATCGCCAACCTGGCGCCGGCGGTCATCCGCGGGGTGGAGTCGCAGGGGATGGTCCTGGCGGCCTCTGATGATGCCGGAGTGTCGGTCCTTTCTCCCGATCGCGCCGATCTGGCGCTGGGCAGTACGGTGAAATGAACGCTCCTCAACTGGTCCCTTCTGAATTCTGCCTGCAGTGCCGGGGGTGCTGTGTATTGCGCGAGCCGAAAAGTCCGTGGTCCGCGCATTTGATGGTGGAGGAAGAGATCGCGCTTGAGAAGCGTGTCCCCGGGGTCTCTTTTGGCGGCCAGCTTTTGACAGCGCCTTCTTCCGACGGGCGCAATGGCTGCCGCTGCCTGGATACGGACGATCATCGTTGCCGTGTTTACAGTGCCCGTCCGTTCGAGTGTGCCTTGTATCCTTTTCTCTTGTCGTTTGAGAATGGCGGCCTGAGGCTTTATGCCCATGAGGCCTGTCCTTATGTGCGGGAACAGCGGCGTTCGGCTCGATGGGGGCAATATGTTGCCGGGTTGAAGGGGTTCTTGTGTTCGCCGGCCAACGCCGCCTTGTTGAAGGCCGCGGCCGCGGCGTATCCGGATTACAGTCCGTTCCATAATGAAGTCGAGTTTATCGCGGATATTCCTTCCGGCGGTGGGGCAGATGCCCTTTTGGAGCGGAAGCAGGAGCTCGACGGCTGGTTTGGCCGCCGCACGCCTGTGTTATCGTCGAGGTCGTTGGTGAGCGTGTTCGCGTGGAGCGACCTGTTCGATTTTACGGTGGAAGAGGTGGACGGGAATTGCCTGGTCTTTGCGCGGCAGAACGAGGCGGAGTTCCTGTATTGCCCGCCGTTGGGTGATGTCATAAGCCCGCGGGCGCTGGAGGCCGCGTTCGGCCGCATGAAAGGCGGCGCAGCGCGCGTGGAGGCTGTCGCGGAGCCTGAACTGGCCGCGTTCGACGGTGCGTGTTATCGCGCTCATTTGCAGGGGGAGGAATATTATTACGAGCGCGGCCGGATCGCGTCGCTGGGGGGGAATGGTTATCGTTCCAAGCGTTCGGACCTTAACGGTTTTTTAAAAAGACATCATCCGGTCTTCAGGCCATTCCATGAGGAAGACGCGAAGGCGTGCCACGATCTTTTTGACCGCTGGCTTGACAATCGCCGCGCTTCATATGAAGATGACATTTATCGCGCGATGCTGGTGGAAAACCGCCCGGTCCACCGGAGGATGATCGCACATGCTTCCCGGCTGGGTTTATCCGGAAGGGTTGTGGAGGCGGACGGTGTGTTGGCCGGGTATACATTCGGCTATCCTCTTAACAATGAAACTTTTTGTGTAGCGCTGGAAGTGACCGCGCCGGAATTCAGGGGCTTGCCGGCGTTCATTTTTCGCGAATTCTGCGCTGATACCGAGCTGGCGTCGTACAAGTTCATTAACGCGATGGACGATTTCGGGATGCCGAGCGTGGCCAGGGCCAAACGTTCCTGGCGCCCCGCGTTCATGCAGAAGGTCTATTCCATATGTTTAAAGCCTTAGAATCCGAGTATGTGGTCTTTGACGTTGAGACAACGGGCCTTTCCGTTATTGAAGGGGACCGTATCATTGAGATCGCCGCGCTGCGGTTGAAGAACGGGGTCCTGGCAGAGAGGATCGTGTCGCTGGTCAATCCCGGCCGCCCCTTGTCGGCGGGAGCGCAGGACGTGAACGGGATCACGGAAGAGATGGTGCGCGAGGCTCCTCCGGCGTCCGAGGTCCTTCCCCGGATGATCGAATTTTCTTCTCATGCCTGCCTGGTCGCGCATAACGCGAGCTTTGATATCAAGTTCCTGGCCTATGAGCTGGCGCTGAGCGGCCGCAAGCTTTACGATGCAACGCCTGTGATCGATACGATCAAAATGGCCAAGGCGTTCCTGCCCTATCTTTCCAGCTACCGCCTTGGGGCGCTGGCGAATTCCCTGGGCGTGAAGATCGGGATCGCGCATCGCGCCGAGGCGGATGTGGAGATCACGGTCTCCGTGTTCCAGCGGTTGCTTTCGATGGCGGAGGATCATAACATCCACGATCTCAAGACGCTGGTGGCCAGGTTCGGTGTGGAAAAGCCCAGTTTTAAACTGAACAACTCTTCCCAGGATTCTTTCTTTTGATCGCGGCGGATCTTTTGCCTTTTTTGCCCGATACCATGGCCGTCCTTGGCGCGCTTGTCGGTGAGCCGGGTGTTTTCCTCCTGGATTCTTCCGACGGCAGCGGTTGGTCTTATATCGGCGTATGTCCTGTAAGGACATGGAGCGGGAATTCGCTGCCGGATTGGGATAAATTCCGGGAGGAGGCGCGGCCTTTTCTGGGCCTGGCCCGTTCGTCCGGGGTCCCGTTCCCTGCGGGGATCATGGGGGCGGTCAGTTATGACCTCGGCCTTTTGTTGGAAGGCGTTGTTTCGCGTCATCCCGGTCTTCAGGACGGGTCGGCGCTGTTTTCATTCGGATATTATGAAAGCGTCCTGGCCTTTTGTCACGGCCGGGGGCAGGCATTCCTCTGCGGCCGGGAGGGCTCGCCTTCCTGGCGGATCCTCAAGGAGGCTTCGGCGGTGCGGTCGGCATCATTGTCGTCTTCTTCGGCGAGGCCATTGGTCCCGCCGCCCGGGATGGCCTTGCCTTTATCAGACCACGATGAAGCCCGGTATGTTCAAATGGTCCTTCGCGCGCTCGCTTTGATACAGGCGGGAGAGATCTATGAGGTCAATTGTTCGCGGCGTTTTTATATTCCCCGCCTTTTCTCTTTACCGGAAGCGTTCCTTTTATATCAGCGCTTGCGCGTGCATTCGCCGGTGCCATACGGGGCGTTCTGGAGTGCCGGGGCAATGAAGGTTTTAAGTGCTTCCCCCGAGATGTTCCTTGATCTTTATGACGGGCGGGTGATGACGCGCCCCATGAAAGGGACCCGTCCTCGCGGGAATGATGCTGCCGCGGATGCGCGTTATCGCCGGGAACTGGAGGAAAGCCCAAAGGAGCGTGCCGAGTTGCTGATGGTCACGGACCTGCTGCGCAACGATCTGGGCAAGGTTTGCCGGACGGGGTCAGTGGTGGTGCGCGACCTGCGCACGATCGAGCCCTATCGCGGCGTATTCCAGGCGACCTCTTGCGTGGAGGGGCGGTTGCGCCAGGGGCAGGACGCTTTTGACCTGATAGAGGCTGCTTTTCCCGGAGGGTCGGTGACCGGATGCCCCAAGCACCGGGCCGTGCTGGCCATTGATGGCCTGGAGCTTTCCCGGCGGGGTTATTATACGGGCGCGCTGGGCTACATTTCATGTTATGGGGATATGATGCTCAATATGCTGATCCGTACGGTCATCCTTGACCGTTGCGGCGCGCATTTTTCAGCCGGAGGCGGGATCGTGGCGGATTCTGATCCGGCTTTGGAGTATGAGGAAACAGCACTTAAGGCGGAAGGGATGGCCGCGGCATTTTGAAACGACAATGCATACTCTTTGACGGAGAATGGCTTGAGGCAGACGGCCCCTTTTTGCATGGCCTGACCCCCGGCGTGCGAAAGCGTTGCGGCGCTTTCGAGACCCTGCGTATTTCCGCCGGCCATGTCCGGGACCTGGGCGCTCATTATCGCCGGCTTTGCCGGGGGCTCAGGGTCCTTGCGATCCCGGCGCCCTGGACAAAGAAGGCGCTGGAGGATCTTATAAGGATACTGTTGAGCCGGGCGCCGGATGCCGGGCGTTTGCGTGTGATGGTCTGGCATGATCGTTCCAGGCCGCATTGGTCTCTTGTCCCGGGGGAATACACGCCGCCTGGGCCGGAGCTTTATGCGCGGGGGGTGAATGTCCTGCTGGTCCCTGTGCGCAAAGAGTTCGGCAAGGAGGACGGGATCTTCAAGCCGCTGGATTATGCGCTTTATCGCAGGGCGTTCGAACGTGCGCGCCGGTGTGGATGTTTTGAGGCGCTGCTTTACCGCAAGGACGGAAGGATCATTGACGGAAGCCGCAGCAGCCTCCTGCTTTTGACAGATAACGCCCTGGTTGTTCCTCCGGCCGGCTACGGGACTTTGGACGGCCTGATGCGTCGGAAGGTCATTGCGCTGGCCTGTGCGGCCGGATTGCGTGTTTCCCGTCGGAATGTTTTTACGCGAGACCTGGCCCTGGCCCGCGGGGCATGGCTTGTCAATTCACTTGTCGGAATGATACGGATAAAGCTCTGATTTCTTTTACGCTGCAGCATGGCGCGGAATAGGATCTCCCTATGAAAAAACGTCCTGTCGGTGTGATCGTTCTCGGGGTCCTTTTTATTCTGACTTCGCTGGACTCGCTTCGGCTTATGCCGGGCTATGATCTTTATCGTCAGGTCAATCATGACTGTCCGAACGCTTGGTTGTTGATCCGGTTCGCCGGTTCGTATATTTTTCGCCTGGTCGGTTTGTTTGGCGGGATCGGCCTTTTATGCCTGAATGATCCTGTGCGCAGGTTTTTGATCGGTTTTTCCTGGTATTGCCTTCTGACATTGCCATTGCGCCATACCTATAGCGCCCAGTTCTTTTATTCAGAGCCGCTTTATCGCCAGAACGGGTCCATGTTCTCCCTCGAGGTGTTCACCTGGATCGCGGTCATTGTCCGCTGGCTGATCGATGGGGTGTTTTCGGCTGCGGTGATCTTTTATCTCAGCCGGGCGAAGGTACGGGAGCGGTTTTGTCCTTGAACGACCGCGCTCTTCCCATTATAATAATTTCTATGAAAAAAATCATCCTGTTCACTGTGATCGGAGCCATGGTCGCGTCGATAGCGGGTGCCGCAATGGAGGATAACAATGCCGCGGTCAGCGCCGCGCTGGACCGGATGTCCCGGCGCAACGACTCTCCCCGCTGGACGTCTTCCCTGGTGGAGGTGGAGGGGGCCGCCGCGGACCTGGTTGATGCGAACCGCAAGCTTATGACAGAAAATCAGTCGCTGTTGGCCGCGCAGGCCGCTCTGGAGGCGGATATCCGTGTTCAGCGCCAGAAGAACAGTGACCAGGCGTCGGTCGTTGCGGAGCGACGGGCAGAGCTTAATTTACCGGCGTCAGGTCGCGCCGAACGGCAGAAGCTTTCGCAATCTGAAAAAGATATCCAGCAGGCGCGCGGGGAGGTTTCTTTGGCGCAGGCGCGGCTTAAAGCCGTTGACAGCAAGTTGGCGTTGCAGAAGTTGAAGGTCCAGGGCCTGGAGATCGAGAAGCAGTCGCTTTTGATGGACCGTGACGCACGCACCGTTCTGACACTCGGGACCCTTAAGCAAAGCATTGTGTCGCTCAAGGGCCAGGTGGATTCACAGAAAGGCCAGATCGATTTTGTCCGTCAGAAGATCAGCGGCCTTAAGAGCGTCGACCGTCCGGATCTTAAGGAGGCGGGCCAGTTGATCGCGGATAATGTCAAGTTAAAGAGCGATCTTGCGCTGTTGATGGCCCAGCGTACGGAATTGCTTGCGCAGATCGATGCGGCGGTGGAAAAGAAGAACAAGGCTGGCACTTCGGCGGATGTTCGGCGGCTTGCGGACCTTTCCGCGCGCAAGGCCGGCCTGGAATCCCGTATTGCGGCCGCGCAGGCCAGGCTGGACAGCCTGACCGCGCAAGCCAATACGTCAACGGTGAATGCCACGGCATTGACCGCGCAGATCAAGGGCCTTGAGGATGAGAACAAGGCCCTTGAGGAATCAATGGGGAATGTCCGTGAGAATATTGCGGTCCTGGAATACCGCATGAATTCACTGACACGTTACAAGAACCGGAATTCCAACAAAAATTAAGGACACTTTTATGGATGAGATCCTGGATATTCTGATCAACGATGCACGGACTCCGGCGGAAGATATCGCTAAAATGACCAAAAAGCCGGTGGCGGCGGTCAAGAAGGCGATCCGGAAATACGAAGAGGACGGTACGATCGTCCAGTATAAGGCGGTGGTGAACCCCGAGTTGGCCGAGGGGCTTTCCGCGCCCGTGCGGGCGCTGATCGAGGTGAGCATTGTTCCCCAGAAAGATGTGGGATTCGATCATGTCGCCGAGCGCATCTACAGTTTTGCCGAGGTTACGAGCTGTTATCTCGTGTCGGGCAGTTACGACCTGTTGCTGATCGTTGAGGGCAAGAGCATCCAGACGGTGGCGGAATTTGTTTCTTCCAAATTGTCGTCGATGGAGAATGTCCGCCAGACAACGACCCATTTCCTTCTCAAGAAGTACAAGGAGGAAGGCAAGATCTTCAAGCAGTCCGCCCGGCTTAAGAGGCTGAATATTTCTTACTAATTTCCCGCGGCCATCCGCGTTCTTCGGGGCGGCGGCCGCTATTGAAAAAAGGATTTATGTACGTTTCGAAACTGGTCAATGACCTTCCTTCGTCGGGGATACGCGCGTTCTTCGACCTGGTGATGGGGATGAAAGATGTGGTGTCGCTGGGTGTCGGCGAGCCCGATTTTGTCACTCCCTGGCATATTCGCGAGAAAGCCATTTATTCCCTCGAGCAGGGCTATACTTCCTACACGTCGAACAAGGGGATGCCGGAACTGCGCAAGGATATCTGCGCGTTCTTAAAAGGCCGCTACGGGCTTGATTATCACTGGGACAGCGAGATCCTCATCACGGTCGGCGGCAGTGAGGCGCTTGATCTTGCCTGCCGCGCGATCCTTGAGCCGGGAGAAAAGGTTATTATCCATGAGCCTTGTTTTGTGGCGTATGCGCCGCTGGTGAAACTGGCGGGCGGCGAGCCCGTGCCGCTCATTACGACGGCGAAAGAGGGTTTCAAGGTCACGCCGGAAAAACTGGAAAAGGCCTGGCAGAAGGGGACCAAAGCGTTCCTTATCAATTATCCGTGTAATCCGACCGGGACGTCCTATACCCGCAAGGAACTGACGGCCCTGGCCAAAGTGGCGCAGAAAAGAGACCTGCTGGTGCTGTCCGACGAAATCTATGACGAGCTGACGTATGATTTTGATCACACGCCGTTCGCGTCGCTTCCCGGCATGCGCGACCGGGTGATCTACCTCAACGGCTTTTCCAAGGCCTATGCCATGACCGGCTGGCGCCTGGGCTGGGCCGCGGGCAATGAAAAGATCCTCGCCGCCATGACCAAGATCCACCAGTATCAGGTGATGTGCGCGTCGATCACCAGCCAGATGGCCGGCAGGGAAGCGATCACGCGCGGTCGCCCGGACGTCCTGGCGATGAAGAAAGAATATAACCGCCGCCGGAATTTCATTGTTGCTTCGCTTAACGAGCTCGGGCTCGAGTGCCATATGCCGCAGGGCGCTTTTTATGCGTTCCCGTCCATCAAGGGCCTGAACATGAGCTCGATCGATTTTGCCCGTGACCTGCTGGAGAAGCAGAAGGTCGCGCTGGTGCCGGGCGGTGCGTTTGGTTCGCAATGCTCTGATCATGTGCGTATCTCCTATGCGTCAAGTTACGACAATCTTCGTGAAGCGGTCAATCGTATTGGCCAATATTTGAAGGCGCGCAATGGTTAAAAAGAATAAAGACGTTCAATTCGAAATATCTTTTTACGAGAATGTTCTGGGCCACGCGCCGGATTTTATCGAGGTGCTGGTGTGTCTGGGCGATCTGTATACCAAAGAGGGCCTTTATGCCAAGGGCCTCGCGATCGACGAGCGGCTGGCCGCGCTTCGGCCGGAAGAGCCGGTGGTGATGTATAATCTGGCGTGCAGTTATTCGCTTTTGAACAATATCCCTTGCGCGCGTCAGGCCATGCTGCGTGCCATTGACCTCGGGTATGATGAGTGGGACCATTTGCAGAAGGACGCGGACCTGGTGAATTTGCTTGGCGACAGCGAATTTGTGGCGCGATTGAACGATCGCCGGTCCAGGGCCGTTGGCAAGCGCGCACATATCCTTGGGCCATGCCAGGGAGAGTCGGAATGAGATCTTTCCGTCAGGAGCTTTGGTTCGAGGTCCCGACCCGCCGGGCGTATATCAATATCACGGGGCAGGTTGATTCCGCGCTCAAGGCCAGCGGTATTCGTGAAGGATTGTGCCTGGTCAATGCCATGCACATTTCGGCCAGTGTTTTTATTAATGATGATGAGGCAGGGCTTCATCAGGACCTGGAGCGCTGGCTTGAGACATTGGCTCCGCATGCGCCGACGGCGCAATACCGGCATAATGATTCCGGTGAAGATAATGCGGACGCTCATTTGAAACGTGAAGTGCTGGGACGCAGCGTGACCGTGGCCGTAACGGGCGGCAAGCTGGATTTCGGCCCCTGGGAGCAGATATTTTATGGCGAGTTCGATGGCCGGCGCCGAAAGCGCGTGTTGGTAAAAATCATTGGAGAATGACCTATGGCGTTTTTAGCATTGGGAACAGTTGCTCTGGATAATGTCAAAACGCCTTCGGGTGTGAAGAAGAACATGCTGGGGGGCAGCGCGGCGCATTTTTGCATGAGCGCGCGCCTGTTCGATGATGTCCATGTGGCGGGGATCGTGGGGAAGGATTTCCCCAAGATGCATCTGGATTTTCTCAAGCGCAAGGGGATCAATCTTTCCGGTTTGACGATCAGTGACGGGAAGACTTTTCGCTGGACGGGGGAGTACAAGCAGGAAGACCTTAACAGCGCCATTACACATGCGACCGAGCTGGGGGTCCTGGCCGATTATATCCCGCAGATCACGGATCAGCACAGGAAGATGACCCATGTGTTCCTGGCGAACCTGGCGCCTTCGGTGCAGGAGAAACTGCTGTCGATGATCGCCAAGCCCGAGTTCGTCGGGCTCGATACGATGAACCTGTGGATCAATACGGCGCTGCGTGATCTGAAGCGGTTGATGAAAAAAGTGGACTTGATGATCCTCAATGACACGGAAGCAAAGATGCTGACCGGTGAGCGTAATACGGTTGCGGCGGCCCGCGTGATCCGCGCGATGGGGCCCCGTATCGTGGTCATAAAAAAGGGGGAGCACGGGGTTTATGTTTTCGGCGGTGATTTTCAATTCGGTTATCCGGCCTATCCCGTGGCCAAGGTGGTCGATCCCACCGGTGCCGGGGATACCTTTGCCGGCGGGTTTTTCGGGTATCTTGCCAAAGCCCGCAAGACGGACCAGAAGACCCTGCGCAGGGCGGCGGTCTACGGGACGGTCTTGGCGTCTTTTAATGTGGAAGGGTTCGGCATGGGCAAGACCGCGCCGCTTTCGATGAAGGAAGTGGACAGGCGCCTCAAGGAATATCAGGCTTTTTGTGCTTTTTAACATGAACCCGTTCGAGTTGCTGGCGTTGGTCGCCTCGGTGGTCATGCCGCTGTGGAATATCCCTCTGATCGTCAAGATCGTCGAGCGAAAGTCTTCCGATGACCTTTCGCAGTATTGGCTGTGGGGCGTGTGGACGTGCATGCTCCTGATGGTCCCGTGGGCTTTTATGACGACCGACAAGGTTTTGCGGGTATTTAGCATTATCAATTTTATTCTGTTTTCGGGAGTGGCGGTGGCGGTGATGAAATATCGAAAGAGGCCCAATGGCAGCAGTTAAAAAAGCAGCGGTCAAGAAGGAAGCAAAAGCGCCGGTCAAGAAAGCGCCGAAGAAAGCGGTCAAGAAGCCTCAGCTTAAGTGCGGCTTTGCCTCGATCATCGGCCGTCCGAATACGGGGAAATCCACCCTGCTGAATTATCTGGTCGGAGAAAAGATCTCGATCGTTTCCGATGTTCCCCAGACCACCCGGAAAATGTTGCGCGGGATCTATACGGACGAGCGTGGGCAGGTTATTTTTATTGATACACCGGGCTGGCATATCGGCCGTGATCATCTGGACCGTTACATGAACCAGGCCTGCGTGAATTCTATCGAGGGCGTGGATTGCATTATTTATGTGGTGGATTCTTCCGAGCGTGTGGGGGAAGAAGAGCGCCGTATTGTTTCCCGCCTGAAGAACGAGAAAGTCCCGGTCATTATGGCGCTTAACAAGATCGACCTTAAAGGGAAACATATCCCGGAATATGTCGAGCTTTGGGAGCAGGCGCGCGGCATGCCGATATCGGAAATGAAAAATTTTGTCCTCCTGCCGCTGTCGGGGCGTGACGGCATTCAGGTCGACCAGCTTTTGTCGTCTGTGTTTTCCTTCCTGCCGCAGGGCCCCATGCTTTACGAAGCGGATATTGTGACCGATGTTCCCCGCAAGCAGGTGGTCGCGGATATTATCCGTGAAAAGCTGTTCCTGCTCACCCGGGAAGAGCTGCCGCATGCCATCGCGGTTGAGATCGAGGAGATGCGCCCGACCAAGGGCAAGACCACGTATATCCGCGCGGCGATCCTGGTGGAGCGCCAGACGCAGAAGGAGATCGTGATCGGCAACAGGGGGTCGATGGTCAAGCAGGTCGGTTCCCTGGCCCGTACGGACCTGGAAACGCTGCTGGAAACAAAGGTTTTTCTCGAGCTTTTTGTCAAGTCCCGCAAGAACTGGCGTGATGATCACGACCTGATGGTGGACCTGGGATATACGTTTTGAGATCTTATGCTTTCTGTCGGTTCGATATCCAGGATGATCGGGATGATCCGCGCGGCGGTAAAACACCTGCCCGACCCGTCGGTTACGCTCGTCGGTAAAAGATGGCGGTCGCCGTACCTGGTCCTGATATCGTGCCTGCTCAGCCTGCGGACCAAGGATTCCACCACATTGCCGGCATCGGAAAGATTATTTCGCCTTGCCCATTCTCCCGAAGCTATGCTAGAGTTGACCGTTCTCGAGATCGAGCGCGCTGTTTTTCCTGTGGGTTTTTATCATACCAAGTCGCGGCGTATCCTGGAGATCTCCCGCGATCTGCTGGAGCGTTTTAAAGGCCGGGTGCCGGACACGCTCGAAGAGTTGCTGACGCTCAAGGGGGTCGGGCGAAAAACAGCCAATCTGGTGCTGGTGGAGGGGTTCGGGAAAGACGGTATTTGCGTTGATACCCATGTTCACCGCATTTCCAACCGTTTCGGTTTTGTGACGACAGGGTCGCCGGATGAGACGGAACAGGTCCTGCGCAAGAAATTGCCCGTGAAGTTCTGGAAGGAATATAACGCGCTGCTGGTCTTATGGGGACAGAATGTTTGCCGCCCTGTATCGCCCAAGTGTTCGGAGTGCCCGGTTCGTAAAATGTGCAACCGGGTCGGGGTTCTCCAAAATCGGTGAGTAATGGTCGATCAATTTTTTGTCTATTTATCCGAGTTCCTGGGTCTTCAAGTGATCGCCTCTGACGAAAAAGTACTGGGGCGGTTCGAGGACTTTTCGATGAACTTGAACAATGATATTTATCCGCGGGCCAAGGGGCTGATCATTTGCCGGGGCGGGATGGCGTCTTCTTACGCGGAAGTCCCGATGTCGGAGTTCCAGAGGCTTGACGGTCATTGTGTCCATTTGAAGTGCCCGTCTGGCGCCGTGGTGTTCTCTTCTCAAAAGCCGGCGTGTGAGTTCGCCCTGCGGCGGGATGTGCTTGACCAGCAGATCGTGGACGTTGAGAACCGGAAGGTCGAGCGCGTGAATGACGTGCATTTGCTGCGCGTGGAAAACCAGTATCATGTCGCCCATGTGGATGTCGGCCTGCGCGGGCTGGTGCGCCGGCTTGACCTGGAGCCTTTCGCGGATGCTTTTGTCCGGTTCTTTAAAAAGAACGCCGATTATCTTACGGCCGAGGAGCTTGTTTCATGGAAGAATTCCCAGGTCCTGACCATTGGCAATCAGAAGAATGTTCTAAAGCTTGATGTGTCCAGGGCCAAGATCGCCAAGATCCCTCCGACAGCGCTTGCGGACCTTATGGGCGACCTGGATGTTTTTGAACAGGCTTCGCTTTACCGTTCGCTGGCGCCGGATGTCCAGCGCAAGATGTTCGCCGATATGGCCCCGGATGACAAGCTCGGGTTGATCGATCAGATGGGGGATGTCGAGGTGGCCCAGCTGGTCAGCCAGATCCCTTCCGATGAAGCGGCCGACTTTTTAATGAGCCTTCCGAAAGACAAGATGCAGAATTATCTGCGCTTGATGGAGAATCAGTCTGCCCGGCGGCTGCGCACGTTGTTGGGATTCCGCAAGGATTCCGCGGGCGGCCTGATGACGACGGAATATTTGTGGCTGCGCAAGGATGCGACCGTGGGTGACGCCTGGACGAGGTTGAAGGCGGCCACGGAGTCCCCGGTCAGCCTTACCACGATCTATGTGGTGGATGAGAATCACGGTTATCTTGGAACGACGACCATTCACCGGTTCATCAATGAGCCGCCGGAGAGGCTTATTCTGGATGTTTGCCATCCGCACAAGGTCTTTGTCCGTACGGACGATGGCATGGAGAAAGTGGCGCTTCTGATCGAGCAGTATAAGTATACGGCGATCCCGGTCCTGGATGATAACGATGTCCTGATGGGGTCGATCACGGTGGACGATGTGATGGAAGAGCTGATTGCCCTGGCCTGGGGGAAATATAAGGACCAGATCTAGGAAAATGAACCCATGAAGATCATTGACGACATTAAGAACAGCCCTGCGGCCCGGAACATATTGATCTTCCTGGCCATTCTTGGCCCGGGGATCGTGACCGGAAGCGTGGATAATGATGCCGGCGGCATCACGACTTACTCGGTGGCCGGAGCCTTGTACGGGTACAATCTTTTGTGGACGCTTATTCCTTCTTTTATCGCCCTGGTGGTGATCCAGGAGATGAACCTGCGCATGGGGATGATCACCGGCAAGGGGCTGGCGGACCTGATCCGCGAGAATTTCGGGGTCAAGATCACGGCTTTTATATTTGTTGGGCTTATTATTGCGGACATCGGGAATACTGCGACTGAATTTGCCGGTGTGGCGGGCAGTATGGCGGTTTTTGGTGTTAGTAAATATATTTCTGTTCCGCTCACTGCGCTGGCGGTCTGGATCCTGGCCACCAAGGGGAATTACAAGATCGCGGAAAGGATATTTCTTTTTTTCAGTTTTTGTCTTTTGTTCTATGTTATTTCAGCGGTCATGGCCAAGCCGGAATGGGGTGCCATCGGCCACGCATTCGTCCATCCCCAGGCGAAACTGGACAACGAGTATTTGGGGATGGTCCTTGGCATTATCGGAACGACTATCGCGCCCTGGATGCAATTCTATATGCAGTCCGCGGTTATTGAGAAAGGGATCACGGTCAAGGATTACAAGTTCGCGCTGATCGATGTTATTCTCGGCTGTACGGCGACCGTGGTGGTGGCGTTCTTCATTATTGTCGCTTGTGCGGCCACGCTCAACAAGAACGGCATTGTGATCAAGGAGGCGGCGGATGCGGCGATGGCTCTGAAACCTTTTGCCGGAGCCCTTGCGTCGCAGGTTTTTGCTTTCGGGCTTTTTATCGCGTCGGCTTTTTCCGCAACGATCCTGCCGCTGGCGACCGCGTTCTATGTTTGCGAAGCGTTCGGGTTTGAGGCGGGTATCGACAAGCGCGTGGATGAAGCGCCGCAGTTCTACTGGCTGTTCGGGAGCATCATTGCGGTCGCGGTCCTTATTATTCTTTGGCCCAATGCGCCGCTCATCGTTATTACGCTCTGGTCCCAGATTATCAATGCCATGCTTTTGCCGGTGGTCCTGATTTCCATGATCTATATGGTGAACAGCCGTTATATTATGGGAGATTATGTGAATAACAGGTTCCAGAATATCATCGGCTGGGGAACGACCGTTATTTTGATCGCGCTGACGGCCCTCATGCTGGTTTCTCCGTTTGAGCCGTTCTTCCAGAAGTTGTTTTTTCGTGGTTGAGCGCCGTTGCGTGTTGGTGTAAATCGTTGACTGCTTTTTTCCTCCGTGTTAGTATTAGCACTCAATTTTTTCAGAAAGGCGGGTGAATTTAATTTATGGTCGAAGTCAAAGTGTCGGACCGCAACAGTTTTGAAAAAGCACTGCGGACGTTCAAGAAGCTTTGTCAGCGCGAGGGTTTTCTCGTCGAGCTGAAGGAGCGCCGTTTTTATTCCAAACCTTCCGAGCTTAAGCGGAAAAAGGGCGGAAAAATTACGATGCGCTAATGCATCGTGTTAAAGGCCGGGCTGCGGTCTATCATCAGCTGCTCAGACAGCACGCCTATCCCTATCTAGAGAGTGGAAGGATAGGCGTGAACTCGCATCTGATGATAGACCTCCGCCCTGGGCCTTGAACTTCCAAAAGCATTCTTTGGAAAATGAATTTGTAATTTTCTTAAAAGGACCTCATTCATGATCAAAGTCAAGCGCGCGCTGATCAGCGTTTCAGACAAGACCGGCCTGATAGAGTTTGTCAAAGGGCTGGCGAAATTTAATATTGAGATCCTGTCCACCGGAGGAACGGCCAAGGCGCTCAGGGATGCCGGCTTCACGGTCAAGGACGTCTCCGAGCATACCGGTTTCCCGGAAATGCTTGACGGCCGTGTCAAGACACTTCACCCCAAGATCCATGGGGGGCTGCTGGCGTTGCGCGATAATCCTGAGCATATGAAGACCGTGGCCGAGCATGATATCGGGCTTATTGATATGGTGGTGGTCAATCTTTATCCTTTTGAAAAGGTGACGGCCAAGAAGAATGTCGATCTGGCGGAAGCCATCGAGAATATCGATATCGGCGGGCCATCGATGCTGCGGTCCGGCGCGAAGAATTACAAGAGTGTGGCGGTCATTTGCAATCCGGAGCGGTATAAGGAGGTCCTTAAGGAGCTGGAGACCAACAGAGGCATCCTTCCCGACGCGCTTTTGTTCAATCTGGCGGTGGAGGTTTTTGAGCGCACGTCCGCGTATGACCGTGTGATCGCGCAGTTCCTGGCGCGCCGGTTCACGTCCGATGCGTTTACGGCCATGCCTTCCCAGGTGGACCTGAGTTTTGTGAAGGTCCAGGAGCTGCGTTACGGCGAGAACCCGCATCAGCCGGCTGCATTTTACCGCGACGCGGCCGGGGTTAATGCGCTGGCTAAAATGAAGCAGCTGCATGGCAAAGAGCTTTCGTTCAACAATATCCTTGATCTCGCCGCGGCGGTTGATATCGCCTATGCTTTTACCGGGCCGGCGGCGGTCGTTATCAAACATAATAATCCCTGCGGCGTGGCGGAAGACGTGAGCCTGGCCAAGGCCTATGTCAATGCCTGGGCTTGCGATAAGTTGTCGGCGTTCGGGGGCATTATCGGTTTGAACAGGCCGGTCGACAAGAAAACAGCGGAGGCGATCGCCAAAAGCGGTTTTATGGAGTGCGTGATCGCACCTGCTTTTGACAAGGAATCGTTTGAGCTTCTGGCACAGAAGAAGAATATCCGCCTGATGGAACTGGCGGTTGAAGATTATGTAAAGGACAAGTTTGATCTCAAGAAAGTTTCCGGCGGACTTTTACTGCAGGGGGCGGATACCCGGGTTTTGGCCCCGGAGGAGCTGAAGGTGGTCAGTAAAGCCCGGCTTACCAAGGCACAGGTTCAATCGCTTTTATTCGGCTGGAAAGTCGTCAAATATGTGAAGTCTAATGCCATTGTTTTGACCAAGGGTACCAGGACCGTGGGTATTGGTATGGGCCAGACTTCGCGCGTTGACAGCGCGAAACTCGCGATCGCCCGTGCCGGCAAGCTGGCTAAAGGCGCGTGCCTCGCGTCGGATGCTTTCCTGCCAAAGGCGGATACCGTCACTTTTGCGGCCAAGGCAGGGGTTAAGGCTATTATTCAGACCGGAGGTTCTATTGCCGACCAGGAAGTGATCGCGGAGGCCAACAAGCGCAAGATGGCGATGGCGGTTACCGGTGTCAGGCATTTTCGGCATTAAAACCTCCTTCACCCCGGGGGTGCAGGAAACCTGCGCCCCCGGGGTGGTAAAGGTTATATGAAATTCAATACAAATGAATATTTAGCTTCGTTCGTCAATTGGGAACCCCGGCTCGATCAAGCCGGGGTTTCGTCTTTTTCGGTGGACCGGATGGACGGGTTGCTTAAGGTTTTTCGTCATCCGGAGTCATCGCTGCGTTTCGCGCATATCGCCGGCTCTAAAGGCAAGGGGTCGACGGCCGCATTCCTCGCCAATATTTTACGTGCGGCCGGGTATCGCGTGGGGCTTTATACGTCTCCTCATTTGTATTCTGTTCATGAGCGCATCCGTGTTCTTGATCCGGATGTCCGGTCTTCTGATTCCTTCGAGGGGATGATCACTCCGCAGGAGTTTGATGAACAACTGCGGAGCCATCAGGGAGAGATCGATCGTTTGCGCGCATCGGGTGTTGATATTACTTATTATGAACTGTTGACGGCGTTGGCGGTGGCGCATTTCGCGGCGAAAAAGGTCAGGCTGGTCGTGCTTGAGACCGGGCTTGGCGGCCGCCTGGATGCCACGAATATTTTTGAGACGAGTGTGTGCGGCATTACGCCGATCAGCCTTGAGCATACGGCTATCCTGGGCGGAACGCTGGAACTGATCGCGGCGGAGAAGGCGGCGATCATCAAGTCTCCGTCGCAGCGCGCGGTCTTTGCCCGCCAGGAGCCAGGGGTCATGGTGGTTTTAAAGGCCAGGGCGGGTTTGTTCGGGATCCTGCCGACTTTGATCGGCGAGGATATGCCGCTGAATATCCTATCGGAAGGGCCCGACGGAGTGAGGTTCGGCGTATCCGGCCGCCGGGAGTATTCTGACCTTCATGCCCGGTTACCCGGTGAACATCAGGCGGCCAATGCGGCCCTGGCCATTGCCATGGCGGAGGATCTTGAAGCTTACGGGCTGGTGTTAACGCAAGACGCGGCGTGCCAGGGCATTTCTTCGACGGTATGGCCCGGGCGGTTCGAGGTCTTTGACGGTTTACGGCCGGTTGTTGTTGTTGATTCCGCGCATACTCCGCAATCGGCCGCGGCTTGTGCGCGGGCTTTTAGTAAAGTTTTTCCAGGATGTCAGGCGGTTGTTCTGCTCGGGATAAGCCGGGATAAGGATATTGCGGGTATTTGTGCGGCGCTGGGGCCTGTTGCCGGCAGGGTTGTGACGGCCAAGGCGGATAATCCGAGAGCCTTCGCGTTTTCGGCGCAGGAACTTGGAGCGTATTTTCCGTCGAAAGAATGTGTTTCATTCAACGATGTCCCATCCGCCATGGCCGGGGCCGTGCGTCTGGCGGGGAAAAGCGGTATAATCCTTGCGGTGGGTTCTGTTTTTTTAGCGGCGGAGGTCAGGAAAGAATGTATCAATACGCATCACATCTAGACACCATTGCCGCGATTGCGACTGCCGCTGGCGCGGGAGGTGTTGCCATCGTGCGTCTGAGCGGTCCGCAGAGCGTGAATGTGCTCGGCAGGGTTTTTACGGCAAAGTCGGCCGGCCGGCCGGAAAGCTGGAAGCCGAATGCCATGCATTTGGGGTGGGTCATGGAAGCTCCCGGTGCCGTGATCGATGAGTCTTTGGCGGTCGTGATGCGCGCGCCTAAAAGTTATACGGCACAGGATGTTGCCGAGATCCATACGCATGGCGGTGTGTCTGCGGCCCGTTTGGCATTGGAACTTTGCCTGAAGAACGGCGCGCGCCTGGCGGAGCCGGGAGAATTCACCAAACGCGCTTTTTTGAACGGCCGTATTGACCTCGCCCAGGCGGAGGCGGTGCAGGATATGGTATCGGCGCGCACGCAGCGCATGCTGCGCGCGGCCAGCCATCAGCTGGGAGGCGAGTTGTCGGCGGAGCTGAATGCTGTCCGTGAAATGCTGATGACGGTTTATACAGGCTTTGAGGCGCTTTTGAATTTTCCCGAGGATGATATCGACCGCGGCCAGCCGGCCGGAGCGAAACAGGATATTGTCCGTGCATTGCAGCGGATCAACGGTCTTTTGTCTACGGCGGATGGCGGCGTTATTTTAAGGGAAGGCATTCGGATGGTCATTTGCGGCAAGCCTAATGCCGGGAAATCGTCGCTGCTTAATGCTCTCTTGAAACATCCGCGCGCTATTGTGACCGATGTGGCCGGGACGACGCGCGATACGCTGGAAGAGAGTGCGAATATTCAGGGGATCCCGGTGAGCCTGGTGGATACCGCGGGCATCCTTGACCCGCGCGATAAGGTGGAAGAAGAGGCGGTGCGCCGCAGTCATGCCTCTATTGCTTCGGCGGATATTGTGATCCTGATCCTTGACCGTTCCCGTCCGCTGGAGGCGGCAGATCTTGCCCTGTTGGTGAAGACGGCAACGGTCAGGACGGTGATCGTTTTAAACAAAAGCGACCTGTCGGCGGCATGCGTTGAGAATGTGACGGCATTGGCATCGGGCCGTCCGATGGTTGAGGTTTCAGCGTTGACCGGGGACGGGATCGCGCGGCTGGAAGGAGTTTTGGTTGAATTGGCAGTGAAGGGCGGCTTGCCGGACATGAACGCGGTCGTTGTTACCAATGCCCGTCATATCGAGGCCTTGCGCCTGGCGGCCGATTCGCTGGACCGTTCGGTTGAGGCCATGGATAACCGTGCGCCGCTGGAGATCGTTTCCGAGGGGATCAAGGGCGCGGTCAACCGGCTGGATGCTGTGACGGGCCGGAATATTGATGCGGATGCGATCGAACGCATCTTTTCCGGGTTCTGTATCGGGAAATAATTATTTCCGCAGTTTTTGCAGTTCGTTGTTCAGCCGGGCGATCTCGGCGTGCGCGTTGGTTGTTGTTGTTTGCAGGGCCGCGATCTCCTTGTTTAGCCGCACGATCTCTTCTTCTCTCTGCAGCAACCGGGATTCCGCCAGTGTGGCGGCGCTTTCCCTGTCGGCCATTCGTGTTTTCAATGCGTCGCGATCCGCTGTCATTTGTATCAGGTCCTTGGCTTTGGCATCCGCTTCCGCGGACGCCCGCAGGAATTCCATGTCGCGTTTCTGAACGACACCCTTGATGGCATCCTGTTTGGCTTGCATGACCGCGAGTTTTTCCTGCAGCAGTTGGCTTTCTTTATCGGTCTGTTCGATGACCCTGGCTTGTTGATCGATCCTGTTCTGGAGCGCGGCCAGCTGGGCGCTTTTTTCCTGCAGGTCCAGCGAATAGTTGCAGACGGCGGATCTGGTTTCGGCTGTCTGGGCTGTGGTTTGATCGTTGACCGAAGACAGGGATTTCAGCAGTTGCTGTTTGAGCAGCACGATCGTATTGTCTTTTTCGGCAAGCGTTTCGTGAAGGATCCGGACCTCTTCGGCATTGGCCGGCGAGGGCAAGCGGGCGGATGCTGCGTTCACCGGCTGGCCAGGCGGTGTCACGGAGGCCTGGCTGTTGTGTTTTTCCGCCGCAGGAAGCAATGCCTCGACTTCGGTCTTCAGTTGTGCGATCTCTTTCGTTTTTGCGGCATCGGATTCTTTGAGCTCCAGGAGTTCGTTCTTGTCGCGCCAGGCCAAGGATTCATTCTTGGTCAGTCCGGCTTCAAGCGAACGGACTTTGGCCCTGGTTTTCTGGAGTTCCAGGTCTTTATCGGACAGCCCGGTACGGGCCTCCAGGAGCTGGTTCTCAAGTTTTTCCATTTGAGTGGTGAAGGAGGCGATTATTTCACTTTGCATCATGAGCGCCGTGTTCCTGTTCTCGGCCGGGATGGCGGGAGCCGGAAGTGCGGTGTTCCCGGGCTGGACCAGCGCGCGCATTTTGGAAACCCCGGCCCGAAGGTCAGCCATGTCGGCATCGTTTTGTTTGAGGAGGCTTTCGATCGAGGTCAGGCTGGCGCCGGTCTTCCCAAGTGCGTTGTCGGTGAATGTCAGGGTGACATCCTGTTGCGCGATGATGGCGTTCTTTTCGGCGAGCAGGGATCTGAATTCAGCGATCTGGCGGTCTTTGGCGGCCAGGGATGTGTCGATATTCGTAACGGATGAATTTTGCCTGAAGAGGCTGTCTTTTGAGGTGTTCAGCCGCTTGTCGTCATTTTCGACCCTGGTTTTGAGGACATCGATCTCTTTGAGTTTGGCCGCGTAATCGTTCATCAGGTCGGAAAATTGTTTTTGATCGGTAAAATTCCTGGTCCCGAGATCGGATTTGATCGATTGATAATATGTGTCGATATCCTTGAGTGTTGTGTTCATGCGCGCAAGGTTGTTCTTGATCCTGGCCAGATTGTCCTGCCTGTCCATCACGGCGAGGGTCTTATCGACCAGCATTTCCCTTTTGTCGTCGATGGCAGCCGCGAGCCTGGGCGGCCTCTGGCCGGAGGCTGTATTTTGCAGGCGCGCCTGGACCTCATCGGCCGAGGCGGAAGTATTGACGCTGATCCCGGACTGTTCGCCGGCTTCACCCGTCAGCTTGAGGAGCTCATTGGATTGATGCAGCCGTTGCGGGACCCGGTCCGGCGGCAGGCTTTTCATCAGGGAATCAAAGGGCCCGGCGTATGGCGTACCGGAGAATTTGGCGCGCAGCTCTCCGAGTTCGCGCGAGCGCAGGTAAAGCATGGAGTAGAGGGCGTCATTCTCGGTGATCAGGTTGCGGATAAGGTATTCGAGGTCGAGCGACCCGGTTTCATAGCGGGCAATATCGGCCTTGAGCGTGGCAATATCGTTGATGGCCGGGTCGATGAGGTCAACAAGGGTTTGGGCGCCGGCGGATCTTTGCCCGGTCCTTTCCGTGATGAGCTTGAGGTAGCGCGCGGCCGCGGGGTTGTTCGGATCAAGCCGGACAATGCGCTGGAACTCTTTCCATGCCCCGGGATAGTCTCCGCGGTCGTAAAGGCGCGAGGCGTATTTTTCGAGGAAGGATATCTGCGCGGTATACGCCTGGGCCCAGGCCGCGGTATTTCCGCCGTATCCCAGGATCATGGCGAGCAAGAGGGAAAGGATGGGGCGGTTGATGGCAGATTTATGCATAGGTCCTCTTATTGTTTGACGGCCTCAAGGTTGTTCCGGAGGTCAAGGATGTGCCGGTTCTTTTCGGCGATGGAGATCTCGATCTGATCCAGGCGTTTCTGGATGTTCACGAATTTTGCCTGGATGGTCGTGAGTTCTTCTGTGGCGGTCGGTGCCGGTGCAGCGCCCGGTGTTGGAGCTGGGGCGGCGGAAGAGGGCCCGGAGGCCTTTTGGGCCAGGGCCTGATTGAGTTCCGTGATCTGGTCGTTCATGGACTTGGCGTCATTGACGGCCTGGTTCAGGCTGGCTTTTAACGCGGCGATCGTTTCCGCGCTCATTTTATTCCCGGCGCTCAGCGCTTCGGTCATGTCTTGAGTGCGTTTTTCGAGCTGTTCGGCGGCCGCTTTATATTCGGCGATCTTTGCCGTCAGCGTGGCCTTGCTGTTGCGGTACCTTTTATTGTAAGCCGTCAGCTGTTCGAGCATGAGGTCCGTGTCTTTTTCGAAATAAAAAGACGCCGGAAGAAAGTCTTCTTCATTGAAGTCGAATTGTTCGCAGGGCAGTTTCTTTAGATCGTCTTTCAGGTAGGTGAATTCAGGCCCTTTTTGCGCGATCTTTTGCAGGTGGTACTGGGCCAGCCGATTGGGGCAGTCTTTCTTGAGAATGGCCTTGAATACCTTGACGGCCTCGGCGTAATTGCCTTTGCGGTACAGCTCCAGGCCATAGCGGGTGGTCTCTTTGACCGTGACGTCTTTGATGTTCATGGACATGATATCTTTATCGGAGGATGGTGAGGCTTTGTCGATGACCGCAAAGGATATTGAGGGGGAGGCAAGAAAGAAGGCAAGGACGATCAAAAGAGCGCGCTTAACCGGCGTGTTTCGCATAGATTTTCCCTCGGGTTAATAATAAAACGAAGTATAACATCTATTTTGATGTAATGTCAAGGTTGGGGGGGCCGGATGCTTGATTAGGTAGAACTTTATATATCGCCGATGGTCCTGCTGGAGATCCAGTTCCTGAGGGAGGCGGGCAAGCTGGATATCAGGCCTGAACGCTTTTTAAAGGATATGAAACAGGCGGCGTTCAACGAGGCGCCGCTCCTGACGCGGGACAAGAACATCCTTGAACATTACCATCGGGCTGTTTGGGATTGATGCATTCGGGATTTCTTGTATAATGCGCGCTATGGATCAAGCTTCTTCCTCCACGCCCATGCTCAGGCAGTATGCCGAGGTTAAATCTTCCCATAAAGACTGCATTCTGTTCTTTCGCCTGGGTGATTTTTATGAAATGTTCTACGAGGATGCCCGGGACGCGTCGCGCCTCCTCGAGCTTGTATTGACCTCCCGCGGGAGCGACGACAAGGGCAAGGTCCCTATGTGCGGCATTCCGTACCATTCGGCGGAGAATTATATCAGCCGCCTGGTGCGCGCCGGACGAAAGGTGGCTATTTGCGAGCAGGTCGAGGACCCGGCCCTGGTCACGAAAGGCATTGTGCGCCGGGAGGTCGTGCGGGTCATTTCGGCCGGGACTTTCCTGGATGAAGGGTCGCAAGCGCGGTTCTTGCTGACGCTCGCGCCCGGCCCGAAGGCGATCGGCATTGCGTTCACCGATACCGCCACAGGCGCTATCCAGGCCAATGAATTTGTCAGCGAGCATCAGGTGCTGGAAGTCCTTTCCAAGATCCCCCTGAATGAATGTGTTTATCCCGAGGCAAAAGAAGCCGAGGTCAAAAAACTGCTGGCGCATCCGATGCTGCGGCTTAAGGGGTTGACGCTGACCGCGTTCCGCGGCTGGTCATTCGAGCCAGAGCGCGGGCGCAAGGTTTTACTGGAACATTTCGGCGTTCAGAGTTTGCGCGGGTTCGGGATCGAGCCGTTGCCCCAGGCCCAGGCGGCGGCCGGTGCGCTGGTGGAATACCTGCGCGATATGAACAAAACGCCTATCAGGCATCTTGACCGGATCTCCTTGTATAATGATTCGGGCTATGTTTTTATTTCACCCGCGGCGCATTACGGCCTGGAGCTCGACAGCCTGTTAAAGGCGCTGGACTGCACGGTCACGCCGATGGGGCGCCGGCTTTTCCGTTCCTGGCTGTATCACCCCTTGAAAGCGGTGCCGCTTATTGACCAGCGGCTTGATGCCGTGGAGCTTTTGAAGAACAACGCGGCATTAAGCGCACAATTGGGCAGCCATGAGCTTAAGGATATGCCCGATGTTGAGAAAAGTTTGTCGCGCTTGAGTTGCGGCTGTGCCTTGCCGAAGGATCTTCTGGTCATTCGTAACGCGCTTGCGCGCGCGCCGGGGCTGGCGGCCTCGCTGGTCACGGTTGCGGCCGTCAATGAATTATTCGCTTTGCACGATATCCCCGGCCTTCGGGAGAAGCTTGCGGCGGCCATCGATCCGGACATGCCGCTGGCGAAAAATGAGGGCAAGGTCATCCGCAAAGGGTTCAATGCCGGGCTTGACGAGCTCAAGGGCTTGCAGGATAACGGCCTTGAATGGTTGCAGGATTATCAGGCGCGGGAAGTGCGCCGCAGCGGGATCAATTCGCTGAAAGTGGGGTTTAACAGGGTTTTTGGATATTATATCGAGATCACCAATGCGAACCTGAAGTCTGTTCCGCCGGATTATCAGCGAAAACAGACGTTGGTTAACGGCGAGCGCTTTATTACGCCGGAGCTCAAGGAGCATGAGGTCAAGATATTGACCGCCCAGGAAAAAGTGCTGAAGCTTGAAGCGGATATTTTACAGGAATTGACGAAAGATATCATTCATGCGATGGCCGATGTCCATCGTTTTTGCCGCGAGGTGGCGGTGGTGGATGTGCTTGCGTCGCTGGCGGCGGTGGCCGCCCGGCCGGGTTATTCCCGCCCGAAGCTGTCCGAGGGCGTCGAGTTCATGGTCGAGGCCGGCCGCCATCCGGTGGTGGAAGGCCTCTTGAGCGGGGAGTTCATTCCCAATGATACCCGATTGGGAGACGGCGCGCATCTGGTCATATTGACCGGGCCGAACATGGCGGGGAAATCGACCTATATCCGTCAGAACGCGCTGCTGGCCGTGATGGCGCAAATGGGGAGTTTTGTTCCGGCCAGGTCGGCACGGATAGGGGTGGTGGACAAGATCTTTACCCGGATCGGCGCACACGACGAGATCGGCAAGGGCCAGAGTACCTTCATGGTCGAGATGACCGAGGCCGCGGATATCGTTAATAACCTCACGCCCAGGAGCCTGGTCATCCTTGACGAGATCGGCCGCGGGACCTCTACTTATGACGGGCTTGCGCTTGCCTGGGCCCTGGTTGAACATTTGCACACGAAGAAAGCGCGGGTGTTCTTTGCCACGCATTTTCACGAACTGACCAGGTTGTCCGACCAGCTTTCGGGTGTTAAGAATTATAATGTCCTGGTGCGCGAGTGGGATGACAACGTGATCTTTCTTCACCAGATCGTTCCCGGCGCGGCGGATGACAGTTACGGGATCTATGTGGCCAAGCTTGCCGGCATGCCGGGCAAGGTGGTGAGCCGCGCGAATGCGATCCTGCTTGAGCTGGAGCAGAGTCAATTGGCGGCACATACGCCGGGACCGGACCTGTTCAAGCCTCCGCTCGATCCGGGCAAGGATGAATTGCGCGCGTCCGTGGAGGCGCTGGATATCGAGAACATGACGCCGCTGCAGGCCCTGCAGACATTGAGCGAACTTAAAAGGAAATATGCCTAAGGTCCGGATATTGCCGTCAGATGTTATTGCCAGGATCGCCGCCGGGGAGGTGGTAGAGCGTCCGGCTTCGGTGGTCAAGGAGCTGATGGAGAACAGCCTGGACGCCGGCGCGTCGATGGTAGAAGTGCACCTTGCTTCAGGCGGAAAGACCCTGATCCAGGTCAGGGATAATGGTTCGGGGATCCCGCGTGAGGATATGGCCGAGCTCTTTTCCCGTCATGCCACCAGCAAGATCCGCTCGGGGGAGGATCTTGAGTCCATTCTTTCGCTCGGGTTTCGCGGGGAGGCTTTGTATTCGGTCTCGTCCGTTTCCGAGTTGACGCTCAAAAGCCGGGCGGAAGGCCTGGGCGATGCCTGGGAGATCAGGGTGCGCGGGGGGGAGAGGGAGGCGCCTGTGCCTGTGGCAATGCCGGGGCAGGGCACGGATATCCGGGTTGAGGCAATATTTTTTAATACACCGGCCCGTCAAAAATTCCTTAAATCCGACACGACGGAGTTTGATCAGGCCGCGGCTGTTTTTCTGCCGTATGCGTTGCTTTATCCGCAGAAACATTTTGTGCTGACCCATAATGGCCGCGAGGTTTATGCTTTGCCGCCTGTTGTTAAAGGCGCCGAGCGCGCGGCAAAGGCGCTGGCGCTCAAAGCGGAGCATATTATCACGCTTGACAGTGTCAGGAACGGCGATGTCCGGATCAGCGGGCTTCTGGGCGACATGAATATCGCGCGGCCCAGGCGGGACCTTCAGTTCGTATTCGTCAACGGGCGCCCTGTTCAGTCTAAAAGCGTGCTGTTCCATTTGAACGATGTGTATCGCCTGGTCATGCCTGAAGGCGTGCATCCGTTCTTTGTTCTTTTTCTGGAGATCCCTCCGCAGGAGGTGGACGTGAATATTCATCCCGCCAAGCGGGAGGTCCGTATCAAGGACGAGGCGCGTATCGGCAGTTTTATCCGCCGGACGATCGAGCAGGCATTGATGACCAGGGGCGGTGCGAAACAGGCGGCCGCGGATATTTTCAGGTTCGAGCCCGGTGTTATGCCCGAACAGTCGGGCTTGCGGTCCGAGCGCCTGGTCTTTGGTCCGGGGCAGCGCTCCAGCGTCCCTCCTTTTACTCCGGCCGCTTCTTTGGCATCGCCGGGCACGGGCACGGGCACGGGCACGGATGATTTTTTCGCATTGACCGAACAGCTTTCTGCCCGGCGGGATGAAACATTGAAAGACCGTCTTTTACGCGCGCGGTTCCTTGGTACGTTCATCCGCAAGTATCATCTTTTTGAGGAAGGGGAGGGGTTGTTCGTGGTCGATCAGCATGCCGCCCAGGAGCGTATCCTTTTCGAGTTGTTTTCAAGGCAGATGTCATCCGGCTCGGTGGAGCTGGAGCGTTTGCTTGTGCCTGTTGTGATCAGGCTTTCGCCGCGCGAGCTTTTATTGTGGGAGGATGGAAAACCGCAGCTTGACGCTCTCGGGTTCGAATCCGAATTGATGGGGGAAGGCGCGGTGGCGCTGCAGGCGCATCCACGCCTGATCAGGGCGCCGGAGGCCGCGTTCCGGTCTTTATTGTCCGATGAAGTCAAGGGCCTTTCTGATCGGGACAGGCTTGCCCGCCGGGCGTGCCGCGCATCGGTCATGGCAGGTGAGGTGATGCATGGGGATGAGGCTCGCGAGCAGCTCAAGCGGCTCCTGGCGTGTGCCGACCCGTTCACTTGTCCGCATGGCCGACCGGTGTTCATTGAGGTCAAAGGGTCTTTCCTGGACAGGCAGTTCCTGCGCACGAGTTGATGAAAGACACATTATCGTTGACAGCCCCGCCCTCTTTAATAACAATGTGTTGACTATGAAGAAGTTCATATTAAATATTTTATTATGTTCCGTTGTTTTTGCGGCCGGTCCCCTTGCCTGGGCCAGTGCGGCGGATGGCGCTGAGCCATCGGTCAGGATCGTCCGGTTGAATTTTGCCCAGGTCTATGAGGTCACGGCCGTGCTGACGCAGATGAAAAGCTCGGACGGAAAAGTGATCGCCAATGAAGAGGCCAAAAGTGTTGTCCTGATGGATACGCCCGAGCGCATCAGGGCCATGGAAGCCTTGATCCGCCAGATGGATATTCAGACCGTGACGGTCGAGATCCCCTTGAAATTCAGCCGCGCCAATGAGGTCCTTGACAGTGTCCGGGGGTTGCTTACCCAGAGTGTGGGCGCGATCACGGCGGATATGAAGAAGAATCAGATCGTTGTCACGGATGCTCCGGCAGTTGTGGATAAAGTGCGACGGGCTGTTGAGGCGCTTGATCCCCGCGGGCGCAAGATCATCCTGGAGGCCAAGCTGGTGCATGTGGTGCTTGACGATGAGCATCTTGACGGGGTCGACTGGTCGGGCATCGTGGCGGATCATCAGAAATTCAGGCTGGAAGGCCACTGGGGTTTTTTGAGCGGGAAGGGTAAAGGGGAATCGCTCAGCCTGGGGACGATCGAAGGGGCGGACTTTGTTCCGCTGATCGAGGCGCTGGATACTGTTGGTATCGTGAAAGAATATCCGGTCTCGGATGTCCCGGTAATGTCGGACAGCGAGGTCAGGATGGTCATACATCTTGATGAGCCGGACGTATCGCTTGAGGCGGTCGATCCGGATGTCGGTGAGGGCCCTTTTGCAGAGGGGGTCGCGGTCGAGTTCATCCTCAGGCCCCAGCTCGATGTGGACGGGACGCTGAAGACGGTCATTTTCGCGCGCGAGCCGGGTTCTCCGCCTAAAACAACCAAATCCGCGATGCTTAACCGCAAGCCGCGCAGTGCGACCGTGCGGTCGCTTGAGGGGGGGTCTATTGTGCTGGGCGGGCTGATCGCGACCGAGCAGGTATTGACCCAGCGCAAGATCCCGCTGATCGGCGACCTGCCTTTGCTGGGGTTTGCCTTTCGTTATCATAACAGTTCGGTCCGGCGCGAAGAGTTCGTTGTTATCCTGACGCCCAAAAGCGTTACCCCTGAATCCGCGGCTTCAGCGGCGCTCGAAGCGAAACCGGAACCGTCCAAGGCGGTCAATTAATATGGCAAGAACGCTGATCCTTGTATTTTGTCTTTTTCTGGTCGCCGGCTGCGCGTCCATCCCCAGGACAGGCGGCCCCAAACCGGCGGGGGAGATCTCCGCGCAGGAGCTGTGCCGTAAATATAATATCGAGTGCCGCTGGGACCCCGTGTCCCAGACCATCACCATGTTCTATCTCAACAAGAAGATCCAGGGGATGGTCGGCAGTGATATGGTGGTTACCGACAAGAATCGCATCGCGCTCAGCGCGCCGTTATACCGCAAGCACGGCGCGGTCATCTTTCCGCCGGATTTCGAACGCGCGGTCTTCGGCCCGGCGTCTGTTCCGCAGGAAGATTATGTAAGGGGGGCTCAGTCCGGAAGGTTGAGGAAGGTGGTGGTTGATGCAGGGCATGGCGGGAAAGATCCCGGTGCTATCGGTGTCGGCGGCCTGAAGGAAAAAGATGTGGTGCTCGACATTGCCCGCCGGGTCAAGAAGGATTTTGAAGCTGCGGGCGTTACGGTCGTCATGACGCGCGACAGCGAGGATTTTATTTCGCTGGCGGACCGCACGATGATGGCCAGCCAGCCGGATGTTGATCTTTTTGTCAGCATTCACGCCAATGCCAACAAGACCCGCCGGGCGAACGGGATCGAGGTGTATTACGTCGGGGCTCTGAGCCGTGACGACAAGGGCGAGGACCAGCGCCTGGCGAATGAAAAGAAGATCTGCAGCCTTTACAACATGCGCAGCGATATCCCCGACCTCAGGGCGGTCGCGATGGATATGCTTTATGCCTATAAGTGCGCTTTTTCGCCCGGCCTTTCGGATGCTGTTGCCCAGGGGCTTGCGCATGAAGTGCCGCGGCAGAGCCGTGGAAGCAAGCCGGAGCGGTTCTTTGTCCTGCGCAACACCCTGATCCCGGCGGTGCTGGTAGAGGTGGGGTTCGTGACGAATCCGAAAGAGGCGGCTCTTCTCAAGGACAATGCGTTCCGCCAGCGGTTGGCGGATTCTATAACCAAGAGCGTATTAAGGTTTGTTTATGCTTCAGGGATCTGATCGATCGGGGATGTGTGACCGTCCCATCGGCGTTTTTGACAGCGGGATCGGCGGTTTGACGGTGGCGCAGGAGATCACGCGGCTGCTGCCCAATGAGCAGATCGTTTATTTCGGCGATACCGCCCGCGTGCCCTACGGGACGAAATCCAGGGAGTCGGTCATCCGGTTCTCGAAGGATAATATGAACGTTCTTTTGAAATATGGCGTGAAAGTGGTCGTGATCGCCTGCAACACATCCACCAGCTGGGCGCTTGGTGTGATCCGCAAGGAGTACGCGGTCCCGGTCATCGGGGTTATCGAGCCGGGGTCCCGCCGGGCTGTTGAGGTCACCCAAAGCGGGCGCATCGGTGTTATCGCCACGCAATCCACGGTGGCCAGCGGGAAGTATGCCGGGACCATACAGAGGATGCTGCCCCGGGCGCGTGTGGTGTCCAGGCCATGTCCGCTGTTCGTTCCTTTGGTGGAAGAGGGGTGGATCGACGGCAAAGTGACTGAAAGCGTGGCGGAGGAATACCTTGCTCCAGTGCGGCGTGAACGGGTGGACACCCTTATTCTCGGGTGTACGCATTATCCGCTGCTTAAGCCCGTGATCCAGAAAGTGATGGGCAAGGGCGTGACGCTGGTTGATTCCGCGACAGAGACGGCGCGCGAGGTCAAGGCGCTCCTGGAGTCAAAAGGCCTCTCCCGGAAGTCTACGCGTCCGCCGCGCCATGAATTCCTGGTATCGGATGAGCCGGAGCATTTTCGGATACTGGCCAAGCGCTTTCTGGGGCACGACCTTGTTTCCGTGAGGAGGGTGGACCATGTTTGAGCTGACGGTACGTGGCGATTTTTCTTCCGCGCATTTTTTGCGCGATTATGACGGGCAGTGCAAGAACCTCCATGGCCATACCTGGAAGGTGGCCGTGACGGTCGCCGGCGACAAGCTCAACGGTATCGGCGTGATGGCTGATTTCGTTGAGATGAAGAAGCATCTGAAAAGCATTCTTGCGCGGCTTGACCATGCCTGCCTGAACGACCTGGATTTTTTCAAAGTCAATAATCCTACCGCCGAGAATCTTGCGCGGTATATTTACAATGAATACAGGCCGCTGATCGCGCCGGTGCGGCTGGTGAAGGTGCAGGTGTGGGAGTCCGAGAAGGCGGACGTGGTTTATTATGAGTAAGAAAGCCATCGTCCTTCTTTCCGGCGGCCTGGATTCCGCGACCGTGCTTTATTATGCCCTTGATCAGGGTTATGCCGTGCGCGCACTGGTCTTTGATTACGGCCAGCGGCACAGGAAAGAGATCGCGGCCGCAAAGGCGGTAGCCCGGGCGGCGGGGGTTGCGCTGGAAGTGGTGAAGATCAGCATGCCATGGAAGGGGTCGTCGCTTCTGGATGCGAACGTCCGTGTCCCGGTGAGCGGTGTGAAAAAGGGCGTTATCCCTTCCACGTATGTTCCGGCGCGCAACATTATTTTTCTGAGCTTTGCCGCTTCGTTCGCCGAGGCGACCGGTGCACGGGCCATTTTTATCGGTGCGAACGCGCTGGATTATTCCGGTTATCCTGATTGCCGCCCCGCGTTCTTCAAGGCTTTCCAGAAAGCGCTGGATGTCGGCCTGAAAGCCGGGGTGGAACATCATGGCGTGCGCATTGAAACGCCTTTGCTTAGAATGAGCAAAGCCCAGATCATTCGCCTGGGGGTCAAGCTTGGCGTGCCTTATGAAAAGACCTGGTCTTGCTATCAGGGCGGGTTCAGGCCGTGCGGGGTGTGCGATAGCTGCCGCCTGAGGGCCAAGGGGTTTGAGGATGTCTATGCCGGTTAAGGGCAATGTCATTGAAGTGTTCGGTTCCGTCCAGGGAGAAGGCAAATACGCCGGCGTCCAGCAGGTGTTCGTGCGGCTGGCGGGGTGCAATCTTAACTGCGTGTGGTGTGACAGCTCGCATGCCAGGGATCCGAAAGCTTCAGGGGCGCAGGAAAAAGACCCGCTGGAAGTCTGGGCCGAGATCGAGCAGAACTGGCGCGGGAGCCATTCGGTGAGTTTTACCGGCGGGGAGCCGCTTTTGCAGACGGAATTCCTTAAAGAGATCATGGCCATTCTCAAAGTTTACAAGACCCGTGTTTACCTGGAGACCAATGGCACGCTGCCCGATGCGCTTAAAGAGGTGATCGATGATGTGGATATCGTTTCCATGGATATCAAACTGCCCAGTTCCACCGGTTGTGCGGGTTATTGGGACGAGCATGTGGAATTCCTGAGGGTTGCCTGGGGCAAGGATGTGTTCATCAAGACGGTTATTTCATCAGGCACGACCATGGAGGATATGGTGAGGGCTGTTGAAATGATCTCCAAGGGCGATCCTGCGATTCCGTTGTTCCTGCAGCCCAATTATTTCGATATTAACAGCGGTGTGATCCATAAATGCCGGGAGTTCCAGCAGTACGCGCTTAATTACCTTTCGGATGTGCGGGTCATTCCGCAGATCCATAAGTTCCTGAACATCCGGTAGGGGCGGACTTTATGTCTGCCCGGCGTATTCAATGATAATTGACCTTGTGTCGTCCCAGTGTAATTGGAGGTCCTATGGACAGTTCGTATGAAGGTTTGCAGAAAAAGATACGCCAGCTGAAGACCCCTCTCATTGAGGTCTGGGAAAATCAGTACGCCGACAGGGATTATGTTATTCATCTGGAGATCCCCGAGTTCACCTGCATCTGCCCCAAGACCGGCTTGCCGGATTTTGCGGTCATTAAAGTGGATTATCGTCCGGCCAGGGACTGCCTGGAACTCAAGTCGCTGAAGATGTACACTCATTTTTATCGCGAGGTCGGGATCTTTCATGAGCATCTGGTGAACAAGCTGCTCGATGATCTGGTGAAGGCTTGTAAGCCTTGTTGGATGAAGGTCAATGTGGAAATGAACCCCCGCGGCGGTATTTATACGACCGTTGAAGCGGAGTATAAGGGGAAAAAACAATGAAACGCGTCGATGGCCGCAAGTCGGATGAGTTGCGCAAGGTTGTTGTTCAGAAGGATTATTTAAAGCATGCCGAGGGGTCGTGCCTGATCTCTTTCGGCGATACGAAGGTGGTGTGTTCCGCTTCGGTTGAAGAAGGGGTCCCCCCGTTCCTGAAGGGCAAAGGCCAGGGCTGGGTGACGGCTGAATATGGTATGTTGCCGCGTTCGTGCACACAGCGTATCAGCCGCGAGAAGGGCGGCGGGTCAGGCCGTACCCAGGAGATCCAGCGCCTGGTGGGGCGGTCGTTGCGGGCGGTGGTGGATATGAAGAAGCTTGGCGAGCGGACCATCAAGATCGATTGCGATGTCATTCAGGGTGACGGCGGTACGCGTACGGCATCGATCACGGGCGGATATATCGCTTTGGTGCTTGCGCTTAAAAAGATTAAAAAGAACGGGTTGCTCAAGGAGTGGCCTCTGATCCGGCAGATCGCCGCGATCAGTGTCGGGATCTGCGGCGGCAGGGCGGTGCTTGACCTGAATTATGCGGAAGATTCGACGGCAGAAGTCGACATGAATATTGTCATGGTCGATAACGGGAATTTTGTTGAGGTTCAGGGGACAGCGGAAGGCGCGGCATTTTCGAAGAAAGAGATGGATGCCATGCTCAGGCTTGCGGTCAAAGGGATCCGGGGACTTTTTACGGTCCAATCCAGGGTTCTGGGCAAGGATCCGGTGTCATGAGGCAGGGGCCTTTCTGGCAAAGATCCGCGGCCGAGGCCGAAGAATGGAGTCAGGGGCGCAGCTGGCTGGCGCGGCTTCCCCTGCTTGTCTTTTTTGGCTATCTTTTTTTTCGTCATTTGACCGATCCTGATTATTGCAGCATTCTTCAAAGTCTTAATTTGGGCGTCCATGAACTGGGGCATTTATTGTTCGCGTTCTTTGGGCAGTTCCTTTATATGCTGGGGGGGACGTTCTGGGAGATCGCGGCCCCTTTTATCGGGATGTGGAATTTTTATCGTCAGCGGGATCTGTTTGCGGTTGCTTTGTGCTTTGGCTGGTTATCGACGGTGCTATTCGATGTCGGCCGTTATGCGGCGGACGCGCGGGCCATGGTCATCCCTCTGGTATCGCCTTTTGGCGGCGGGGAAGAGGGGGTCCGGCATGATTGGCATTATTTATTGGGCCAGTTGGGCGTGCTGCCGTTCGATCAGTTTATCGGCGGTATATTCCGGGCCGGAGCGGTTGTGTCGATGGCGGCCTGTTTGGCCGGCGGCGGATGGTTGTTGTGGCTTATGATGGTTAACCCCGGAGAAAAAGCGTGAAAGAGATCCTGGTCGCGACAAAGAACAGGGGTAAGGTGCGGGAGATCGCGGACCTGCTGGCGCCTTTTGATATTAAGGTGATATCCCTGCTGGATTGCGGGCCGATGCCCCAGATCATTGAGGACGGGCTGACCTTCCGTGCCAATGCCGCCAAGAAGGCCGTGGTGATCGCGCAGCATACCGGACGGCTTGTGATGGGAGAGGATTCCGGCCTTGAGGTCGACGCCCTGGGCGGGCGCCCCGGCGTTCATTCGGCGCGTTATGCCGGCGAAGGCGCGGATGACGAGAAAAATAACGATAAATTGATCATGGAGTTGTCCGGGGTTGCGGCGGAGAAGCGCACGGCGCGTTACCGTTCAGCCATTGCTTTGGCCGATAAAGATCAACTGGTCGATGTGGTCGAAGGGGCCTGTGAAGGGATCATTGACACCGAGCGCCGCGGCACCAACGGGTTCGGCTATGACCCGTTGTTCATTGTTCCATCCCGTCAGAAAACCTTCGGTGAATTGCCGCTGTCCGTCAAACAGACCATGAGCCATCGCGCGAATGCGCTTCGCCAGTTCCTGAAAATATTGGAACAATACTTTCTCCTCCGGTAACCTTCCCCCTACCGGAGAGGGCGAAGGTTTATTCAAACAGTTTCAGTAATCCCCCCACCGTATTTTGCAGTGTCTTCTTGATGATCGTCGGCGCCGAAATGTTGTGCTCGAACTGCGGCTTGGTCAATGTTCCGGTGAGATGGATGTTCACCAGCCCTTGCGTGGGGTTGATGACCGAGATCAGGTCGGTGCCTGTTCCGTTGGAGGCCGGAGTTTCCAGCCGCGGGGTGATGTTAAAGTCGATGCTTTGGTCGAGCATGTCCAGCCAGCCTTCTCCGATGAGAGATACCGTCGCGCTGGAGAGCGTCAGATTGTTGGTCTCCACTTTGCCGTCTTTAATGTTGAATGTGGCGTTCGCTTCGCGGATGACGACGCTTCCCCCCTGGAAAGAAGAGGACATGATGCTCAAGACCTTGGAGAGGATCGCGAGGTCCCATAAATAACCGTCCGTGATCTGTACCGTGGTCTTGCCGTCCAGGCTTTTAAGGTCGCCTGGCGTCCCTTTTATTTCTCCGGCGACGGTCAGTGATCCGGACAGTTGCTGGTTTTTTAGCGGGGTGTCGCGCTTGAGGAGTTCCAGGTTGGTGCCGTTGAGCTTGAAGGTGCTTTCGAAGGGGAAGTTCGGTTTGACCAGGTCCACCTGGCCGATCACGCCCAGATCTCCGTCGTAGAGCTTGCCTTTGATCTCCAGCGGGCGGAGTTCGCCGTTGTTCTGGGTGGCATCAAGCGTGATATCGTTGATCGTATAGCCCATCACATTGAGGGCGGGGGTTTCGATGTTGAACGTCGACTCCAGCCGCTGCCAGTTGACCGGGTCCCCTTTGACCCGTGCGGTCACTTTCAGGACTCCGGCGAGTTTGAGGTCTTCCACCTGTTTGACGAGTTTTTTGGCTTCGGCCGGCGGGATAAATTCGGGGATCATTTTCGGAATGTCGCGCAGGGAGGCTTTGGCGGTCATGGCGATATTCAGTGAAGGGGCTTTTCCCGGCGGGATAAAGACTTTCCCGGTGGCGCTCGCGGAGGAGTCGAACCAGGTGGCGTTAAAGGTTTCAATATTGAGGGTGTCGCCGGTCTTTTTGACCTGGGTGTCGATGCTCATGTTGTCGGTCTTGACGGATGTGGCTACCAGCGGGTTGAGGAAGTCTTCCAGGTAGCCGTTGAGGGTATAGGTCTTGCCCTGGAACCCGAGTGTCAGGCTGTTCCAGGTCAGCGTCGGTGTATTATAGATAATGGTCCCGTTGACATTGTTGAGCGTTCCTTTGAGCTTGTCGCTTGTAATGTTCATGTTCTTGAGCGCGGCGGTGACTTTGAGGCCTTTTTTATCCAGGGCATTGGCTTTTCCGGTGATATCCGCATGGATATCGGCGGTGCCGCCAATGGCCAGGCCGTTATCCTTGATGATCTGCGGGATGATCTTTTCGATCAGTCCGAGGTCGAGGTTCAGCACTTCCGCTTTCATGTCCAGGTCGAGGTCGGTAAAGTTGCGGGCGGTCCCGCTTACCTCTATCGGTGTGCCCAGCACGGAAAAAGAGAGGGCCTTGATCACGGCTGCATTGGTCTTGAGTTCGACAGTGCCGCGGATATCGCGCACATCGCCGACAATGGGGAGGCCTTTGAAAACGCCGTTGTTGAGCTGGACCGTGCCGTTATAGCGCAGTTCTCCCTGGCCGGCGGGCGGGATCGTCACATGAACGCCCATGGCCGGTGCGCCGGTAAAGGCCATGCCCTGCGGCAGGGAAAGATTGAGCATATTGAAGATCGGGCGTGCCGCAATGGCCATGGTGCCCTGTTTGAGCTCAAAGGTTGTCCCTGGGGCGTTGAGGGTGGACTTGATGGAAATACCGGGGATCTGTGCGGTGAGGTTCTTGACCGTGATATCGGCTTTGGCCGTAATGTCCGCCCCGGTCTGGCTGGCCGAGAGTTGGGCGAGCGTGATGTCGGCCTGTGCTTTTTGTCCTGCACCGATATCGGCCGCGAGTCCTTTGATGTCGGCATCGGTTGAAAGCGTCCAGTCTTTTCCCTTCATGGCAAAGTTTGTTCCGACGGATTTAATGCTGGCGCTGAATTTCTGCCCCTGGCTTGTTTCAAGGCTGGCGTCCTGCAGCGCGACGGTCCCCTGAAAATTGACCTCGTCTTTCTTGACGGTCAGGAAGATCTTGTCGAGCCCGAGGGTGCCTCGTGTTTTCATGCCCGGCAATGGTTCGGCGTCGATATTGTTCAGCAGGGCGTTCCCTGAAACGGCGATGCTGGCGGGGTCGATAAAGACCGTGATATTCGTTTTTGCGATATTGAGCGTTTTAACAGGGACGCTGATGCTGTCAGGGATAAAACGCAGGTATTTGTCGGTGACGATGTTCTCAAGCTGGATATCGGCCTTGATGTTCCGGTTGTTGACCCCGGCGTGAATGGTGAAAATGACAGAGCCTTTGGTGGAGGGGATCCCGATGTTGCCGTTGAGCCTGATGCCGCCGGTCAGGGCGAGGGAGCCCCTGATATTGATGGGTTCGATCATTTCGCTGAAACCGTCACCGCCGACAAGGTCGGTCAATTTGATGCGGGCATTGTTGACCGACAGTCCGGTGATCACAAGGTCCATGGGTTTTTCCGTTGCGGCTCCGCTGGCCGCCGGCGCGCCTGGCCGGGGCGTCAGGAGGTCGGAGAAGTTCCAGGCGTTGGCGTTGAGGCGGATCACCCGCGCGGAAAGGTTGTCCACGCTGACCGTCGGCAGGACGATCTTTTTCTGGAGCAGGGCCGGAAAAAGGACCTGGGCGCAGGCGCGGTCGATATGGACGAAGATCTCGTCGGGGTTATCTTTACTGTAGACGGTCAGGTCTTTGATGACAAAGCCGTTGAGGACATTGTACTGCAGGGTGTCAAAAGTGACTTTGCGGCCGAGGGCTTCCTCGGCGGCTTTGATGGCCATGCCTTTGACCTGCACGGGAAGAAGGATCTTGTTCACATAATACAGGCCGGAGGTGACAAGGACGGCAATGATCGCAAGGGTCAGAAGGATCTTTTTAAGCATAGGGTCCTTTGGTGATAGAATAACAATATGTGGCTGAAGCGTTGCCCGAGAGGTTCATATTAATGAATTTATTGTAATGAAGCAAGGGGTTCATCGACCAACAGGCAGAAAACGGCTGACCATTTTATTAATAGAGGAATGATCGGGGGGATCTTATGGCAGTACTTGTAGGAAAACAGGCGCCGGAGTTTAACGCTACTGCGGTACAGGAAGACGGGATCATTGATCAGTTCAAGCTTTCTTCTTTAAGGGGCAAGCATGTGGTGCTTTTTTTTTATCCGCTGGATTTTACTTTTGTTTGTCCCACCGAGCTTCACGCGTTCTCGGACAAGCTTGATGAGTTCAAGAAGCGCGGCGTTGAGGTGGTGGGTGTCAGTGTGGATTCGCATTACAGCCATTTGGCCTGGCTGCGTATCCCCAGGGAGAAGGGCGGTATCGGAGGCGTCAAGTATCCCATTGTTTCCGACCTGAACAAATCCATTGCCCGTGATTATGATGTTCTGGTGGAAGGCCGGGGGATCGCGTTCCGCGGGCTTTTTCTGATAGACCGGCAGGGGATCGTGCGCCATCAGGTGGTCAATGACCTTCCGTTGGGCCGCAGCGTGGATGAAGCCTTGCGCATGGTCGACGCGCTTCAGTATTTTGAAACTAACGGCGAGGTTTGTCCGGCCAATTGGCGCAAGGGCGAAAAATCCATGAGGGCCAACCAGAAGGGGCTGGAAGAGTTTTTCGGTAAGTCGTAATGGTCCTGTTTTTGGCTTATATAATTAAATAGTATATACTTCTGTTGTCTGGTGGCGTTTGTTGATGTTTTTCATTGGTTCCTGGGATGACGGCTATTGGCAGCAGAAAGTTTAGTGTATGGTCCGTTTTGAAATGAAGCGGCTGATCGCAGCATCTGTTCTGGCGGCATTTATTGCCTTTGCGGTGGCACCTCCTGTGCGTGCCCAGATGCCTGTTGTTCCCGCGAGCGGCATTATGACCCCGGGCCCCTTTGGAGCTCCGGCGGTCCTGCGTGCGGTGCGTGTCCATCCCAATGACCCGTTCCTTCTGGATTTTATCGTTGATGCAGGGACGTTGAAGGCGGAGGGCGCCGGGCTTGAATCTCAAAAGCTTGTCCGGTATTTTCTGGCGGCGCTCACGATCCCTGAAAAAGACCTTTGGGTCAATTTATCCCCTTACGAAAAAGACCGCATTATTCCCGAGGCTTTCGGCCTGACGGCCATGGGCCGCGATGCGCTTGAGCAGGACCGGATCCTGAAGGTGCTGACCGCGAGCCTGCTTCATCCCGACAGCCCGACGGGCCGCCAGTTCTGGAGCGAGGTTTATCGCCGGACAGCGCAGCAGCCGGGGGCCGGGGATATTCCGGTCGATACGTTCAACAAGGTCTGGATCATGCCGGATACGGCCAGGGTCTATGAAAAGAACGGCCGGGCGTTCATTACCCGGGCGAGGATGAAGGTCATGCTTGAGTCGGATTATGTTGCGCGCAAAGCGTCGGGTTCCGGGACGGAAGGCCACGGGCCGTTACAGTCCCCGGCGAAAGCGCAGGAACTGGCGGCCGGGGTCCTGCGTGAAGTCATCATTCCCGTTCTTGAGAAAGAGGTTAACGAGGGGGCGCGTTTTGCTCCGCTTCGACAGATCTATCATTCCCTTATTCTGGCGGCATGGTTCAAGATGCGCCTTAAAGACAGCGTTCTTGGCCATGATTATGCGGACCAGCGCAAGACTTCGGGGATCACGACCGATGATCCCGGCGCGCGCCAGCGCATTTATGAGCAGTATCTGGAGACTTTCCGCAAGGGGGTTTACGACCTTATCCGGGAGGAGACCGATCTTCTGACCCGGGAAGTGATCCCGCGGAAATATTTTTCCGGCGGATGGACCGGAGACGTTCGGGTCGATGCGTCGGAAACCAGGCCGGAGTCGGAAGGGTTCAGCGGCGAGCCATTGCATGTCCAGGTTGCCTTGAAAAGGGTGGCGGTCCGTGTTTTGCCGGAAGGGGTTTTTCCTCTCGGGGCGATAACGGTATCCATGCCCGGTGGGGTGGTGCATCCGGTCCATCCTCAGGGCGAGGCGGCCCGGCGGTTGGCGGTGCGGTCTCTTCCGGAGTCTCTGCAGGCATTGGATAAAAGCCGCGGTACGGTCCTTTCCGGGGAGGCGGAGCAGGTCCTCGGGCAGGTCTGGAACCGGGTCCATTATGATCTCGGGAATTACAGGGACGAAGGGCCGTTGACCTTTGAAGCCCGGGAGATCAGCGGGTTCGAGCGGCTGGAGATAAGAGGTGACGATCGGCAAAAGTCGATCCGGTATTTTTATCGCATTCTTTGGGCGGATGGACAGGGCCCTGTCCGGCTTATCCGCGGGGAGATGCTGGACATGAAACAGGAATTATCGGCGGTGCAATATTTGAACGGTGATGAATATGAGGTTGTTGCCGGATGGGCCGGGAAAGTCCCGGCGCACAAGGATAACGACTGGTCGTCCTGGTATTTTGATCAGTTCAGCCAGACCTATCAGGAGTATCAGACGCGGATCCATGTTCATATGGGCGATCTGCTCGCCCAGGTCCTCAAGAGAACGCCTTCAGCGGGGGCGGGGCCTGTGGTGCTTCATCTGGCGGCCGGTGACGGAACCTTTCTCCGGTCTTTCTTCGACAAGCACGGCCCGCAGGGAGTGCATTATTTGCTGGAGCGGAATTTTGATGCGGTATCTTCCGCCAGGAAACTCTTGTCGGGCTCGGCGGCCCATATTTTCAGGGTCGATCTTAATACCGCTGATTCCTTGTCTGGCATAAAGAATTATGAAGGTGAAGAGGTTCCCGGGGCGGTGGATGTGGTCGTGGGGATCGGCGCCCTGAATATCCAGGTTTTTGACAGGAAGCAGGGAGAGGCCCTGGCGAAAAAGATGTTCGATGCGCTGCGTCCGGGCGGGATCGCGCTGCTTACAGGATTCAGTGCTCCGCTGCTGGACCGGATATTTTATGAAAGCCTCGGTTTCATTGTGCACAATACCAGTTATGACGGTACGCATTCGCTGTATATTCTTCAGAAGCCGGACCCGTCGCAAAGGAGTGCGTTGCAGGACTGGGCGAGATCGGCCATCGCGGAAGTGGATACAGGCGGCGTTGACTGGAATGTGGTTTTATTGGACAAGAAAGATCCGAGCATTGATCTCGACGCGCTCTTGAAGCCGGCGGTTGCGCGTAACGGGCATATTTATGGCCTGGAAAAAATGTCGATGGTGATTTTGCCCGGAGGCCCTGCGCTTTTTATCGCCGATGATCATCCGCAGGCACTCCCGTTCTGGTGGCTGATGCAGAAGGCCGGGGTCTTGCGGGCCAAGGGGAACCGGCTGTTGCATATCGATGCTCATCCGGATGCGGCGCTGCCGGGGAATTACGATCAGTACCAGGGGCGCACTCTGGATGCTCTTTGGCAGGGGGGGAGGCTTAAGGATGTGCAGGATCTGGCGACCAACAAGTATGGCATCCAGGGGTTTATTTCTCCGCTGGTCGAGTATGGCCGGAAGGAGGGGGGCTCTTTTATCGACATGTTCCTTTTCTGGAAGTATCTGGGCGTTGACCGGCTCTATCCGATGAAGAACGCCGGGCATGAGTATAAGGAAAACATGGATACGCCGGTGCCGCTCAACGAGAATGAAATTGATATCCTGGACATTGACCTGGATGTGTTCGGGTTAGTGGAAAACAGCGATATTGAGGTTTATCTCGAGAGGATGGCCCGGCTGGCATTGAAGGCCAAAGCCGTTTCTATTGTGACGAGCCCGGAGTATATCGATCAGGCGCGATCGATCCTTCTGGCCAGGAGGCTTGTTCAAAGGATCATTGAATTACAGTCTTTGATCGGGACGCAGAGCCCGGGGCAGGTTGGACAGGGACAGGATGCGACGGGAGGTATTGATCTGGTTTCTCATCGGGATGTGCTGGACGTTACCTCAGGTGGCGGGCAGGAAGCGGGAATGTCCGTGGACCAGGGGCCATTGACTCATGTGGTGATCGAGGGCTTAAGCCCCGAGGTCGTTTCATCTGTGCCGCTCAAGGACCTTGCGGCATTCATGGGAGAGTAGACAGTATCGGGTAAGTCTGGTATAACTACTTTTCGTTTTGATGCTCTTGAAGGATGTTATAACGGGAAATAGCGCAGCTGGCTAGCGCACTTGCTTTGGGAGCAAGGGGTCGAGGGTTCGAATCCCTCTTTCCCGACCATGTTATACCGACGGGGCAGATAAAACTGCTCCGTTTTTGTTTATGGCCACTGTCACCAAAACTGTAACTAAAATTTAAGTTTCTTGATCGATTTGTGAAAATGGGCAGGCAGGATATGGGTGTACCTCTGCGTGATCTCAAGATTGGAATGACCCAAGATTTTCATAACCGTCATGGGATCGATCCCGGACATGAGCATGTAGGACGAAGCCGAGTGACGGAAGATATGCCAGGCGTCCTTTGTGATCCCAGCCTTTTTTAGTATTCTCTTCATGATTCGCCGCTGATTTGTGGTCTTGAATACCCGACCAGTGTCCTGGCGGATCCCCAGAAGAACCTTCATCAGCAGGGGATGGATCGGGATCAAGCGGTTTTTCTTGCTTTTAGTCCTGAATCCCTCCTTGTTCCGCACCCGGATAACACCCTCCTTTATATCCACATCCTCCCAAGTTAGGTAAAACAACTCCTTTTTACGCATTCCGGTGAACAGGGCGGTGTAGATCATCGGGTAAATGACCGCGTTTATAGGCTCCTGCGCCGTGGACAAGATCATGTCCAGGGCTTCCTTTGATGCAAATCGGGCGTCCGTCTCCTCAATATCGAACTTCTTGATACCAGCGGCCGGACTTTTGAAGATGAGGTTCTGGTCCTCGCACCATTTAAGCCAGGCTTTGAGCGCGGTGATCGTGTTATTGCAGGAGCATTCGCCAACCGGCGGGTGGACCTTGACCTTCCCAGAGGCAAGGATGACCTTCCGCGGGGTTTCGATCAGGTGGTTGATGTACGCCGAGATCTTATACTCGGTGATATCCTTCAACTTATTCGTCATGGACCAGTTGATGAATCCGGAGATCCGGGTGTGGTAATCGGCATTGACGCCGGGCGTCCGGTAGGGATTGCGATCCTCTTCGTACCGTTTGAGGGCATCCGTCGCCGTCTGGTTTGATGATATGGGGGAGATGCGCTCGGCCAGTTCCTGGTCCAGTTTGGCCTGCAGGTACTTCGCCTCGGAAAGATCGCTCGTTTCCAAGGACTTATAGAACGGGACCCCGTTCTTATACCCTTTAATCCAATAGATATTTCCACGACGATAACGGTGACTCATTTGAACCTTACTGCGACCACCTTATACATGAATTCCACGTCCTCATTGCATGCAATGATCGGAGAATACTCCTCTCCATTAAGGGACCGGAACATGACCGCATCCAGTTTGACCGGGAAGTTCTGTGGGTAATTCTTGAGCCGGTCGTAGTAACACTTTGCGAAATTTTTATAGCGATCGATCTGCAGATCGATGAAGATCTTGAAGAACGCTCCGTGGGTCCTTAATTTGACGTAGACATAATCCCCGCTTTTTACCTCAAGGGACGGGTTAAACACCACAACATCGCCGTCGTTTGCCAACGGTTTCATGCTATCGCCCCTGACAATGATTGCTTTGGCACCCTCCAAGTCTTTGTTGTTTTCTTCCCCGAGATGAGTATTTGATTTTATGCGTCCAGCCATGGCCTCCCCGACAATCGGAATTATTGGCATACCTGGCGACAAGGATACCACATCCTTCTCGACGTGACCACCCAGGGCCAGAAGGTCCGTAAGAGGGACCTGGAGGACGGTTGACAACCTCTTCAAGTTCAGTAACGACGGCCTCCGCTTTCTATTTAGTAAGCGCGACAATTCGCCCTCGTCAACCCCGGACTGTTGGGCAACCTGACGGGGCGTCATGTTCAACTGATCGATACGTCGTCGTATAAAGTCGATGAGGTTTTCCATATTTAACGCCTCCATTTTTCCGATTATCTCATGAGAACTTGGGAAATGTCAATTAAAAACATTGGACATGCCCAAAACTTGGAAAATGTCATTAAATTTACTTGACAACTCACAAGGCAGGGTTTATATTGGCTTGTGTTGGCACAAGTTAAGCAGGCACCGACGGAGGAAGTTATGGACAACGGATTTGACAGGGCATGCCCAAGCGGAAATATCATGGTCGAATTGTCAGGAGGAGAGCCGCCACCATATTCAAATGAATGCATCACGTGCAGAAAGGAGGAAGGGCATTATTGCCGCGAATGCGGTGAGGAGATAACGGAGGAGCAGTGTGAGAACCTGGGCGGGCTTTGTGAAGTCTGCCAGGAAGCCATCGACGAATACAAAAAACAATAAGGAGTTAAATCAATGGTAACGACCGGAACACAGTCAGCAGAGATCGTTGACCTCAAGAGGGTGGCCGAGATCCTCGGGTACAACGTGAACCATCTCTACCGCTTGTGGCCAAAGTGGAGAGATATCAAGGACGATAAGGGCAAGCGTATCCTTCGCGTTTTGAAGGCAAGGCCGAGCGCACCGCCTCGCTTTTACATCGAGGACATCTTCAAGATCGCAGAGCGCATCGGGACACAAAACAACAACTAATCAAGAAACATTGGGAGGTTTTATATGGGAGAGATCGTAACGTTTGAAGGAAAGAGCAACATGACCGCGGTCGAGGTCAAGGGTCAGGTTCAGCTGATCCAGCAGATCCTGGCGACGGTTATGAAGGAAGGCGAACATTACGGCGTGGTGCCGGGATGCGGAACCAAGAAGGTCCTGCTCAAGTCGGGTGCGGAGAAGATCGCCATGACGTTCCGCCTTGGATGCGAGTTTGACGAAATGCCGGGAAGCGTCGAGAGCGATAGCCTGATCTGCTACAAGATCAACTGCAAGCTGATCCACATACCAACAGGGAACACGGTCGGGAACGGACGCGGGACCTGCAACAGCAAAGAGAAGAAATACGCCACGCGGTCGGTTTACTCGAACAAGGCCACAGACGAAGAAAAGGCGATCGGGAAACTAGAAACACGTACCGGCAGGACCGGGACCGCAGAGGTCTACGTGATCCCGAACAACCCCTGGGACGTCCAGAACACGATCATGAAGATGGCCTGCAAACGCGCCATGGTTGCCGCGATCCTGAACGCTACTGCCGCGAGCGACCTTTTCACGCAGGACCTTGAGGACCTCCCGGAAGGCACCGTGGTCGATGAGAACGGTACCAGCGCACCGGCATCGAGCAAGCCAGCCACACAGCCCCCACAGAGGACCCAGACGCCCCCTCCACAACAGCATCAGGCACCGAGCGGGGATGTGATCAGCGAGAACCAGGGCAAGCGGTTCTACGCGATCGCCAAGGGTAAGGGAATGACTGACCAGGAGATGAAGGACCTGCTGATGTTTGAATGTAACATCGAACACTCCCGCGACATCCCCAGGGAGCAGTACGACGCCGTGATCGATGCGGTCCAGAACTGGAAGAAGGCGTAACCATGAACGAAGTCATCTTCCAAGAGGACACGCATCAATACTTCCTCGACGGGAAGGAATACCCATCGGTGACAACCATCCTCAAGCATTTCGGGATGTCGGATTACTCGATGGTAGGCGAAACGACGCTGATGAAAGCGGCGACCTTCGGAACGAACTTCCACAAGACCGCGTCCTTTTACGAAGAAGGGACCCTGGGGGAATACAGCCCGGAGTTTGAGCCTTGGCTTAACGGGTGGAAGAAGTTCCTTAAAGACATGGCACCGGTATCACTCGCAATCGAACTCCCCATGGTGTCAAAGGCCTGGGGATTTTCAGGGACCCCGGACCGGATCTACACGATCAGGGACAAGGCGGGCATCTGGGACATAAAGACCGGAACAGAGGTTCCGGCAAACGAACTCCAGACAGCCGGGTACCAGATCCTAGCAGAGGAGAACCTCGGCATCAAGATCAAGGAACGCGGGACCGTTTACGTTTTCGCAGACGGGTACAAGCTACACCACCACAACGCAAAGACGGACGATGGTGTGTTTAAGGGTTTAATTAACGGATATAAATGGAAAAAACTGAAAGGGTTATTATGACCACAGCAACAGCAGAGATCATTGTCGCACCAGTGAAGTCAACATGCGCCGATCACGCCACCCAGGAGGCACAGCTGATACTGGACCACGCCAAGGCCATCGTTATCCGGGATCAGGTCGGATATGAGGAGGCCGCGATCGCACTCAAGCAACTCAAGGCTCGCATGTCCACGCTCGAAGATGAGCGAACCAAGATCACCAAGCCCATGGATGCCGCCAAGAAGGCCGTTATGGACCTTTTCCGCAGACCCCAGGACTTCCTGATTGAGGCAGAGCGGATCATGAAGAACGCCATGATCACTTATAGCAACGAGCAGGAACGTATCCGTAAGGCCGAGCAGGCCCGCCAGGATGAAATCGCCCGTAAGGAACGGGAACGGATCGAGACCCAGGCCTCCAAGGCAGAAGCCGCAGGGAAAACGGAGAAGGCGGAGGCCCTGCAGGAGAAGGCCCAGATGATCGCGGCCCCGGTGGTTGAATCAACGGTCGAGAAAACAAGCGGAATCAGTTACCGCACCGTCTACGAGTTCGAGATCGTGGATGTTGAACAGATCCCGAGGGAATGGATGGTCCCGGACCTCAAGGCCATCGGTGGAGCGGTCAGATCAACCCAGGGCAAGATCAACATCCCAGGAGTTAAGGCAATCGCAAGAAAGACAATCGCGGCATGACAACCCGAACCATAAACAGATCGTTGATGAAGAATCACATCACGGCCTCGTTGGCCAAGGAAAACGGTCGGTACATCGTTATTGATTACCGCCGGGTCGGTATCCACGCCACACACATAAGAAACCTGCAAGCTGGCGATCTCGTGTGGTGGATTAACAGAATCCAATCAATCATTAGATAGGAGGAATCATGATCCACGAAAACAGCGCAGTATCATTTCAGGACCACAAAGAAACCGGCAAGGCCGAGGCATGGCGTCGTCGGGTGTTTGATGTTTTTTACAGCAAGCCCGACAGGACCATGTCCGATAGATACGTTGTCGAAGAACTGGCCGCGCCAGACGTCAACCTTGTCAGGCCGGAGATCACGCGCCTCATCCAGGACGGGATCTTGCGCGAGGGTGGGAAGATTAAATGCTCGATCACTGGCAAAACGGTCAGGTGGTGCGAGTGGACCGGTAAGCCCTATTTTTCACGCGGGAATAAGAAGCCCCCTTTTTTTGCTCACGAACTTGTGAGGAAACAAGCGCATGGGTGTTTTTCTGTCAATTAACTTGACAAAGCACAAGTGGAAGATTAGCATGGGAATGCATGAAGGAAACGGCCAATGATCCCAAAAGATAATAAATCAAATCCCCCGTCGGTGTTGGAACACTCGCCTAACGGCCATCGTGTCTCTTTCATGCACACTGGCGGGGGATTATTTTTTTTGCTCAACGTTGAACCCTGGTCTAATTGACAAATGGCGAATCCTCAAAAAGAAAACGGATACACCCCGATCGCAAACGACATCCAAGACGCTCTCTGTCGAACAAGGATACCAGGACAGGCAAGGCAGGTATTGGATGTGATCATAAGAAAAACATGGGGATGGAGAAAAACAAGCGATGCCATATCGCTTTCGCAGTTGGTAGAAATGACCGGCATGAAGAAGTACGACATTATCCCCGCAAGGAAGAAACTAATACAAATGAATATGATTATCGTTGCCCAAAAAGGCAACGGTGATGACCTAACCTACGCGTTTCAAAAGAATTACGATGAATGGGTTCCATTGCCCAAGAAGGCAACGTTGCCCAAAAAGGCAAAAACTGTTGCCCAAGAAGGCAATAAGTCGTTGCCCAAAACCCCACCCACAAAAGAAACTTATACAAAAGAAACAATAAAGACAATCAGCAAGCCGGTTATGCCGGCTGAACTTTCAGAATCATTTATTGAAAAAGCCAAAATAGCCGGTCAACTCGGTTTTAACGTTTATCAACAGGTGAACCGATACACCAAGGGTAAGTGCAACTCGATCCCAGAAGTAGTAATGGGTGAGATTGTTGATGAGTTTTTGAAGCACCGGGAAGCCATTAAAGACATTTTCCCGTACATGGCCCGCGTTATACAAGAAAAAAGCCGCAGGTATTTCTCCGAAAAGAACGTCGCAGATCATGAAGCCATCAAAAAACAACCAATGAACGTGGGGGATATTATGCGTCAACTTGCAGGGGCGTCCGCATGAAACACGGAAAGCCAGAAACCATAGAGCAGATATCAGTGGTCACATACATCCGGGCGCAATACCCGGACATCCTCATGACCATGTCACCGGCAGGGGTCAAATTTGGGGGAAACCCGAAACAGCGCATGATCCAGGGCGCGAACATGAAGCGCATGGGATACGTTACCGGAACTCCGGACCTGATCCTTATGGAAGCCCGCGGCCCGTGGCACGGCCTGTTAATCGAGATGAAAACGCAGGGCGGGACAGCCTGTGACGTTTCACCGGAGCAAAGGGCATTCCACGCGATCGCAGAGCGGAAAGGATACCGGGTGGAGGTCTGCTTCGGTTCCAACGAGGCGGTCAACGCGGTAGATCGATATATGAAATGGCCGATAAACGGCCAAAACCAAAACAAACCCACGGGAGGGTAAAGATGGAACGAGCAACGGTTATTCAAAATGGGAAGTATTACTTCACGGACTTCGAGAAACAGGAGATCGCAGTAACACTCGCCAACAAGCAGGTCGACAAGACGGCAGTTGAGGATGAGAAGAAGTCGTCTATGTCGGACTTCAAAGATCAGATTGATCGCTTGAGCCTGGACATCAACAAGATGTCGCGCCTGATCATCAACGGGTACGAGAACCGCGACTTCGGGATGCACGTTAAGAGATTTATTGACATACGAACCAAGAACGTGATCGATGAGCGTCCGCTGGATCCTTCGGATTATCAGGGACAGTTTGATGATTTGGACGAGAAGGACGTGGAACCGGCCACGGTAAATGCCGCGCCAGCCTTGGAATACGCAGGAGCAAGGGAAGATGTCACCGATGCAGACGTCGTCGATCCGAATGAGCCGCCAAAACATGACCCGAGCCTAAATTAAGAGAGGACCCCATGAACCAAAGAAAAGCAAAAGCGATCAGGAGAGAGATGCAGGCCCTGCACGGAGGAACGAAGGCCAAGTCGTATACGACGTTTCAACGGTATTTTATTAAGACCGTCAAGAAGATCGGGCAGATCATTAACAAGGAAAAAGGCGAATGCCTCGAACCCGGAGAGCAATATCGCGTCCGGGTCGAGTGGATCATTGCCGACGAGCCAAGACAGAAGTACCAGGCGGAAAAGAAAAAGTATAACAAAATGCCCCGCAAACAGAGGGCTGGACGCTACCCGGAAAGGAACGACTTATGATCTGGTTAATTATTGGGTGTGTTTTATTGGCGATCCTCATTGTGTTTGTGGTCATTTGCGCGATCATCGCCAGCGACGAAGTCTATGAGTATGACGAATACGGAGAAGAAGTTCCTCCCGCAGGGATGGGCGGGGTCGCATGAAATCCGCAGACTCCCTTGATCGGGTGTGGAAGCCATTCGGTAAAGAGCAGAAGCGGGAATTTGCCAAGATGAAGGCAGAGGAGGATCTGACAAAGGACCTCCAGGACCCAAGGAAAGTCAGGAAAACGGCCTCGTTGTTTGAGCGCGAGGTCGCAAGACAAAGAAGGGCGGCAGGGTTATGACACCAGTAACAGAATGCGGCATGACCGGAAAGAAGATCCCGCCAGAGGACGCGGGACCATGGTGCAACAATGCGGAAGGATGTCAGTCCTGCCCGCACAACGAGGAGGAATAGGATGGAGAACGCCTTAAAAGCGATACTTATCGGACTTATTGTGGTCGCAGTCGGTGCGATCGTATTCGGGTGTTACTGGCTTATGGCCAAGGGTTTGATCTGGGTCATGCTCGAACTTTTCAAGATCGACTGGACCGCGAAGTTTTGGCCGGTGTTTGTTTTAATCTGCCTCGTGTCGTCGGTGTGCGGGTGGATTGGGAAATTAAAGAAATAATTGGTGATCCGCAGGAACCAGACGACGTCCCACAAAACGAACGGTGTCCGAATGAATGTTCAAGATGCGGAAACACTGAATCAGTCCACGATTGTGGCGGGTATTATCTTTGTGACGATTGCTATGCGTTCGCAAAACGAGTAGGAGAAGAATAACATGCCCTGCAATTATAAGAACTACCCACCGGACTGGAAGGACATTCGCGCAAGGATCCTCGCAAGGGCACACGACAAATGTGAACTGTGCGGAGTTATCAACCACGCGTGGGTGGTCAGGTGGAAGCACGTCTGGAAGGGGTGGTCATATTGCCAACAGTCGGACGCCGATGTATTCGACGGGATAGGAAAGGTCGTGAAGATCGTCCTCACGATCGCGCACATCGACCAGGACACGAAGAACAATGAACCGTGGAACCTCCTGGCTCTTTGTCAGAGATGCCACAACAAGATCGATCTTCCGCACAGAATTAAAAACAGGAGGAATAAATGAGCGTTTTTGAAAGAAAACCTACGAGTTTTATAAAGACACTTCCGAGAGGATCAGGCCGCATCGTATCAATGGTTGAATTTCAGGGGCGTCTTTACGTCGCCAGTGAAAAGGGGATATGGTTTTTAAAAAACATGAAAACGCGCTTTGTGCGTTGTAAGTTTGAGAGGAAAACGGGATGCCATTCTACGACTATACCTGCTCCGATTGCGGCCACACCTGGGAAGAACACCACGGCATGAACGAGAAGAAGGACACATGCCCGAAGTGCGGAGGACGCGCACAAAAGCATATTGGGACCATTGGGTACAGGCGGGACCATACGGTAAATGGATAAGATTATAACGGGAAATAGTTTAGAGGTCCTCCAGTCGATGCAGACAGAAAGCGTCGATTGTTGCGTTACGTCCCCGCCGTATTATGGTCTACGCGATTATGGCGTCGACGGACAACTCGGACTGGAAAACACCCCGGAGCGATACATCGAAAAGATGGTCGAGATTTTCTCGGCCGTTAAGGATGTCCTAAAGAGCAACGGAACGCTCTGGTGCAACATCGGCGACACATACGCCAACAGATCCTGCCCAGGACAATCAAGCCCGACGAAGCGCGACCGGCGAAAACTTGCAAACCTTCCAAAGGTCGGGGTTCCTGCAGGATGGAAAACAAAGGACCTGCTCGGGATTCCGTGGATGCTCGCCATCGCCCTCCGCGCTGACGGTTGGTACCTTCGCCAGGACATCATCTGGCACAAGCCAAACCCAATGCCGGAATCAATGCGCGACAGATGCACAAAGGCGCATGAGTACATATTTTTATTGAGCAAGTCACCGCGATATTATTTTGACAGCGACGCCATCCGGGAGCCGTCGATCTGGAAATCATCAGAACCGTGGGGATGGGACACAGGGGACGGAGCGCACAATACGATCGAGTACCAGAAGAACGGAAAGCACAGGCGCAGTCAGCCAAAAGGATCATTCAACGGAAAGACCGGAGCGCGGGCCTTTAGGGCCACGGGTGAATGGCGTATGAAGCGATCGGTGTGGAGCGTACCAACTCGGCCGTTTAAGGGCGCACACTTCGCAACGTTCCCAGAGGCCCTGATCGATCCATGCATCAAGGCCGGGTGCCCCAAAGGCGGAACGGTCCTCGATCCTTTTTTCGGAGCGGGAACGGTTGGGGTTGTGGCCAAGAAGAACGCCAGGCATTACATCGGCATCGAATTGAATCCGGAATACGTAAAAATGGCAGAGGAAAGAATAGAGGGGGTTTTGATATGAGAGAGATAAAATTCAGGTGTTGGGACGAGCATAACAAGATAATGTGGCCAGTAAAGTCCCTGTATTTTAATCAAGACCCAAAAGACGGGAAACTTGAGCATATCGGGTTTTCATATCGCGGAGCGATTTTTACGCCAAACGATAATAACACCCTTATGCAATTCACAGGCCTCAAGGACAAGAATGGTAGGGAGATTTATGAGGGGGACATCATAACAAGCGGAACATCTTATAACCTTGAAGTGTTCTGGATGGGTGTCGCATGGGGTGTCCGTTGGAAAGACATGGGTAACGATGAGGAAGTAATGATTCATGACGACGGGGGAGATATGGGAATGGATGAAAAAGGAAATATGACGTACATGGAAGTCATCGGTAATATTTATGAGAACCCGGAGGTTTTAAAATGATCAAGACACATACATTCATCAGCGAGAACAACGGACGCCGGGTAGTATTTGAGATCAACGGTAAGTGCATGACCATCAGGCCGTGGATATCCGAAACGTCGCCACACGCAGGGGACGAGAAGTTTTTATTCAGGAACACCAGTCCGTCGATTGCGTATGCGATCGGGAATTGCCTGATAGAGGCGGCGCAGGCCGCTGATCCGCGGGTGGTCGGAGAATATAAACTTCCAGATGATCCAATGGGATCGTTAAAGAAATACACAAGGCAAGACGTTTTCAAGATTTGCGGGGACACAGTCAAATTGTTTATGCACAAGCAGTTAGGGTGGCATTCGTATGATTGGGAAAGGTTCCACGGCGTAGAGATTTCAAACCTTGAGGACGCCGCGCAGGAAGCGATCGCATTTTTTGACAACAACATAAAATAATCAACAACGCGCTTGACAATGCACAAGCGTCATGTTCAGATATTCATAGGACTTGTGAAATCACAAGGATATGGAGATCTACATGGCGCGGCCAAACTGGACAAGTTCACAAAGAAAAACAACCGACCTCAAGCCCGCGCCATATAATCCCCGCAAGGCCACAGAAAAAGATGTCAAAGATTTAAAATCCTCCCTCGATCAATTTAATCTCGCAGACCCAATCATTATCAACGCTGACAACACCGTGATCGGTGGACACTTCCGCCTTCGCATGCTTCAAGAGCAGGGCGTGGACGAAGTGGACGTGCGCGTCCCGGACCGGCAACTTGACCAGGATGAGGAACGCCGCCTCAACTTGCGCCTTAACAAGAACAACGGGCAATGGGACTTTGACGCCCTGGGGAACTTTGATGAGGATCTGCTCAAAGAGGTCGGGTTTGACGGGGCAGAGATCGACAAGATATTTGATTTAAACGATAAAAAGGGCCAGGACGACGCCCCGGCATTGCCGGAGGCTCCCACAGCCAAGATCGGGGAGGTCTACCAGTTAGGCCAACATCGCCTTATGTGCGGTGACTCAACGAACCCTGATCACATTTCAACGCTTATGGACGGCCACAAGGCTGACATGGCATTCACGGACCCGCCTTATAACGTCAATTACAGCGGCCGCGGCAAGGACACAAGCACCACGATCGAGAACGACAACATGGATGAGGCATCGTTCCGGGCCTTCTTGGATGCCACGTTCAACTCCTACCGATCCATTTTAAAGACAGAGGCCGCCCTTTATTGCTGTTACGCATCAAAGACGCACCGGGAGTTTGAGGACGCCCTGAACAAGAACGGATTCCAGGTCCGCAACCAGATCATCTGGGTCAAATTGGTCGCAAGCATGGGGTGGGGAGATTACCGCTGGAAGCACGAACCCCTGCTGTATTGCCACCAGGAAGGCGCGTCGCTTGGCTTTTACGGGGACCGAAAGCAGTATACGACCTGGGATGAGGAGAAAACGGACGAAGAACTCCTCAAGATGGTAAAGGCCATGATCAAGCATGAGGAAAACGGGAACTCGACCGTTTGGAGATTTGGCCGGGAAAGCAATTATGTCCATCCAACACAGAAGCCAGTGGATCTGATCACCCGCGCCCTTTACAACTCAAGCCAACGCGGGGAACTCGTGGTGGATCTTTTCGGTGGATCGGGAAGCACCCTGATCGCTTGTGAAAAGGCAAACCGCAGATGCTACAGCATGGAGATGGACCCGCGCTTTGTGGATGTCATCATTCAGAGATACGAAGAATACACCGGCCAGAAGGCCGTCAAATTGGAGCCGGTCGCATGTGGGGCATAACGATTTTGAGCATTATCGGGGTCATTTTGAACATCCAGAAGCGCAAGGAATGCTTCATCATCTGGGCATTCACGAACTTCGCATGGATGGTTTATGACTTATCGATCGGGGCAACGGCCCAGGGGGTTTTGATGCTGGTCTATTTTATCCTCGCAATCTGGGGCCTGATCAAGTGGCATGACGATAACCGCCGCGAAGGCGAACTGGTGGGTGCGTAATGGCAAGACGTGGACCAAAAGAGCCGTCAAAGTGGAAGGTCAAGGCAATAGAGGCCATGGCCGACAAGCTTCTTGACTACACAGACAGCACTTCTATCCCACTTTTCTGTGGATTTTGCTACAGAAACGGCATAACAGAGTCGTATATATCCCTCTTTTGTGAGAGAAGCCCGAAATTCCGCCAAGCGGCAGAGAGAATGACCGCAAAGCAGAAGGAAATGTACGTGGTGGGCGGCCTGACAGAGAAGTTCAACCCAGGCATGACGCAGTTTATGCTCGTGAACAACCATGGCATGAAGAACAAGACCGAAACAGACCTGAACGCCAAGGTAAGTCACGAGTTGTTCATCAAGGACGCGATCAATAAATCAAAAGGGGTGCAGTCGTGATCATTAAGATTCCAACCCTTGCTCGCATGAACCGGCTCGTTGTTGAGTTTATCTTCAACAAGAAGGCCATGCCTGACGCACAAAAGACCGAACTCTTGGAAGGAATAGACCAGTGGAGGCGCAGGAGATACGTACCGGCGGCCCAGGCCAAGGAGATCGATCTTGTCATCGCGGCGATCGCAGATGACAGCAAGGGCAGATTCAAGAAGATCAAAGAGGAATTGAAAAGGCACAAGCTCGATTACCGCAAGGTATTCAAGGACGGACTATGAACGAGGCGCAGGTAATGGAACAGGATCTGGTAGAGGCGATGGGAAAGGCAAGGTCAAACCTTGTCAATTTTCGCCATATCACCCTGCAGTGCGGGGACCGGCAGGTCGCGCCCGCGCCGTTTCATTTCCAATGGTCAGAGATCCTCCTCAACGGGACCGGCCATGTTGCCATTGAAGGATTCCGCGAGAGCGCGAAGGACCAGATCATAAGCCGGGCATTCCCGCTTTACGCACTGACATTCCCCCAGGCCAAGACCTCTTATATCGTATTCATCCGGTCGAACGACACCCAGGCCACAAAGAACATCCGATCCATCACGGACGAATACTTCCAGAACCCGATCTGCAAGGCCAGGCACAAAAAGACCCTCAAGCAATCCGAGAACAGCCTGTCCGTGATCGCAGAGGACGACAACGGGAAAGATATCAACATCATCATTGAAGGTTACGGCAAGGGAGCATCGATCCGCGGACTGGCCACAAGGGACAGACGCCCGGACATCGTCATTTTGAACGACATCCAAGACCTCGAGGACGCCAAAAGCGACACGGTCATGGGTAAAGATTGGGACTGGTTCCTTTCAGACGTCAAGTTCCTCGGCAAATACACCCGCATCTTTGCGATCGGGAACAACCTGGGCGACCGGTGCGTCATGGAACTCATCGACGAACACAAGGCAGACCTCGGGTTTGACTTCTTCCGCATCCCGATCATGGAGGATGAACGCCCGACATGGCCAGCGAACTACACCATGGAGCAGATCATCACCGAGCGTGAGTCATACCGCCGCATGGGAAAGCTCGACATCTGGCTCCGTGAGCGCATGTGCATGTCCTCATCCGAGGAAACACGCACCTTCAAGAAAGAGATGAAGCGCACGTTCAACCTTTTAGCCTTTAAGAACATTCAGCCTTACTGCAACGGAGCGGCAACTCTGGACCCGGCAACGAGCAAAGACCCGGGATCCTGTTACCGCGCCATCACGGTCCGGTTCACGGACGAGGACAACAACTGGTTCGTGGTTGACTGCAAGTTTGGCCGGTGGGACACCTTAGAACTGATCCAGAACATCTTCGACACCGTCAGCCAGTGGGGCATCCGCAAGTTTGGAATTGAAAAGGGCATGCTCAAGGACGTTTACCTGCCCCTGATCAACAAGAAGATGCGCGAGGACAACGTGTTCTTTGAGATCGTCCCGATCGAACACGCCAAGGAAGGAACCAAACTGGAACGCATCAAGGCATTACAGCCTCGGTGGACGGCTGGCCAGATCCTCCTGCCCGATGAGGCTCCGTGGGTGGCAGAGATGGAAAGCGAACTTTACGGCGTCACCAACAACGAGATTAAGAGCAAGTTTATTGATTGCGTGGACAGCCTGGCCATGCATACCCAGATAGACATCAGGCCAATGGGACGCAAACAGGCGATGAACCTGCCTAGGGAGTCCGAATGATGCCACTCGCAGAAGAAGTCGCAGACTTCATCATTGAGAATTACCCCGAGTTAAGCTTCGCAGACCACGGCGGGCTTGTTGATTTCATTGAGAACACCAATCACCTCCACGTTGAGCGCAACGACGGGAAGATTGTCATGGTCGCCATTTACTTCATGGTCAACGATGAGGCCCTGGTGAGGATCGCATCGGACAACAGGTACCAAGAGTGCCCGGCATTCCTCGTCGATTGCATGAACCAGAAGGGCGACAACGCACACGTTTATATGGCGATCCACAAAGGGGATGTCGCCTCGATGGTACGGACCGTCAGGAGCGCGATCATATATCACAAACCAAAGACCCTGTCCTGGTACAGCCCGGACATGGCGAGATTTCACATTAAAAACGTAAGGAGAAACGTATGCCTCCCGCAGTAGCCCTGGCCGTTATGGCCGTAGCCACAGTAGCCTCTGTCGCTGTTTCAGCCAAGACGGCATCAGATGCCAACAAGGCTAGGAAGTCAGCCTTGGCAGACGCAGATCAGAAGCAACAGGCCGCCGCCGCAGAGGCCGCCCAGATTGATGATACGGCCAACTTGGCCGCAAAGCAGAAGGCCGCCGCCAGAGCATCGGCGATCGCAGACAGCTCCACGATCCTGACAAGCCCAACAGGAGTACAGGGCGCGGCAACAACGAAGAAACAAACGCTTGGAGGCATGTAATGCCATTCATAGCCGAAGAAGTCATAGCCGACGCCAACGCGTCATTGACCAAAAGGCGTCAATGGGAAGGCCTGTGGAAAGAGAGTTTGTTTTATACACAGCCAAGGTTGAACATTCTACCCCAGAGCCAGGGTACCAAACTGCCGCCTGATCTTTATGACTCAACCGGGATATACTCGGCGAACATTGCATCGGCCGGGATCTGTGGATACCTCACGAACCCGTCAAGCAGGTGGTTCAATTACGAGATGAGCGACCCGCAGGACATGGAGGATAACGAGGTCAAGCAATACTGTGCCGATTGCGATAACGTCGTGTACGGCCTCTTGAGCAATTCCAATTTTTACCAGAAGATCCAACAACTTGATCGAAACCTCGTGACGATCGGCGCACCGGTCTTTTATTGCGAGGAAGATCCCAATGATATCGTCCGATTCTTCACGATTGGGCACCTGGACTGTGCCATTGCAGAGGATGACACAGAGCGCGTGGACACCGTTTATCGCTGGAGAGAATACACCGCCCGCCAGGCATACAAGAAGTGGGGTAAGAAGGCAGGACCGAAAGCACTCGAACTCATTCAAGCCAAGAAGTACGAGGAGAAGATCGTATATCTCCACGCCGTCACTCCTCGCCACGTGCGCGATGTGGCCAAGACCGACAACAAGAACATGCCCTGGGCCTCGGTCTGGATATCCATCACCGATATAAAGATCATCGATGAGAAGGGATACCCGGAGTTCCCGTTCTTTGTCCCGCGTTGGGATAAGGCAGAAGGAAGTCCGTACGCATACTGCCCGGCATCACATGCCCTGGCTGACATGAAAACCCTGAATGATATGGACGGAACCATCCTGCAGGCCGGGAAACTCGCAGTCAAGCCTCCGCTGGTTATTCCGCATGACGGATATGTCCTTCCGATCACCCAGAAGGCTGGCGGCCTCAATTATAAGCTGTCCGGTCCGAATGGGGACAAGATCGAAACCCTGTCAACGGGTGGTAACATTGGCATCGGACTTGACATGACCGAACAGCGCAGGCGTCGTGTTGAGCAAGCGTTCTTCGTTGACCTTTTCAGACAGTTTCAGAACGACCCGAACATGACCGCCACAGAGGTCAACATTAAGAACAACCAGAACATGCTCCTCTTGGGGCCGTCGATCGGAAATACGCTCACTGATTGCATATCTCCCTGTTTGTTCCGCGTTTACATGATCGCGGGACGTGCCGGTCTGTTGCCACAGATCCCGGAGAAGATCGCCAAAAAGACATTCACGATCAAGTACACCTCACAACTTGCCCGCGCCCAGAAGATGGCGCAGTTAAACGGTCTGACCAACACGATCAACAGCGTAACGGCCATCCTTCAACTGAACCCAGAAGCTGGGGACGTGATCGACTTTGACGAAGCCGTCCGAGAGATATCCGAGATCAACGGGAACAATCCGAAACTTACTAGGGACGACAAGGCCGTGGATAAGGTCAGGGCGGATCGTCAGCAACAGATCCAACAGCAACAGCAGATGCAGGCCATGCTACAGGCCGCCCAGATCGCCAAGACAGGGGCAGACGCAGGCGCATCGATTCATAAGACACAGCAACCCATAGGAGCGGGGAAATAATGCCAGACCTAACGGACGAACAGCAGAAAGAGCGCAACGAGCAGGAGTTCGCCAAGTACCGCGCCAAGGTTGAGGCATATAAAAGGCTTTTTGCAACGGATGACGGAAAGGTCGTGCTGGCCGATTTGAAGTACATGTATCACATGAACGGTACAACCATAACCCCAGGCGACGCATACGGGACGCATTATCACGAAGGTCAAAGGACAGTGGTCCTTGGCATACAGAACAAGATCGATATGGTCTTTAATCAACCGGACAACCTGACCCAATAGGAAAATCAGGCCCAAAGGAGGAACAAATGAACGAGTTATTCAGGATCTACAGAAACCCAGATGGTGGCGATGGAAACGGTGGCAATCCGCCTCCCGTACCGCCAACGCCCCCTGCTCCTCCAACACCACCGGCACCTCCGGTTCCGCCTGTTCCACCGGCTCCGCCCGCACCTCCCGCGCCGCCTGCTGACTGGCGTGGAACCATTGATCCGGCAATTAAGGACCATCCGTCCTTGTCGAAGTTTAAGGATCCGGGCAACCTGGCCAAGTCTTACCTCGAACTTGAGAAGAAGATCGGCCTCAAGGGCGTGGCAATACCCGGAAAAGATGCCAAGGCAGAGGATTATGTCGCTGTCATGGACCAGTTGGGACGCCCAAAAGAGGCAACAGGGTACACTTTACCGGACATCAAACTCCCGGAAGGTCTGCCCAAGAGCGAAGCCATGGAAGGCGCGTTCAAGGACATGTCCCACAAGATGGGCCTCCTGCCGTTCCAGGTGGAAGGTTTATACAAGTGGTACAGCGAGGCAACAGCCGCGGATTACACCAACCTGGTCAATGAACGCACAGAGGCCAGGACCAACGCAGAAACAGCCCTCCGTACAGCCTGGGGTAAGGCGTATGACGCAAACGCGGCACTGGCAGGCAAAGTATGGCAGGCGAACGCTGATGACGATTTTAAGGCTTTTATGGACGAAACAGGCCTGGGTAACGACCCGCGCTTCATGAAGTTCATGGTGACCATGTCAAAGAAGTTTGGCGAGGACACGCTCGGAGGGGGAGATGGGACCGGCACAAAGACGCCTGATGAAGCCATCAGAGAGATCAATCGCATTAAGACGGACAAGGCACACCCTCTTTATGCGCCGTATTTCGATAAGCAACACCCGGATAGCGAACACGCCCGGAAGATCATGGCTGATCTTTACGAGCAGGCCTATCCGAACCAACGCAAAGAGAGATAAGCGAAAGCCCTCTTGATGCGTGTAGAACGATCACAGGGATAAACCCGAAAGGGTCCCCACCCGAACACCCGTAGTGAAGGCCCAGACTTTCTGGACAACCTTATAGGCAAAGTTAACGGCTCATAAGGTTAAACAGGAGGTCTCAAATGGACATTACAACAGCAATGATTAAGCAGTTCGGGGGTAACCTTGAACTGCTCGTTCAGCAAAAAGGAAGCGTCATCGGCGATAAGGTCCGTCTCGAAACGGGCGTTGTTGGCGAAGATGCGTATTTCGATCAGTTGGCCCCGACTGCCGCGGTGAGAAAGACCGTGCGCAATTCGGATACGCCCCTGGTCAAGAGCGATCATCGTCGTCGGCGCGTGTCGATGTACGACTACGAGTGGGCCGACCTCATCGATAAAGAGGATAAGGCCAAGACGCTCGTCAACCCCGACAACGAATACGTCACCAACGCCGCGTTCGCTCTCGGTCGCTCCAAGGACGATGCGATCATCGCCTCCGCTTTGGCGACTGCCGCAACGGGGAAAGACGGCTCCACAGCCGCCTCTTTCGACACAACGAACTTCCAGATCGTTCACGGGTCTGTGGGTTTGACCGTCGCCAAGATCCTCTCGGCGAAGAAAAAGCTGGACAAGGCACTGAACGACCCGTCAGAGGAGAGGTTCTTCCTTTGCGATGCCGCGCAGATCGCCGATCTCCTGGCCATTAACCAGGTGACGTCTACGGATTACGCCAACATTAAAGCCCTCGTTGAGGGTCGTGTTGACACGTTCTCCGGATTCAAGTTCCAGATGATCAACCGTCTGCAACTGTCCTCGACAACCCGCTCGTGCTTGGCTTACACCAAGTCCTCGCTGTTGTTGGCGATCGGCATGGACATCAAGACGGAGATCGATCGGATCCCCGGCAAGAGTTACTCCACGCAGGTCTACGCGAGCATGGGCATCGGTTCGACCCGTATGCGCGAAGATGGCCTCGTTGAGGTGCAGTGTACGGAAAGCTGATCCCGAATAAGGATCAGGGTTAAATTTCTGTTTCTAACGCTTAAAAAAGGAGGCCCAAATGGCCGCAGTTAATGGAGTCAATAACACGAAGGCCGCAGATCCTAAAGCGGCGAACATCCTGAACCCTGGGGTTCTGGGTGGGAAGAAAAGAGTAATGGTTGATACCTACACGGCGTCCGCGCTTGCGTCTGGTTCGACCATCGCGGTAGGTAAGTCGCTCCCGGTGGGTGCGATTGTTACCGGGGTTAAACTCGGTTTCGCCGCACTCGGGGCTTCATCGACCTTGTCGGTCGGTGACGCTGGATCCGCAACACGTTACCTGGCGGCGGCTTCATCGGCCACAGCCGGGACGCGTCTGGGTCCCGACCTCGTCACTGGCCTCGGTTACGTTGTGACCGGGACAAGCGACACCGATATTCTCATCACGACCGGCGGCGCATCCATCACGGGTGCCGTTGCGATCGAGATCGAGTACGTGGTCGAGTAAGCAATACGGGGCGGTCGCTCATCCGAGCAGTCGGGCCGGAAAGCGAGGGCCGCCCCATTTTTTAACTGGAGGCACACATGGCAAGAGCAACCAAGATCAGCATCATCAACCTGGCACTCACCGGGATAGGTGCGGACCGGATCAACGATATCGGAACGTCAGAAGATCCCGAACTTGCTCAAAAGGCCAATGCGGTCTGGGATTTTTGCCTGCAGAAGCTCCTGGTGGCTCACCGTTGGAAGTTTGCGACAAGACGTGCGTCCCTTGCCCTGTTATCTGAAACACCGGCTTTTGAGTACACATACGCCTTCCAGATCCCGAGTGATTACATCCGGGTCATTACCCCGAACCCGAAGAACGCCACTTATACCATTGAGGACAACAAAGTCCTTTTCAATGAAAACACATTTTATATGAAGTACACCGCCTACGTCAGCGACCCGTCGAAGTTTAGCGTCGGGTTTGCCATCGCACTGGCCGCAGAGATAGCGGGTACGATCGCATTCGCCGTCACGAACTCCATGACCGTCGCAGAAGCGGCACAGAAGCAGGCGGCGGAGCAGTTAAGGGTCGGAAAGAGCATGGACGCTCAAGAAGGCGGGACACCCGATGAGATCGTCGAGGAAGATCCCGTTGAGGTCAGATCATGAAGTCATCGCAGATAACAACCAACTTCACCGCCGGGGAACTGTCGCCCCAATTAGAGGGGCGTACAGACATTGAGATGTACTTTCGCGGCGTCAAGAAGCTGGAGAATTTCCTCCCAAGGCCCTACGGTGGAGCATTCCGCCGTCCAGGGACATATTACGCCAATGAGGTCAAGGCCTCGTCGAAGAAAACGCGCCTTATCACGTTTATTTTTTCAAACGTCCAGGCGTACATCCTCGAACTTGGCGATTACTATATGAGGTTTTATAAGGACGAAGGACAGATCCTCAAGTCCTCGGCCAGTGCGTGGGTTACATCTACAGGATACGTCGTCGGGAACTACATCACCAGCGGATCAGTGAAGTATTACTGCAAGGTAGCGCACACATCCGGAACATTTGCAACAGACCTTTCCGCCGGGAAGTGGGTCGCCCAGGACATCTACGAGATCCCGACACCATGGTCCGAGAGCGAGATCTGGGACGTGCAGTTTGCCCAATCATTCGACGTCATGTATTTTGCTCATTCGTCATATTCGCCGAGGAAGTTGACGAGAACGGCGCACGACGCATGGACCATGACAACGCCAACGTTCCTGTTTGCCAACGCATGGGTAACAACCACGACATACGCGGCAGGCAATTACATCACCAACGGCGGAACAACGTACAAATGCGTTGTCGGCCATACCTCCGGGACATTTGCGACCGATCTGTCAAACGGCAAGTGGACAGCAGAGAACAGATCCCCATGGGACGGGACCAAAGGGTACCCTACAGCCGTCACCTTTTACGAACAGCGGCTCTGGCTTGCAGGGAACAATTCACAGCCACAGACGATCTGGGGAAGCCAGTCATCCATTTATGAGAACATGTCACTCGGAACAGGCGACACAGACGGCGTCGAGTTTACGATCGCCACGAACCAATCCTGCATCATTGAATGGCTAACTACAGGGACCCTGCTCGAAATAGGCACGACCGGCGGACCGTTCTGGATGTCTTCAGGATCAGAAGTCAAGCCGATCACCCCGTCGAGTGTTTACGTCAAGCAGTCAAATCATTATTCCGCATCGGACGTTCTTCCGAAGCACATCGGCCAGTATCTGTATTTCTGGCAGAAGAACGGAAGGATCCTCCGGGAACAGACATATACCCTCGAAACGGACAGCTATAACGCCGCCAATGCCACCATCCTGGCCGAACACATATCAGAGAGCGGCATCGTTGACATGGCATACCAGCAGTCCCCGGACAACCTCCTGTGGTGCGTCAGAGCAGACGGCAAGATGGCCGTCCTGACACGCGAGCATGACCAGAAGGTCATGGCCTGGGCACCGCAGATCACAGACGGACTGTTTGAGAGCGTGGCCGTGATCCCCGTTGACGGTTATGACCAAATCTGGGTCATTGTTAAGCGCAAGATCAACGGGACATGGAAGCGATACGTCGAGTTTTTCAAGCCCCTTGATTATGGATCATTCCTTGAGGACGCGTTCTACGTTGACTGTGGCCTAACATTGGACAATCCAAAGACGATCACGGGCGCAACGAAGACCAATCCTGTCGTTATTACGGCGGTAGGGCATGGTTTCTCAAACGGGGACAAGGTCAGAATCCGCGCCATTGAGGGCATGACGGAACTTAACCGTTACCGATTCACGATCGCTAATAAGACCACCGACACATTCGAACTTGTCGGCATCGACGGGACAGCTTACACAGCGTACATTCAAGGCGGAGAGGTTCGCAAATGCGTCAGAACAATCAGTAACCTCGGACACCTTGAAGGAAAGTCCGTCGTTATTCTTGCAGACGGAGCGGCACAGCCGCAGGAAACCGTGACGTCCGGGATTGTGACCCTTGACGATGACTACGGTGAGATCCACATCGGCCTCAAACAGACGCCGAAACTACTCGGGAACCGGGCAGAGGTTCAGACACCGACAGGAACAGCCCAGGGAAAGACACAACGCATTTATAAATTTATGCTCCGGTTTTATAAGAGCCTCGGATGCAAAGCAGGAAGCGAAACCAGACAGGAAACGGTCGTATTCAGGACCGCATCCATGCCTATGGAACCGGCCCCGGAAGTTTTCACAGGGGACAAAGAGATCCCGTATCCGGGCGGGTACACCAAAGAGGCGCGAGTTTATGTTACTTCTGACTTACCGCTTCCGCTGAATATTCTGGCCATTGTGCCATTTATTGAAACGGCGGATTTTTAAGGGGGACCTATGGCAACAGCAACGGCACCAGCAACATCTGGCGCAACATCAGGAGCATCGGGAGCAATGGCCGGGATGGGTGCAATATCCTCCGTCGGGGATATGTTTCAAAGCATCATCGCCGCCAGTCAGGCCAAGAGAGCGGGTGAGTTCAATCAGCAGATGACCGAGATCCAGGCCAAGATTTACAAGACCTCCGCAGACTTTGAGATCGCGCAGATGCGGGCAAAGTCCGATGAACTTTATAAGACACAGGAAGCCACATACATCAAATCGGGCGTGACATTTGAGGGATCACCGGCAGAGGTCATGATGAAAAGTTACGCACAGCGCGAGGTTGATGCGCTTGTCGTCCGGTGGAACGCCAATTATATGCAGGGCCAGGCCAACCTGCAAGGACGCATGCAGTATCTGGAGGGAAAGACAGAGGCCAATAAGCAGTACGCCTCGATCCCGGCCACACTCATCAACGCAGGGACAAAGGCATATCAGCAAAACCCTGACTGGTTCGCCAAGAAGGATGGGAAATAATGCCTACAGTCGATCAATACAGAAGCCAAGGAACACTCACGACAGCACACGCCACACCACAGGTGTCACCGGCAGGGGAGGCGCAGGCCGCGGGCGCAATGATTAAGCAGACCAGCAAGGCCGTCCAGAATTTCGGGGACGTCATGAAGCGCGTCGTCGATTTTCAAGAAACGACCCAGGCGCACAACATAGCCAACGAGAAGCTCAAGGATATCCAACTCCGCGCCGCCGCAGATCCCGACCTCAAGGCTTATGACAAGTATCTTGGCGAGATCGACAAGACAGGATCGGATGCCGCATCCACGATCTCGAGCGGGGACGCAAGAATGCAGTTCCAGGCCGATCATGCAAACACGGCCAGCCAGGTCAAGTTCTCGGTCCAGAAAGACTTCTGGGGTAAGCAACTCAAGGCCGCACACGCCGACACCATGAAGTACGTCGAGGATAAGAAGGCCGAATATTGGGCCAATCCTGTGGACGCCTTAAAGAAGCAGAACCTTGACGATATCAACGCAAAGATCGATCAATTACAGTCATCCCAGGCCATCGATGCCGAACAGGCCATGAAGTGGAAGATGGAAGTCCAGAAAGACCTGCCATACGGTCAGGCCATCCAGGACGCAGGGGTTGACCCGGCCAGGACAGCGGCACTTTTACAACAGGGCTATTACAACATCGAGGACCCCGTAAAGAAGGAACAGGCAATCAAATACGCCGAGTCCAAGGCTAAGAGCGACGAACAGCAGGCCAAACAGTATCAGACCCAAGTTCAGGATAAGACAGAAACGGACATGTTCCTCCAGGCACAGAAGGCGCACGACACGAACTCGGTCGTACAGATGCCCACTCCCCTGGACATTGAGAACGCATATAAGGCCGGGAATTTAAGCCCAGAAGGGACACGCCGGTTGACGCTCATGCTTAACAAGCCGGTGGTCCAGACCGGGAGCGCAGAGGTTTATTTTAGTTACCTCGACAAGGTGTACAGCCCAAACATGAAGGCAGGATCCTACGCCCGCGACCTCCGGACGCAGATCATGGAAGACCCGAACATGTCTCCCAAACAGAAGTCGCACCTGATCGAGGGAAACCTGATCAAGATTGACGGAGCAGGAAAGGGAAGCTTGTCCCTCCTTGCGGCACAGCCTGACCAGCAACCCGGAATGCTTGCCACAGCATGGAATTTCATCAAGGGCATTTTCCACAACCCCGATCACGCAACGTCCGTCATGGATCAGTTACAGGAACAGGTAAAGTCCGGGCAGATCAGCCAGGAACAACTCCTGCAGACGGCGAAAAACCTTGTGGCCAACAAGGCACTGCAAGTCAACCCGACCATCACCTCCGCCAAGAAGGGCGGCCAGATGATGGTTGATAGGTACGGCAACAAGGCGATTGTTTATCCCGACGGGAACTATGAAACCATGGACCCGAAGGTTGAGGAAGCCCAGGATCCTAACGCAGACGACCAAGGTGGAATGGAATAATGCCGACACTCGACACATCTAAATTTGACCTGTCAACGGCCATCCCGGTCGCAGAGAACGCCGGGAAACCCGTCAAGCGTCCATCCTTCGACCTTACATCGGCCGCGCCGGTTGCAGATCTTGGCAACGGCATGACGCCATTCGAGGCTTTTCAGAAGGACGGTTCCGGGGATTTGAAAGACGCGATTAGCGCACCAATCTCCTATGGACACGCTGAATACATCCAGAACGCCTCCAAAGACCCGTGGTATCACGGCATCCAAGAGGGATGGGAGGCATTGCGCCGCCCGATCGTTGAGGGAGTTGTTGGATTTGGAACGCGTCCCTTTGGAAGAAACATCGACACCCAGACTGGAGAGATCGTAAAAGGTCAGAATCCGGACGAATATAAGAAATTTGTAATGAAAGAACACCCCATCATGGGAGCCGCCGGGAGCCTTATCGGGGGATTTGCCCCGTTTATTGCGGCCGCACCGTTCCTTCCTGAAACACTTCTAGGCATATTTGCGATAAACGCTGGTATAGGTGGCGTCAACGCCATTGGCAATGTTGGCATGCGTAAGGCCACAGAAAGCCTTATGTTGAGGAATCCCGACCAAGCAGACCAGATGGGCCAAGATGTGGCCTCTGTGGCCAAGGAAGCGGCTTTGTGGGGAACGATAGGAGCCTGGGGAAAGACCGTAAATGGCATGAAGATCGCGGCCGATAGCGTGGCCCCAGGAGCAACAGCATTTGAAGCCTTCGCGCAAAAGACTTATGCGGCATTCCAGAAGGCCTCACTGTCCGGGACAGGAGCCGCCGCGGCATCCAACCTCGCAGGTTACAACCTGGAGGACAGTTTCAAGAATGGTGCCTTTATCTTTGCTTTACATAATATCGCATCCGTTCCAGAGAACGCAAAGACCGCGCTAGGTCGCGGGATACTGAACGGATTGGCAAACCGCCTGAACGAGGCATACGCCAATGGGGAACTCAAGGTCGCGGGAGCAGAAGCACAGGGAACATCCGCCGGTCCGGCCAAGCAACCCTTCACGGTTGACGTGGACAAGTGGGATGCGGCCATGACCAGAACGAAAGTCACGTACCTGCTCCGCGCCATTTACACTCTGACCAAGCCACGCATTGACAAGATGGCGGCAGGAGATCCGGTATTCAACCCGGAAACAGGCACATCAACCCCTTGGCTTGAAAGCCCGTGGGCCGGTGTCGTCGCACATCCCGCCTACGAGATCAAGCCCGAGCCCCCAAAAGGACCTGTGTTTTACAGCCGTATGGTCGAGGTTTTGAAGGACAAGATGCCTAACAACGCCGCCCCGGATCAGGTTATGGGGATCATTAAGAGCGCAGGCATTTCTCCCGACGAGGTAGGACTTTCAGGCATTGAGGACCACCTGGCAGGCCAAGATAAGGTCAAGAAAGAGGATCTTGTCAAGTTCCTGCAGGACAATCAGACGCAGGTGGGAGAAACAGTCAAGAGCCATGACACACGGTTCGGAATGTATCAAGTCCGTAGATTTGTAGACGGTCAAGATATGGGTCCCGTCGTCGTTGACCAGATTTTTAATAACTCCGTCGCGGCACAAGATCAGGCTGATAAGTTCGCCGCCATGAACAAGCCAACATGGCGCGGAATGAAGATCGAATACAAGGCCGTCATGAAAGAGGACACAAAGTATCACGGAGAAACAACGACACTCCCCGGCGGTGAGAATTACAGGGAGATCCTGCAGACGATCGACACTGATCTTAAAACGGCAGACCCAAAGGTCGAGGTAAAACACAATCCCGACGCGAATGAATATCCGTATGACGTTTATATCAATGGCGAACACATGCAGGGCTATAACAAGAAACCTTTGCAGGCATGGATAGATGCTGACATTCAGGAGTGGAAAGACGAACAGAACAAGACCCGCAAATATAAATCGCCCCATTGGGACGAGAAGAACGTCATCTCGCACATGCGCGTCGATGATCGCGTCAGCGGATCGGGCGACAAAGTCCTCATGGTCCAAGAAACACAGAGCGACTGGAACAGGGAACTGAAAGCGGGAAAGACCAAGGCCAGTCATCCCCTCGTTGGGAAGTGGATGGACCTGATCCTGAAACGCGCCCTGCACCTGGCCGCGCAGGAGGGCCACGATTACGTCGCATTCATCAGCGGTAAGCAGACGGCCGATCGATACGATTTGAGCAAGCAGATAAAGAGTGTTGAAGTCGCAAAACGTCCGACGGGGAAACTCATTGTGTTTATGAGAACACTCGACGGACAGCGCGTTAATGCACCGGAAACGGCAGACATTGACCCGAAGGACCTTCCCGGAATTGTTGGTAAAGACCTCGCAGAGAAGATCGTCAAGGACACCGAGAAACTCGACCCCATCGGAGAGGGTGGTGTTACAGAAGATAAATTGATTAAGTACGAAGGACAAGACCTCAAGGTCGGAGGTGAGTGGGCCGCGAATCTTTACGACCAGATGATCCCTGCATGGCTCGAGAAGTACGGGAAGCGGTTCGGCGCGAAACCTGAATATATCAATGTACCCCTCCCCGGAGAGCCTGACAACATGCAACTCGCAATGAGGATCACGCCTGCCCTCCGGGCCTTCCTTACGGAAAAAGGCAATCCTTTATTCGGAACCCCGCAGGCCGCAAAGAACGGGACCATGTACGAACAGCAGGGTGAAATGGATTTTAATGCACCCCAAGGGTTAAGTATTTCAGAGGAGGAGATTAACAAGAACGCACCATATCCATGGACCGGAATCAGCGATCTCAAGTCCGTCGACGACAAGATGGCCGAGATTGTTCCAGAGGCGTTCAAGGTGTTTGGTAGGTCAAGCGACATCACACCAGAGCAGGAGAAACTTATCAAGCAATACCTGGCCGAGGCACTCGCCGGTCTGGACACGGACCTGATCTACGACGACTTAAGCGTTTTCTTGGACAGCATCTATGCGATCGATCGCCCAGACCTGAATGGGAAGATCATGGGCGCATTTGAGAAACGCCGACTGATGCTTACCATTGCCAAGGATAGCAAGCACACCGCCGCGCACGAAGTCGGTCATTACCTGGACAACAAGTGGGCTCGGGAGTTTGGTATTGCAGATGAGAGCCTTTCAAGCCTTGAATGGGACATGGTCAATGGCGACAAAGCACACATGGCCTGGGCTTCCGAGTTCCGGTCATTTGTGGACACCCTTGTGGGCAAGTCAAGCGACCAGAAGGTGGGACCAGACGCAGGGTACATAAAGGATCCTGCCGAGGTGTTCGCCCGCTTTGTGGCCCGCTTTGTTGACTGGACCCGCGCACAAGCCGATAAGACAGCATTTCATGAGCCTTACTATGCCGACAGGTTCCAAGAGAGCGACTATTTACAGTTTGTCCGCATCCTGCAGGAGAAGGCCGCGCTGAACCGCGCCAAGGGCATACAGCCGACCGTAGACAACCATGGAAAGACCGTCCAATACGAAGTCGCCCCAGGGGAACCGGCACCAAAGAACGAACTCTCCAAGGAAAACGTCGATGCCGTAGCCAAAGAGCAGGGCATCACCCCGGAGGAAGCCGCCAAGGCAATCAAGATCACCCAGGACAAACTGGCCAATGACCTTAACCCGTCGGATTATAAGAAGATCATCAAAGATAAAACGGGCATGAACAAGGCCCCAGGCCAGAAGATGAGCATGGGACAACTGATGCGCGACCGCGTGAAGGTTTCCAAAGAAGCGTTCAAGGCAGGTCGTGAGGACGTTTTCAACACGATCGTTAAAGATTTGAAGTGGGAGAAGGCCAACACAGTCGACATTAAGAAACAGATTGCCGACTACGCCAAGGCATATCTCCCCCAGGCCATCCGCGCCAAGGCAATCCCCATGATCACGAATGCCAAGAATCAGGACGACCTGATCAAAGCATTTGTCCGTATCAACAACATGGGCGAAGAATACGAAAAGAAAGTCCTGATCGCAGAAACGAAGTACATCCTCAAAGAGATCATGGACGCCCAGAACATCGATATCAAAGAGATCGATAAGGCAAAGAAGGCCGTCGCTGGATTAGATTTTACGACACATAAGCCTGAAACCATGGACCGCATCGAGAAGATGAAGGCCGCGATCGAGAAAGCCCAGGCCAACGGGGAGCCGATCGAGGTCACAGAGAAGATGGCAAAGGAACTCGCCATGTTGGACAAGGACAGCGTCCGCGAAATGTCCATTCGGAACATTCAAGCGATCAAGGCGCAACTCGAAGTTCTCCGGGATCTCGGCAAAAAGAAACTCAAGTCCCGTCAGAACATTCGCCAGTTACGCAAAGAGATCATCGCGGAGAAGATCCTTACCGGCATTCAAAATATCGACAAGGTCAACCTGCCACAGCGCAAGGCGGGCGAGAAGTGGACATCCGCGCAGTATTTCCGCCAGTTTATCCTGCAGAGGCAGAAGGGCCTCCAACGGTTAGACCTCGCCCTCACCCAGATGGACGTATTCTTTGACCTACTGGATGGCGGAAACGGGACCTTTGACGGCCCCTGCTTTAAGCATTTCAAGGCCACGACGGACCTGAACTACCAGGCGTACATGGGCATCAAGGACGATCAGCAGAAACCCCTTGTCGACCTGGCCACAAAACTGGAACTAAACGGGTACAACTTCGAGCGGATCGGCGTCTACGCCGCATCACAGCAAGAAGACGGAATGGACAAACTCGCCGGTATGGGTTACAGCGAGGAAGAAGTCGCCTCCTACGTCCTCGATGCCAAAGAGATGGAATGGTACAACGCGGCCCGCAGTGCGTTTGACAGCCTGCACCCGGTCCTTGAGAAGTTCATGCACGAAGAATTTAATCAACCGCTCGGACAGGTTAAAAATTACTTTTCATTCATGACGGATTTTGACGCCATGGACGACGCCGAAGTGGCGGCCAGATTTGCGGAACAGTCCGAATACAGCCGCGCCAAGAAAACCCCGGAGAAGGGTTTCACCGAAAAGCGCGTGGGAGGATCACAGAAGATCCAACTGAACGCATACCGGATCGCCATGCGCCACCTGGATAACGTCGCCTATCTGCTGTCAATGACGCACGACAACCGTGTCCTGTTTGAGATCGCTAACAGCCCAAAGTTTAAAGAGTCCGCCGGGGAGATGGGAACAGCATTCACGATCGACTGGCTGGACACCATCGCCCGCAAGGGAGGAGCAGAAGGACAGAAGCGCATCGACTGGTTGGACGTTCTCCGCAGGAACATCGGCGTGTCAACTCTCGGGTTTAAAGACACCACTATCCTGATCCAATTTTCATCTATTCTCGACGCCGGGTCATACATTGGGAATTACGCCTTTAAGGGCATCGCAGATATTCAAGATCCCGCGTGGGCCGCGTTTGTCATGGCAATGCCAGAGATCAAACACAGGGAAGGCGACGACCCGGCATTCCACGAAGTGGACCCGGACAAGGTTATGCCGATGTTTGCCTGGTACGCCGATTTTCAGAAGAAGGGTATGCTCCCGATCCAGAAAGTGGACATGCTGTCCGCCATGGCGGTGGCCGCGGGCGCATACCAGAAGTACATGATCGAACACGGCCTCACGATCGATCTATCAAAGCCGAATCCGCAGGCCATGGAATACGCCCAGAGGATAGTGCGCCGGTCCCAGGGATCCTCATTCTTTAAGGACGCACCGCAAGCCGGGGTGCGCGGGAAGATCACCGGCAACAGGTCCGTGGATAAGGCCCTGCTCCAGTTCCAAAATTTCATGATCGCCGTCCGGTGGAACACCATCCGCAACGAGGTATGGCGCAACGGCATCAAGGCAGGAAATTACAAAGACGCCCTTGGAAAGGCTTATTGGCTGATGCTTTCGAGCCTTTACGGAATAGGCATGATGTACGGCCTCTCCAAATTAAAGGACCTCCTGACGGGCGCAGACACGAAGTTTGACGCAGGAAAGAAACTCATATCCGAAGCATTCAACCAGATCCCGCTGATCGGGAGCCTCATGGGCGAAGTGGCCACAGGACAACAGCCGGGAATGCCCGCGCCGGTCATTGACACACTGGTCCAGACAGGTAAGGACGTCGGGTACATGGTATCAAGCAAGCGTCCAGAGGCCAAAGGAAAGGCCGCCGTCAGGACCGCAATGGACTCGGCCAGGATGGGCGGAGTTCCGGGGACGGCAATGGCATCAAACCTCGTCAACCGCGCAATGAAGCCAAAGAAAAGCGGGATCCAAGGCGTGAAGATACAGGGCGTTAAATTATCAGGCGTTAAAGTTCAGGGCGTAAAACTTCAATAGGAGGCTCACATGGCAGTCAGTAATGAAAACAACATTAAACGGTACGCCGGGAACGGAAGCCAGACGGTGTTCCCGTACGATTTCAAGATCTTCGCAGAAACCGATCTCGTCGTATTGAAGTATACGATTGCAGACGGGACGAAAGTAACCCTCGCCCTTACCACAGATTATACCGTGTCTGGCATTGGAGTTGATGCTGGAGGCAATGTCACGCTGACCGGAGCGGCACCGTCAAGCCTTTATAAGATCATCATTTACAGGGAACTCCCGCTGACGCAGACCATGGACCTGGTCGAGTCGGCAAGCTTTCCGGCGGAGAATGTCGAAGCGGCACATGACCGCTCCGTGATGATCGCGCAACAGCAACAGGAACAGATCGATCGTTCCATTAAGATCGACGAGGCCCAAACAGGAGTAGATTTAACGCTTCCGATGCCAGTCGCAAAGAAGGGTCTTAAGTGGAATGACGACGGGGACGCAATCGTAAATACAAATGAGGACATCGACGACTTGGCGGTCCAATCCGAAGCGGCAAGGGATGCCGCTGTTGTTGCTCAAAACGCCGCACAAGCATCCGCCGTGGCCGCCGCCGCGTCTGCCGTTGCCGCCAGCGGAGCATCTTTGATCGGAACATCCACAACATCTTTCCTGATCGGGACGGGGAGCAAGACATTCACGACGCAAACCGGAAAGATGTTTCAGGCCGGACAGTTCGTGATGATCGTTGATACATCAAACCCGTCGAATTGGATGTTCGGGCAGGTGACTTCCTACTCCGGGACAACGCTCATCGTCAATGTTTTGGGCGTAGGGGGAAGCGGAACGATTTCAAGCTGGAACATTATTGTTTCCGGCACGGCAGGCGCAACGGGATCTACCGGAGCCGCAGGGGATGGCCTTTTCAACTCATCGCCGATCCTTGCCAAGACCGCGAACTACACCCTCGTGGCCGCAGATAGGAGCAATCTCATTACTTGCTCGGGAACATTTACGCTGACCCTTCCTGCCATTGTCGGCGGGTATGTATATAAGATTGAAAACACGGGAGCCGGGACGATTACCCTCGCCCCGAACGGTGCCGAAACATCCGAAGTCACGTCCCTCACCGCTGGGCAGAGCGTCATTCTCATCGGGGATTCAGTCAACACGATATGGCGATCGGTTGCCCGTAACGGCGGTGGTGGAAGCACGGATGAGAAGGTCAAGAACGCCTCTGCCGACGCATCAGCTGGTTATCTGATCGAGAAGCTGGCGGCTCTTTACCCGGTGCTTTATCAGCGTGATGTCAAGTGGGCATTAAAGACGCCTTGGAGTACGGCGGCCAATCGTTATACCGTCCAGACGCCGAACAGGTTGTCGGTGGATATCAACGGTACGGTTTACTTCCTGACCGCACAGGCCGACATTGACCTGTCAAACTCCGCAAATTGGGACTCCATCGCCACGGATTACAGAGTCGCCGCTACACGCGCAGGAAAGAACTTCTATATTTACGCCTGCGTACCGGGATCAGGGGCAACGCCTGTGATCCTGTTGTCTGCCAATTCGACGACACCAACCGGGTATTCCTCGACGACTTCACGCAAGATCGGTGGTTTCCACTGCCTGTGCGTGGCCGTTGGCACGATTTCCGGGCATACCCTGACCGGGTTTGTTGCGGGCGACGTTCTGCCTACATCGATCTGGGACTTGAACCACAAGCCGAAGAACGCCAATCCCGAGGGCATGGTTTACAGCATCAGCATCGACAAGTGGGTGGACATCTATCTGGCCAGCGGGACAGGATCAAGCACGGCGTCTGTTAATGCCGCGACGATTTCCGACACCCGCAACTGGATGGACTTCGTGGACGACGGCATGGCGGTCAACAAGCGGATGCTTAATGACCCCGAGTTTTCATCCATCGCCGCAGGATCGAACGAAGAAACAAACATCACAGGGTCTGCTGATCCGGGGGCGACCACAGGACATACAGACACAGCGGGACGACGGATGATCTCGAACATCGGCTGTGAAGATTGTTGCGGAGCATTGTATCAATGGCTGTCGGATCAATCATCGATGAATATTTCTCAAGCCGCTGGATATTATGATTTGCCCGGCGCAAAAGGTTCTATGTACAGACCAGCAAACACCGAAGATGTGAAGCTTCTCGCTGGCGGTAGTTGGAGCGATGCAACGAATGCCGGTTCCCGGTGTCGGTGTGCGAATAACTATCGCTGGGGTTCGAGTACGGTCATCGGGTGCCGTTTCTGCGCGGAGCCGGTTTTAACGAGTTAAACTCCTGGCTGAACCTATTAACCTCGCCCAAAAGGCGAAATACACAACGGAGGGGCTGGCGGGTGAGTAGGTCGCAAGACCGGAAGTCATCCAGCCCTAAGACAATGAAGCGGTACGGAAACTTATATCAGAAGATGCTGACAATGGAAAACCTTCGGCTCGCCTATAAGAAGTCGCGCAAGGGTAAGACTTGGCAGGTCGTCGTCAAAGAGTTCGATAAGGACATTGACGGCAATTTGAAAGCCATCCAAGACCTTCTGATTAACAAGACGTTCCGCACCGCAGAATATAGAACACGGATGATCTTTGAGCCAAAGAAGCGGGAAATCTTTTGCCTGCCCTTGAGTCCTGACAGGATCGTCCATCACGCGATTATGAACGTGCTGGAACCGATCTGGGGTGGATTCTTTATCCACGATTCATACGCCTGTATCGCTGGCCGTGGCATTCATCGCGGAAGCACCAAGACAATGGAACTGGTTAGGACAAACAAATACTGCCTCAAGTGCGACATTGCCAAGTTTTTCCCGTCGATAGACCACGACATCCTGTTTGACATCATCAAGCGCAAGATCAAATGCAAAGACACCTTGGAACTGCTCAAGGGGATCATCTACTCCGTGCCGAACGGGAAGAACACGCCAATCGGGAATTACACCAGCCAGTGGTTCGGGAACCTTTACATGAACGAGCTGGATCAGTATGTGAAGCATGAACTCAAGATCAATAATTACATCCGTTATTGTGACGATTTCCTGCTGTTCAGCGATGACAAGAAAGAACTCAATGAGGCGTCGGCGAAGATCAAGGAATTTATCACCAATCGCCTGAAACTCCGTTTGAGCAAGTGCAGTCTTTTTCCGGTATCACATGGCGTTGACTTTCTGGGGTATCGTCATTTCAGGAAGTACATTCTGCTTCGGAAGTCCACGACGAAGCGCGTCAAGGGCCGCATGAAAATCCTGCCGATACTGCTCAAGAAGGGTAAGATCAGCGTTGAGCATTTCAGATCGTCGGTGGCGTCAACAATGGGATGGTTTAAGTGGGCAAACTCCCACAACCTGTCTCTGAAACTACAACTGGATGAATTGGTAAATTTATGTCACACAAACGATTCAACGAGTTCTCAAAAGAGTCTGTCCCTTTAGAGGGAGAGAAGCGAAAGATCGAGGACATCATCAACCAAGAGATTCTGGTATTGCAGTACAAAGTCCAGAACTCACGGTTTGATAAAAACAACAGTCCGCATTGTCTGATGATGCAGTTCGAGCTTAAAGGATTGAAGTGCGTTCTTTTCACCGGATCGAACGTGTTGATCGATCAGATCAAAAGGTATGAGGGCGAGTTACCGTTTTACACGACGATGAAGAAGATAGATCGATATTACACGTTTACATAAACCAAGGAGGACACATGAAGGGGTTTCCGAAATATCTGAATACCAAGTTTGATGTCGAGTTTTGCTTGGCGAACTTCCCGGATGACGCCAAGGCGTTTCTGACAAAGAAGATCACAGAGGTTTCGCAATGGTTACTCGTCGGGAAACTGGCGGAGGGTGACGCCGGGATCACTGACGACACGCACAAGATCGTCGAGAATAAAGAGATGACCACGGGCGAAATCACGGAGCGATATCAGTACGAGTTCAAGGACGACCCGAACTGCGAGCTGTTCCGCCTCGGGTTCTCGGTAGAAGAAGCGACATCTTTAATCAACGCCATCTAAGGAAATAGGGGACGATATGCACGAAGAACCATTACAAGCCTGCAAGTTACTTCACAAACAGGCCCAAGATCACATCAACGAGAGCAAGCCTGTCCGTGACCAGATAACGACACTTTCGACGGAAATGAAAGAGTTGTTCGGGATGCGTGGGGCCGTGTATGGGATCGTCGTGGCAATACTTATGCAGATTGGAGGGTTCTTTTACCTCTGGGGAAGCATGGATCAGATGGTAAAGATTAACACGCGCCGTCTGGATATCATCGAGGAACGTGCGTATTTTGGGTCGGTTGCCAATAAGCCAAACGCTTCAAGCAAGCCATAAGAGGTAACGATGTCCGAAATCGCGCCTTCAGCGATACCGCCTCATAACGAGGCACACGGCCTTGTCCTGATAGCCAAGAGGCTCCGGGACATCAAGCTGTGCGCTCACGGCATCCTGACGAACGCTGACTGGACGAAGGCCATAAACATCAGGGATCTGGTAATCGAAGCAGAACGGGATCTGGACAAGGTGGAACATGAACTCATCGAAGATATCAAAAAGCAAGTCGCGGCCTGTAAAGGTTGCCAAGTTTGTCCGAGCGACGTGTAAAAACTGCACGGGCAAAACAATGCAGAAGTTGATCGACGGACACCGTGTCTGCACAATCTGCTTCTGTCAACAATAGGAGGATCACATGGGTATCGTAATCAGTTTTCTGGTCGGTGCTGTCGTCGGAGTTGTGGCGTATGTTCTCATCACCAAGGGCGTCGTTAAGCAGGTTGTCGACGACGTGAAAGGTAAGGTCTGATATGGCAGGAGAACAGGCAACCCCAGAAGCCTTTAATTGGGGAAAGTTTTTCAGCGGGTTCACGACCGCCGTGGGTTGGGCCAAAACAACGGTGATGATCGTTAAGATCGTCCTGATCTTGGTGGCGATCGGCGGCCCGGTGTTGATCTGCCGGGCATGGTATACCACAGGGTACAAGGCTGGCCAGACCGTCGGATATAAAGGCGGGTATAAAGACGCCTCCGACTGGTTCGCGGCGCACCCGGTGATCCAGACCGGGGACAACTGCACGATCAATAACAACGTGCAGGAAAAGGACAACCATTTTAAGATCGGCATATTCCCTTTGCGGATCGGATGGTGTTCGTGATCGCGCTCAAGTTGTTAGCCTATGTCGCCCTTTGCGCCCTCTCTGGGTGGTTTTATTTCCTCGGTGGCCAGGGGGGCGTCTGGTGGAAAAACACCAGGGTCCGGGATCTCGGATGCTCGGCACTGGCCATGCTGGCCTTGTGGATCCTCGGGTTGGAGCACTGGACCATGATCCTGACGTTCTTCGCCCTATGGGGAGCATTGGCAACGTACAACAAGTGGTTCGGAAAGCTGATCTTCAACCGGCCTCACAATGACGTGTTCTGGGAGGAGTGGGCCATTACCGGTCTGTTTTACGGTCTGGCATTCCTCCCGGTGGCGATCGCCAAGGGATGCGTCCCGCAATGCCTCATTTACAGCCTGGCATTGGCAGTAGCGACGTGTCTATGGTCAGAAGCCATGACCGAGGTCAAGTCAGAAGCGGAGGGCCGCGGGGCATTTATTTTGATGTTCTTGCCTATTCTCATGACTTAACATATAATCGCACCCATGAACAGAAAACAAAGGTGGATTATTGGTGTTGGCTCTGGGTTGATTGCGGCAAGGTTCTTCTTTCCATGCACATACCATGCGATCACGTTGAGCGGATCAGATCCGATCAGTTACGCGCAAACATTCCTGCAGGTTGCGGGAATTTCCGTCATTTCATTTGCCGCGTTTAACCTAAACCGTGAGGGGAAAGCATGAAGAAGATAACAGCCATCATCTTGTGCATTTTTATTTGCGGATGCGCGACCGTCGGGCGGATAAACCGGATCAACGAGGGAATGCTCAAGGCGGAGGTCATCAAGCAGTTAGGACAGCCGGTCAGCACGACCGTCAAGGATGGCGCAGAGTATCTCAATTATCGGTTTGTTGAAAGCGGGTACGATGTGATGATGAGTTTTGACGGGGGAAACGTCCCGTATTACGTCAAACTCGTTGATGGCAAGGTTAAGGAATATGGCCGCCAGGAAGCCAAGTGACACTGTAACCAAATTGTAACCTTTTGCAGGGTGACAGACGCTTGACAACTCACAAGAAAACAGTAGATACAGTTTCACGTGAAACACAAGTAAGACGATTTTAGGCACAAGTTTTTAATTATCGACGTTATCGGGATGTAGCGCAGCTGGCTAGCGCACTTGCTTTGGGAGCAAGGGGTCCGGGGTTCAAATCCCCGTTTCCCGATTTTTAAAGGATTCTTTAAAAATCGTCCCTACAGCCACCCGAGGCCTGATAAGGCCTCGGGGCTGTAGGGGCTACCATATTAGGATTTCTTTAAGAGCCCTTTTCAATCCTATGAACCACCGCGATCATTCCAAACTCATCTGCGATATCAGCGAACTTACCACCCTTTTTACGGATACGGGCAATCTGGATTCCCTCCTGCAAAAGATCGTTGAAATGATCGCTCTGCACATGAATGCGGATGTGTGCTCCGTTTATCTTTATTATGACGAGTCCGACGAGCTTGTGCTTAAGGCCACCCGTGGACTTCAGGCGGATTCCATCGGACGCGTGCGTCTCAAGCTGGGCGAGGGGTTGACCGGCAAGGCGTTGCAGGAATTACGCCCTGTCTGCGAGGGGGACGCCCGCGCGCATCCGTCGTTCCGTCTTTTTACGGGGATCGGAGAAGAAAGGTTCTGTTCTTTTCTGGCCGTGCCTATTTTGCGCGGGCAGAACCGCATTGGCGTCATGACCCTGCAAAGCGAGAGGAAGGATCATTTTACGGCGGAAGATGTCAATATTTTCCGCGCGGTCACTTCCCAGCTGGCCAATACCATTGAAATGGCCAAACTGTTAATGAGCATTGAAAAGCCGTCTGCTTCCGAACAGAAAACCGCTCCGCGGGTATCATCGCTCAAGTTCGTGAAAGGCCGCAGCGGTGCGGAAGGGTTTGCCATGGGTGAGGCGGTGGTGGTGGCGTTGCCTTCGCTCGATGATATGGCGTTCGCAGGCGGCGATCAGCCGCTCACATTGGCGGATTTGCACGGGGCAGTGCTCAAGACCGAGCAGCAGCTTGAAGCGCTTCAGCGGGAGATCGAAACAAAACTTTTTGATGTGGCCTCGCTGATCTTTTCTGCCCAGATCCTGATGCTCAAGGACCAGGCCATGCTGGGCGCGATGGAGGCATTGATCGCCGGCGGGGATTTACCGCAGGCGGCCGTGCGCCGGGTGGTGGCGCAATATGTGGCCAGGTTCGACAAGATGCCTAACGCGTTCCTGCGGGAAAAGCGTTATGACGTGATCGATGTGGGCCGGCGATTGCTGGAGAATCTGGTGGGGGCGCGCAGTGTGGAGCGGCAGTATTCCGGCAAGATCGTGATCGCGCGCGAGCTTCTGCCGTCGGATGCGCTCAAGCTGAGCACCCAGGGGGTGCTGGGCGTTGTGCTTCTTAGCGGAGGGGTCACATCCCATGTGGCGGTTCTGGCACGGTCACTCAATATCCCGCTGATCATTGCCGACGAGGAAGGCCTTCTGTCGCTTTCGCCGCGGGCGGTCATCCTGCTTGACGGCGAGCAGGGGAACCTTTATGTGGACCCGGATCAGGCTGTGGTCAAGACGTTCAGGGACAAGGAGGACCTGCGCAAGGATTCGGTCAAGTTCCGCCGTAATGTCAAGGACCGTACGGTCACACGGGACGGGACGGCGGTCCATATCCTCGCGAATATCAATTTGCTCGGGGACCTTGCTGTCGCGAAAGATTACAAGGCGGAAGGCGTCGGCCTTTATCGTACGGAGTTCCCTTTTATTGTGCGCAGTGATTTTCCGACGGAAGAAGAGCAGTACGTGATCTACCGTAAGCTGGTGGAGGCCATGAAAGGCCGGCCTATTACTTTCCGCACGCTGGATATCGGCGGCGACAAAGTGTTGTCGTATTATGATTACGCCAAGGAAGCCAATCCTTTCCTCGGCCTGCGTTCCATCCGGTTCTCGTTGCGCCATAAGGATATATTCGCCCAGCAGATACGGGCTATTTTGCGCGCGGGCGTGATCAGTCCGGTCAGGCTGATGTTCCCGATGATCGGTTCGCTTGATGATCTTTATGCCGCACGCGCTGTCGTGGGGGAATGTGCCGCCCAGCTCTCCGCGGCGGGGATCCCTCATTTATCGTCTCCGGAGATAGGGGTGATGATCGAGCTCCCTTCCGCGGTCGAGATGGCCGACGAACTGGCCCGGGAAGCCGCGTTCTTTTCGGTCGGCACCAATGATCTTGTTCAATATATCCTTGCGGTCGACCGTACAAATGAGAAAGTGGCCGATCTGTACGTTCCGCACCATCCGTCGGTATTGCGCGCGCTCAAGCGTGTCGCCGATGCGGCCATCCGCCATCGGAAGGACATTTCGATCTGCGGGGATATGGCGCATCATCCGCGTTATATGGCGTTCCTGCTGGGGATCGGCGTGCGCAGCCTCAGCCTTGACGCGCGTTATATTCCCAAGGTCCAGGAGAGGATCCTTTCGATCGACATCCCGTCAGCCCGGAAAGCCGCGGCGAGCCTGCTGGAGTGCTCCAGCCTTTCGGCCGTCGAGAAAGAGCTTGCCCTTGAATATCCCCTGGCTTAGGAGATCATGCTGGGGCCTGGTGGCCCTTCTTTTGTCCGCCGTGGCCTGGCTGCATTTTGCCGGGCGCATCAATCTGTTGACGGCCGATCTCGGCCGGCATATCAGCAATGGCCGGGAGTTCCTTTCCGGTCATCTGATCCTGACCACGAATTATTATTCTTATACCCATCCTGATTTTCCCGCGTTATGCCATCACTGGGGCATCGGCCCGTTCTTTTATGCGCTTTGGAAGGCCGGGGGGTTCGGCGGACTTTCGATGGTTTATACTGCGATCCTTTTTACAACATTTGTTCTGGCGGTCGTTACCGCCCGACGGGCTTCATTCACGGGCGCGGTTGTCCTGGCGGGCGTGCTGGCTTTGCCGCTGGCGGGTTCCCGCGTTGAGATCCGGCCGGAAGGGGTGAGCACTCTTTTTTTGATGATCGAATATTTCGTGTTGTCCGAATGGCGGGCCGGGCGTCTGCGCCCGCAATGGCTTTGGGCCATTGTGTTGATCCAGCTGGTCTGGGTGAATGTGCATATCCTGTTCTTCACGGGATTGATCCTGACGGCGGTTTACTGGACCGATTCAAGGGCCGCGGCCGTTGTGCAATGCGGGGGCCGCAAGCGGCTGGGGATCATTTTTGCAGCCGCGATCCTGGCATCGCTGGCCAACCCGTTCACGGTCGCGGGATTGTCTCAGCCGTTTTTGATATTCCAGGGTTACGGGTATGACCTCGCCGAGAATCAGACGGTCTTTTTCATGATGAAGCGTTTTCCGGCTGTCCCGGTGTACGGGTATTTTCTGATGTCGTTCATGGCCGCATCGCTTCTGGTCATCGCGCGGATGGGCAAAGAGAGAACCTGGCGTAATTCTTTTCCGCAGGCGTTGATACTGGTGATCTTCGGGTTGATGGCGGCCAAGTCCGTACGGGCGATCGCGATGTTCGGTTTTGTTCTTATTCCTGTGGTCGCGGAAAGCCTGGGCGTCCTGCTGGCGGACAGGCGCGCCTGGCGCAGCGCCACGGCCTGGCTTGGGGCCGGACTGGTGGGGCTGGCGGCCGTGATGCCGTATTCTTTCTGGTCGCCCGTGGGTAAGTTCGCGCCGTATGTTGCGGAGCCCCGGTACAGGAATTCTCTTTTTTATATCCTGTCGCGGCCGTCCCTTTGGAGCGGCCTGATGCCGGGGGTGGAAAGGTCAGCGGAATTCTTCAAGGCCGCTGGGCTCAAGGGCCCGGTCTTTAATAATTATGATATTGGCGGATATTTTATTTTTTACTTATTTCCTCAAGAGCGCCCTTTCGTGGATAATAGACCGGAGGCATATCCGGTGGATTTCTTCAAGCGTGTTTACGGCCCCATGCAGAAGAATGAACGGGATTGGAGCGAAGCGCGCGCGAAGTACGGGTTTGAGCTGATCTATTTTTATCGTCATGATATTACGCCCTGGGCGCAGCCGTTCCTGTTGCGGCGCCTGGACGATCCCGAATGGGCGCCGGTGTTCGTGGATGATTACACGATCATCCTGGCGCGCCGGGGAGGGGTGAACCGGTCCGTGATCGGGCGTTACGAGCTTCCGAGGTCAATGTTCAGGTCGGTCAATTGAGAATATGCTAAAAGCAGATCTTCACGTCCATTCCAAGTATTCGTCGAACCCCGCCGATGTTCTTCTCAAGAAGTTCGGTACCCAGGAGTCCTACACCGAGGTCGACGAGGTGTACCGTTCGGCCAAAGAGCGGGGGATGGATTTTGTCACTATTACCGATCATAACGCCATTGGAGGCGCGCTTGCGCTGGTTGAAAGATACCCCGGTGAGGCGTTCATGGGTGTTGAGCTGACCACGGTTTTTCCTGAGGATGGTTGCGCGGTGCATCTTCTGGTCTTTGATTTTACGCCGGAGCAGTTTGCGGCCATGGACGCGTTGCGTTACGATATCTATCAGCTTCGGGATTATATCAAGGCTGCGCGGTTGCCGTATTCCGTGGCGCATCCTTCGTACAGTGTTAACGGAAAGCTGACCGTTGTTTCTGTGGAGAAGCTTCTTCTTCTTTTTGATGTTTTTGAAACGGTCAATGGTGCGCGTGTCGCGGCGTATAACGACCTTTTCAAGAAGATTCTTTCAAGCCTTACCCCAGAGAGGGTCGAGGCGCTCCAGAAGAAGCATCTGATCGAGCCGATCAGCGCGACCCCGTGGCAGAAGAGTTTTACCGGAGGGTCGGATGAGCATGCCGGCCTTTTTATCGGCGAGACGTATACGTCCGCCGAATGCGCGGGGAAAGGCGCTTTTCTTTCCTGCTTGCGCGATAAAGCCACTGACAGCGGCGGGCGCAGTAATCATTACAAGACGCAGGTTTATACTTTCCTCAAGATCGTTTACCAGTATTCACGCCCCCGCCGGGGTTCGGCGGTCAAACGCGCGTGGGACGAGTTGTGCGGGGCCATTTTTGACGGTAAAAGCCTGGGCTGGAAGACGCAGCTCAAGATCGAACAGCTCAAGCGCAGCCGCAAGGGCAATGCGCGGCTGATCGCATCGCAGGTCAGCGCCCTGGTGCGCAAGCTGGTGCACAGCCCCCATATGCCTCACCAGGAGCGGATCGACCTGATCTATGAGACTGTGGCCGGCATTGAGGACGAGTTTTTTATTTCCAATTTTGAAGCGTTCCGGGAAGGGTTTGCCAAAGGAGACGTCTTGAAATTGATGAGCAGCATCACGGCGGTGTTCCGGTCGTTCTTTCTTTCGCTGCCGTTTTTGGGGACCTTTCGCCATTTGCATCAGTCGAGCGCGATCATGGGCGAGCTTCGCGTTGAATTCCTGGGGGCTGTTCCGCCGAAGGAGAAAAAAGTTCTGTGGTTCACGGACACGCTTGATGACCTGAACGGGGTGTCGGTGACATTGAAAGGTTTCTCCGATGAAGCGGCAGCGGCCGGGTTATGGCTCAAGCTGGTAACGGTACAGGCGCCGGGAGCCAGGCTGTCGGGGGTGCGGCTGGACCTGCCCATGGTCTATGAATATACGCCTGATTTCTATCCGAGTTACAAGATGCGTTTTCCGTCGTTGTTAAAATCGCTGGAAAAGATCTATGATGAAGCGCCGACCGAGATCGTTATTTCAACGCCGGGGCCTGTGGGAATGGTGGGGCTTTTGGCCGCCAGGCTCTTCGGTATTCCGTGCCGGGGGATATATCATTCGGATTTTACCCGCATGACCGAACTGGGGTTGAGCGGCGGAACGGTGGCCAGCTGTGTGCAGGGGTATGTGCGCTGGTTCTATTCCCGGATGGATCAGGTCCTTGTCCCCACGCGCGAAACGATCAGGCTTTTATCGTCGCGCGGGTTCGACGCCGGGCAGCTTAAGCTTTTCGCGCGCGGGATCGACCACGGCCTTTTCGCGCCGGTTGCAGGCGACAGGGCGGCGCTGCGTTCCTGTTACGGGCTTGATGACGGTTTTACGCTTTTGTATGCCGGACGGGTCAGCCGCGACAAGAGCCTTGCGTTCCTGGCCAGGGTTTATCAGGAGCTTATGGCGCGCGGTGAAGGCATCAATCTTCTGGTCGCCGGAGATGGCCCCATGCTCGAGGAACTGAAAAGTTCATTGTCCAAATGTCCGCGGGCGCGGTTCATCGGGCGTGTGGAGCCAAAAAACATGCCGCTGGTCTATTCTATTTCAGACCTTCTGGTCTTTCCGAGCACAATGGATACATTCGGGATGACCGTGCTTGAGGCGCAGTCCTGCGAGCTTCCGGCGCTGGTAACGAATTTCGGCGGGCCGCAGGAGGTCATTGAACCCGGGGCGACCGGCTGGGTTGTTCCGGCGGATAATGCCGGTGCGTGGATCGAGGCTGTCCTGAAAGTGAAAAAGATGCGCGAGCAGGACCTTGCCGGCCTAAACGCGATAAGGCGCGCGGCGCGCCGCCGGGTCAACGAACGATATTCCTGGGAGGCGGCGTTGCACGAGCTGTACGCGTATGAGCGACCATTATAATATCGACCTTGGCGCGATCGCCCGTACGGCCATGCGCCGTTACGGGTTTGAACCGGATTTTTCAGGGCCGGTCATGCAGGAGCTCAATGGTATTTCGGAGGGCCGGGCCAGTGGCGGGCTGCCGGAGGGTGTGCGGGACCTGAGCGGGCTGTTTTGGTCGTCGATCGACAATGAGGATTCCCTGGACCTCGATCAGATCGAGTATTGTGAACAGGGAGGCAACGACGAGATCCTGGTCAGGGTGGCGATCGCGGATGTGGACCTGTTCGTGCCCAAGGGCTCCAGGATCGATCAGAGGGCGTTTAACAACGGCAATTCGGTTTATACCGGCATTGAAACATTTCCCATGTTGCCTGATAAGTTGTCGGCGGATATTTCATCCTTGCGGGCCGGCGCGGTCCGCGCGGCGGTCGTGGTGGAATTCGCGGTACTCAAGGACGGGAATATTCGCCAGGGAGACATTTACCGCGCCCAGGTGATCAATAAGGCGAAGCTGGTTTATGAAGAGGTTGGCGCCTGGCTGGAGGGCAAGGGTGCGGCGCCGAAAGAGTTTTTGTCTTTTCCCGGGCTTGAAGCGCAGGTGCGTTTGCAGGATGAGGCCGCCGAGCGGCTGAAGGTTTTCCGGATGGAGCAGGGCGCTCTTGAGCTCGAGAGCCTGGAGACACGGGCCGTCAAGGAGAATGGCATGGTGGTGGCTTTAGTCCTGCCGCAGGAGAACAAGGCGCAGCATCTTATCGAGAACTTTATGATCGCGGCCAACCGGACGGTGATGGACCGCCTGGGCAAGGCCGGAATGATGGTCATCCAGCGTGTCGTGCGCACGCCGAAGGATTGGAAGGGCATCTGCGAGCTGGCGGCATCGTTTCACGAGCGCCTGCCTTTGGAGCCCAGTTCGAGGGAGCTTTCGAAATTCCTTATCAAGCGCAAGATCGCCGACCGGCTTCGGTTCCCGGACCTGTCGCTGGCGGTCGTCAAGATGCTTGGCCCGGGGGAATATGAAATGCTCGAATCCGGCAAGCCTCCGGCGGGGCATTTCGGCCTCGCCGTATCGGATTACACGCACGCGACCGCGCCGAACAGAAGGTATGTGGATGTGATCACCCAGCGGCTCATCAAGGCCGTTCTTTCGGGGAAGAATAGCCCTTATACCAAAGAGGAACTGCAGGCGTGCGCGGTCTGGTGCACGGAGCGTGACAAGGCATCGAAAAAGGTGGAACGCTTCATGCGCAAGGTCGAGGCCGCGATGCTTCTGACCGGAAGGATCGGGGATGAATTCGACGGCATTGTGACCGGTGCTTCGGAAAAAGGGACATACGTCCGGCTGGTCGATCCGCCGGTGGAAGGAAAGGTTGTGCGCGGCGCGGAGAGAATGCGCGTGGGAGAAAAAGTACGGGTGCGCTTGACGGGCCTGGACCCGTACGAGGGGCATATTGACCTGGCGCGGGTCAGGTCATAATTCACGGGAGGGTTTTATGCAGGAGAAACGAAAGAACGCTCGCTTCCAGAAACAGTATGTTATCAAGTATGCGTTAATGGAGAACCGGACTGCTTTTTATGATGTATCGCAGCTGGTGGATATCAGCAAGGGCGGATTGAAATTCTTTTCTTATCAGAATTTTCTGTTGGGAACGAAGATCATTCTTTTTATAAGGTTCCCTTTTATGTATCCGGCCGAGACGGTCGTTGAAGGAGAGATCGTCGGGTGTCAGGAGGTCTTGAAGGGGAAGACGTTTAAAATGCGGGTGAAATTCATTAATATCAACCCTGCGGCCGCGGATGTGCTCGAGCAAATGGAAAAACTTAATCGGCCTCGTTGAATTTAATATAAAATGCCGGGCTTTAATGGTATATTCACAGCGGTTCTTTCGAAAAATATGTCCCTGTAGCTCAGTTGGATAGAGCAACAGCCTTCTAAGCTGTAGGTCGCGCGTTCGACTCGCGCCAGGGACGTTTTTTAGGCATATTGAATGAAAAAAGTCCCTTTAATTTTATTGATCCTTATCTTGTTGTTTTGTTCCGCAGCGTTCTGGTTCGTGTCTGTCCACGGGCGCGGGCTGGTCATCGCAGAGCTTGAGCGGGCCACGGGCAAGAAAGTAACACTGCGTCTTGCGCATCCGGTATTTCCGGCGGGATTTGTGCTTAAGGACCTGCATATCGAAGGCCTGGCGAAGATACCCAAGGCGATCATTACTGTTCATATGCGCACGTTGTTGGGCGGCCGCTGGGAGATCGCCTCGCTGGAACTTCAGTCGCCTGAGGTCAATATCAGCCTTTCGGCGCCTGTGAACGCCGGGGAGCAAACTGCGTCTTCGACGGTTGTTCCCGTGGAAGCGGCCCAGGTGAAGCCGATTGAAGTGAAGAAGGCCGCCAGGCGCGATCTCTTGATCGATCGGGTCATGATACGCAACGGGATCGTGATGGTACAGGCGCCTGCAACAGGAAAGACCTGGATCCTTGAAAAAGTACAGGCGGATCTCGGGCCTCTTTCTTTTGACGGATCGCCGGGCAGGGTTGATTTTGTGGTGGGAGCGTCTTTGGCGAGGATGAATATCCCTTTTGTCGGCCATTTGGCCAAAGCCAGGGGCTGGGTCAACTGGGCGGCGCGCGATATGGAGGCCAATGTTGAGGCGCTCGATGAGGACGGACGGGTTGGATTGTCGGCAGTGCTGACAGCGCGCGCGAATGATTGTATTGTCAAGGGCCGGGCGCTTTTGTCTTCCAGCCAGGCGGCGCAGGCGACAGACAAGAAGCCGAAAATGATCGAGGCCACGGTCCTTGGCCTGCTGGATTCGTTCAAGACGGATATTGCGGCGGAGTTCTCGTTCCGTACGCCGCTTGACCGGTTTGAGGTTGGAAAGGTGAGTATCACCGGGAATATTACGACGGGGTTGCAAACCGAGGAAATATCAGGTAATATTGTTGGCAGTTTGAAAGCTGCGGGCGCGAGGCTTCTTGAAAAAGATAATGCGTCGTTGGTTAAGCCCTAAAGGGAGTGTTTTATGGATCAGCCGGTCCGGGCAGCAGACAAGCCGTTCGCCGTGGCGGTGGAGGCTGGAAAAAGATATTCCTGGTGCGCCTGCGGTCTTAGCAAGGCGCAGCCGTTGTGTGATCATTCACATCGTAACGGGACGGCATTCAAGTCGGTAAAATACGACGCGACGGAGAACAAGACCGTTTATTTCTGCGGATGCAAACAGACGAAAACCCCGCCGATGTGTGACGGGAGTCATAACGATTAGTTTTTCATAGTTTCATGGTGGCTATAGCTCAGTTGGTAGAGCCCTAGATTGTGGTTCTAGTTGTCGCGGGTTCAAATCCCGTTAGCCACCCCATATGAGACGCCCTGGCGAAACACGCAGGGGCCAACAGAAAAACCTCATCCTGATTTAATGTCGGGGTGGGGTTTTTTCTTTGTAGTTCAATTATTTTTCCAGAATCCATATCGAGTCATTTGATTTACGGATTATAATAAACAAAATTCGTTAATTTGTTCAAGGCAGGGTGGATGGATCAGCCGGATCAAGATATTAGTCTTATGTTGCGCGCCCGCGACGGCGATGAGAAGGCGTTCGAGGCGCTTGTTGAACGGCATAAGACCCGCGTTTTTCATTTGGCCTATCGCTTCCTTGGCAATGCTACCGAGGCCCAGGATGCGGCGCAGGAAATCTTTGTTAAGATCTATCAAGCCCGTCAAACCTACGAACCCACCGCAAAATTCACCACTTGGCTTTATACCATTGCGAAGAATACCTGTTTGAAATCGTTAACCCGTGTTCATCCGACTGTGTCTCTGGATGAGGAGATCGGGATAGGGGATGATAAGGTTCAGCGCCAGGTAGCAGATCCGAATATGCCCACACCATCTGAACAGATGCTTCAGAGTGAAGAGGCTGCCGTGGTTCAATCAGCGATCGATGAGCTTCCTGAACAACAGCGCACGGCGGTGATCCTTTCCCGTTCTGATGAATTGTCTTATGATGAGATTGCTACTGTTATGGGCTGTTCTGCAAAAGCTGTGAAATCGCTCTTGCACCGTGCCCGTGTTGAATTAAAAGAACGGCTTAAAAAGTATTTTATAAAATAATGCAGATTTTTCGGAACTTTTGGGGCTTTTGCGGGTTGTAGTAGGTAAGGAGA
>CAIVRE010000034.1 GCA_903908245.1 Candidatus Omnitrophota bacterium
CAAAAGCGGAAGGAGAAAAAACGATTAACCCTGGAAAGAAGAAAAAGCTATAATCTTAACCAACAAAACAATGGCCCTGATCAGGAGCGATCTGCAAACTTAAGTTTGACTGAAGTGTCCAAAATTGGCTGAAGACATACATTATTTATGCCAACCCGTCTTTTTATGCTCTTACCGGTTATCCGAAGAACGAGGTCATTGGAAAGAATTATTTCTTGATCTATGGAACGGGTGTAAACGTGCGTGTGATCGAAGAAATACAGAAAACCTTGCGCCAAGGCAGGTCTTTTCACGGGGAGATGCTGAATTTCAAAAAGAATGGTGAAAAGTTCTGGAGTTTGCTTCGTATTGCTCCTGTACGCGATGCAAAGGGGGTCATTACTCATTATGTGGGGATCAAGACCGACAGTACTTTGATGAGGCAAAGAGATCTGGAGATCGAGGAGCAACGTGAGGAGCTTCTGCATGTTACGCGGGTCGGGAAACTTGCGGAATTTGTTTCGTCTCTCGCTCATGAGATCAGTCAACCGCTTACAGCTATTCTTGCATATGCCCAGGCGGCACAGCGTCTGTTCGCAGGCAGAGAGCCTCAGTTGCAGGAGATCTTGCAGTACATTGTTAATGATGATCAAAGGGCCTCGGAGGTCATTCGGCGGTTACGGGCATTGCTCAAGAAGAGCAGGCCAACGCTTGAGGCTCTTGATATCAATGCCCTGATCAACGATACGGTTTCACTTATTATGACGCATATTACCGTAAGAAATAAGGTCATCAAATTTGATCTTGACAGTGATCTTCCGTCCATCCAGGGCGATCGCATACAGTTGCAGCAGGTGCTCCTGAATCTTATCAGTAATAGTCTGGAAGCGATGGATGAGCGCAGTGATTCCCGCGAGTTATCGGTTAGGACATTCCAGAAGGATAAGGAAACGATCATGGTCGAGGTCATGGATTCCGGCGGCGGAATTTTAGCGGAGAATATGGATAAACTTTTTGTTCATTTCTTTACCAGCAAAGCGGATGGCCTGGGGATGGGATTGTCCATCAGCCGTTCTATTATTGAAGCGCATGGCGGTCGTTTGGAGGCCAGGAATAATCCTGATAACGGCGCAACGTTTTATTTCAGCCTCCCTGTGGATAAAAAGGATGCTTCATGACGCGTCACGAGTCGATCGTCTATATTGTTGATGATGATGTCTCTATAGGCAGGGCGCTGACGCTGTTGTTAAAGGCTCATGGATTCAGGGTGGAAGCCTTTCTCTGCGCAACAGAGTTTCTGGCGTTCAAGCATCTTCGGATCCCTTCCTGCCTTCTGCTGGATGTCCGCCTTCCGGATCTGGATGGCCCGGCTCTTCAAAAGGTTATGGCGGATGAAAAGCTGGATATCCCGATCGTTTTTATTACCGGATTTGGGAGTATTCCCATAGGGGTGAAAGCGATGAAACAGGGGGCGGTCGATTTTCTTCCCAAGCCGTTCACTGACCTGGATCTGCTCAATGCCGTCGAACGCGCGCTCGCCAGAAGCAAGGCGCAGAACAAGTATGGTGCCGAGATAGCACAGATCAAGCGGCGTATTAAAACACTTTCTCCCAGGGAACTGGAAGTGTTCGTGTTTGTTGCCAAGGGGATGCTTAATAAACAGATCGCGTCAAAGCGGGGGACGGCCCTGCAGACGATCAAGGTCCACCGCGGCCGGGTCATGCAGAAGATGCAGGCCAAAACCGTTACAGAACTTATTCACTTTGCCCAAAAAGCGGGCATTGTTCCTTCCTGAAACGTTCATCTGGCGTTTTGTGTTCGCTTATACCCGGGTACAATTGATTCTGTCCCTCCTTTCCTTAGAATATTCCTATGGGCACTACTCGCAACACGGTCAAACCGGATAATTTCGACAAGAAATATTCCCCATTCAGGCTTCTTCTTGTATTGGCGTTCTCGATATTTGTGAGCGGGCTTCTAAAGAAGCTTTTATTCTTGTGGTTCCCGATGTTGAATTCATCAGATATGTCTCTGATCGGTTCAGCCCTGTTGATCGTGATCTTATCCCCGATACTTTACGCATTCTTTTACAGGCCGATGGTCATGCAATATGACAAGTTAAAGGGAGCGGAAGCGATGATGCGGGAGCTTGCGCTTATTGATGTTCTGACGGGTTTATATAACCGCAGGGGGTTCTTGACGTATGCCGATCACCTTTTGAAGTTATCGGACCGCACTCAAAGGGGGCTTATCCTGATCTATGCCGACCTTGACAACATGAAACAGATCAATGACAAGCTGGGGCATGAAGAGGGGGATCGGGCGCTGGTGACGATCGCCGATGTTCTTAAGAAGACGTTCCGTTATTCCGATGTGGTCGGGCGGGTCGGTGGCGACGAGTTTGCCATCCTTGCTTTGGAAGCGAAAGCGGAAAGTCTTGATGCCCTGCGCAAACGGCTCGATGAGAATCTTAAAAGAACAAAATATAATATTGATTCGATCGATAAATTAACATTCAGCTTCGGGATCATTTATTACAATCCTGAAAAGCCGCAGACGATCGATGCCCTTCTTAAGAGGGCGGATATGTTGATGTATAAAGAGAAGAATTTCAGGGTCATTCCCGCCGTTGGATCAGTCCTGGCCCTGATGTTATACCTTGGTCCAATTGTTTTGTTCTTATTGCCTATTAAGATAGCAGTATGACTCAGGAAGGAGGAGGCAAGATGACGACAGATATCAAGAAGGTTTTCATTGTTGATGATGATGAATCCGTATGTCGTTCGATCAAGTGTTTGTTGACGACATTCGGGTTCACGGTGGAAACATTTCTTTCCGGTAAAGATTTCTTTAATGCTGTCGCCGAGACTGATCCGGGATGTCTGGTCCTTGATATTAATATGCCGGGATTGGATGGATGGGAAGTGCAGAGAAGGCTGGCGATCGCGGGTTCCAAGCGTCAGTTCATTATTATCAGCGCGGACAAGGACGACGGTTTCAGGGAGCGGGCGCTGGAGATCGGAGCGATAGGTTTTTTGCAAAAACCATTCAATGATCAACAGCTGGTTAATTTGATCAATCAATCATTCGAGATCGGAGAAAACAGTATGAAGAATAATTTTTTAATGGTTTTTATCGCGGCATTCTTAATGACGACGGTCCTGGGCTGCAATATGTTCAAGGGCGCCGGGAAAGATATGGAGAACGCCGGGCAAAGCATTCAGAAGACGGCGGATAGATAGGATTAAGGAAAAGGGAAGGGGGGGCATATGTTAAATTGGGCAGTGACATTTTTTATTATCGCGATCATCGCGGCGTTGCTGGGATTCACCAGTATCGCAGGTTCGGCTGTGGAGATCGCCAAGATCCTGTTCTTTGTGTTTTTGGTCCTGGCTGTCGTTACTTTTATATTCGGAAGACCCCGAAATGCTTGAATTTAAAACAAAGGATCAAACTAACAGTTAAAAGGAAGGTTTTTATATGAAGATCAATTATTCAGGATTTGTTGTGATGGTTGCGGTTACGGCGTTATTTACCGGTGTGCTTGCATGCGCAGCGTTCGCTTCGGAAACGGATAGCCGGATCGAAGCATCTGCGAAGAATTCGTATGTGTATAAGACGTATCTTCAGAAAGATTCGATCACGACACAGTCCAAAGATGGGGTGGTTACATTATCGGGCAGTGTTTTGGAAGAGTCCCACAAATTTGTGGCCCAGGAAACGGTGGCGAATTTGCCCGGGGTCGTAAAGGTGGAGAATCAGCTTGTTTATAAAGGTGAGCAGCCTCCCGAGAATTCGGACGGTTGGGTCGGTGTGAAAGTAAAGACAGCCCTTTTGTTCCATCGCAATGTCAATGCTTTTAAGACTGAGGTTGGCGTGAAAGAGGGCGTTGTAACATTAAAAGGCGAAGCTTTATCCCAGGCTCAAAAGGACTTGGCGGGGGAGTATGCTAAAGATGTAGAGGGTGTAAAAGATGTCAAGAACGAGATGACCCTGGTAAAGCCCGAAGAGAATAAAGGACAGACATTGGGTGAAAAGATCGATGATGCGTCCATTACCGCCCAGGTCAAGATGGGGCTGTTGTCTCATCACTCGACTAGCGCGATCAATACCAAGGTGTCAACAAGTGAAGGGGTGGTTACGGTGAGCGGCGTGGCCAAGAATGATGCTGAAAAGGCATTGGTTAGCAAGCTCGCGAACGACGTCAACGGGGTGACGAGTGTAGTGAATAATATGACCATAGCAGCCCTGGTTGTATCCAAGAAGTAGTTTTTGTATATATGGTCTGGTGCGCGTAGGGGTGTTCCCGGGAGGTCGCCCCTATGCGTTTATTTTATCGAGCAATTAGATATGGTCCGGGATCAAGATGAAACGCGATAATTCCAAACTTATCAGTGATATTGGTGAACTGACCGCGCTTTTCACGGATGCTGCGAACCTTGACGCCCTTCTTGCGAACATCGTCAAAATGATCGCGTTCTATATGAAAGTGGAGGTTTGCTCGGTTTATCTTTTTGACGATGATACCCAGATGTTAACGCTCAGGGCGGCCAAGGGGCTCCGGGCCGGGTCTATCGGTAAGGTTCGTATTAAGTCGGGTGAAGGGCTTACGGGGATCGCGTTCAAGGAGTTAAGGGCCGTTTGTGAAGGGGATACGGCCAGGCATCCTGATTTTCGTCCCGTGCCGGGGATCAATGATGAAAAGTATTGTTCATTCCTGGCGATCCCGATCTTGCGTGGACAGAACCGCATCGGAGTGATGGCGCTTCAGAGTGTAAAAAGAGATTATTTTTCTAATGAAGACGTCAATATCTTTCGTGCGATCACGTCCCAGCTGGTGACCACGATCGAGATGGCCAAGCTGTTGTTTTCTTTTGATCACCCCCGGCTTGATCCTGTGGTCGACCTGAAGCCGACGCGGCTCAAGTTTGTTAAAGGCCGGGTGGGCGCCGTGGGTTCAGCCATGGGCGATTCTATTGTCTTTGCGCCGCTGGCATTGGGAGACTTTAAAGTTCCCAAAGGGCGCAAGGTCCTGACGCTTGATGATTTTCGCCGGGCGGTCGCATTGACCGAGAAGGAATTGCATGAGATGCAAAAGGCCGTTGAAGAAAAATTGCTTGATGTTGTTGCTCTGATCTTTTCCGCGCAGATCATGATGCTCAAGGACAGGGCCATGCTGGGGGCCATGGAAGCGTTGATCGTGAAAGGCAGCCCTCCCCAGGATGCCGTCCGCGCTGTTATCGGGGAGTATGTGTCGCGGTTCGAGCGGATGACAAATGAATATGTGCGTGAAAAACGTTACGATGTTATTGATGTCGGCCGCCGGATCCTGACAAATATGGCCGGGCGCATCGACAGCCGTGACCAGTATGTCGGGAAAGTGGTTATTGCGCGCGAACTTCTGCCGTCGGACATCATGAAGCTCAGTCTGCAGAAGGTGGGGGGTGTTGTGCTTTTGTCGGGCGGTGTTACATCGCACGTTGCAGTCCTGGCGCGGTCGTTGAACATTCCTCTGGTGGTCGTTGATGAACCGAGGCTTTTAACCGTGACGGACGGGTCGTGTGTCCTGCTTGACGGGGCCATGGGGAATATCTTTATTGAGCCATCCGAGGCTGTTGTTCGTGCTTTTCGGGAGAAAGAAAAGTCGCGCGCGGATGTCAAGCGTATCCAAAAAGCTCTTTTGAACGAGACCCGCACCAGTGATGGTGTGAGAGTGACCCTGCTCGCGAATATAAATCTTTTGGCGGATCTCGACGTTGCCAAGGCTTTTAAAGCGGAGGGGGTTGGCCTTTACCGCAGTGAATTCCCGTTTTTGCTGCGAGGTGATTTTCCTTCCGAAGAAGAGCAGTATGTGATCTACCGCCGCCTGGTCGAGAGCATGAAAGGCCGTGAAGTCACGTTCCGTACCCTTGATGTTGGCGGTGACAAGATGCTTTCATATTATGATAATACAAGAGAGGCCAATCCCTTTCTTGGTTTGCGCTCGATCCGGTTCTCGATCAAGAACAGGGATATTTTTATCCATCAGATACGGGCGATCCTGCGGGCAAGTTTTGATGCGGATGTCCGTATCATGTTCCCGATGATCTCTTCGGTGGATGAATTCGTGGTTGCGCGCGATATGGTCAGGGAATGTGCACGCGCCCTAAAGTCTGAGGGACGGCCGTATCAGCCGCGGGTGAAGATCGGCGCGATGATCGAGGTCCCTTCGATATTGGAAGTCATTGATGAGTTAGCCTCCCAGGCAGAGTTCTTTTCCATTGGGACCAATGACCTGATCCAGTACATGCTGGCCGTTGATCGTACGAATGAAAAAGTCGCGGAGTTTTATTTTCCGCATCATCCCGCGGTTTTGCGGGCCATAAAGCGGGTGGCCGATGGCGCCTTGCGTCATCAAAGGGATATTTCGGTGTGCGGGGATATGGCCCATGATCCGCGGTATATACCTTTTCTGATCGGTATTGGCATCAGGAAGTTCAGCCTGGATGCCCGTTATTTACCGAGGATCCAGCAGTGTATCGCGGGGATAGATACGGGGAAAGCGGGAGTGTTCGCGGCTGAACTTTTAGGGAAGTCGAGTGTTAGTGAGACCGCGCGGCTCTTAGATCACGCGGTCTTTTAAGCAGAGGTTGTGATGTTAGTCAGCAGGAAAGATGATCCATCGTGCAGTTATCAGGAAAGTGTCAGGCGCATTAATGATCTATGCGGGCTTGACGGGGAAGATGTTTCCCCGGATGGGCGCACAATCTTCATGGCACGCGGAGAGAGAACGCGTCATGCCATTGTCTTTTTTCACGGGAACACCAATAGCCCCCGGCAATTTGAAGTGCTGGGGAATACTTTTTATCAAATGGGATATAATGTTTTGATCCCCCGGGTCCCTCATCACGGGCTCAAGGACCGGATGACCAATGACCTTTCCAGGCTTACGGCGTTCGAACTGATCAAATTGTGCGACGATTGCGTGGATATTGCCCGGGGATTGGGTGATCATGTGACGGTCGTTGGCTTTTCAATGGGCGCGAATATCGCCGGCTGGGCTGCGCAAAACAGAAGTGATGTGGATAAAGCTGTTATTATCGCTCCATTCTGGGGGTGGAAGGGCCTGCCGACTTATTGTTTCAAACCATTTATTAACTTTTTGTTTGTTTTACCCAATAAGTTTGTTTGGTGGGATAAAAAGGCAAAGACGGCGCTTACGGGGCCGACATCTTCCTATTATGGATTCTCGACCCGCGGAGTAGCGCAGATCATGTACCTGGGCTGGCTCACGATGAAAGAAGCCAGGAGGGCTGCTCCGAAGGCGCGAGCCATTGTTGTTATCACAAGCGCCTTTGATAATTCGGTCGACGAGAAGAATCTTGACAGGGTGGTTGACCAGTGGCGCCGGCATGGCGGGGTCAAGATAACACGCTTCAAGTTTGATAAAGCGATAGGTGTCTTTCACGACATGATCGACCCTCAGCAACCTTATCAGAAGACTTCGGTTGTTTACCCCAGGCTCATAGAACTGATCGAGAATTAAGAGGGGTCACCATTTGACTTCATAAATGAATATCTTCGTCCTGCCCGTGAGGTCGCTCTCTTTGGAGAACGGATTGAAGTGCTTGAGGCCGGCCCCTTCGAAATAATACATGCGGGCGATCAGGGAGTTTGCGATCACGCGGTCCAGAAGGACGCAGTGAGGCGGACCGGATCCTTCACTGAAAAAGATGACAGAATAGGAAAGGTTGGCGCCGGGGAGTTTCTTTTCCTCGATATCGCCGTTCTTTACGTAAAAAATGCTCTGCGGGATACCTGTTCCGTATTGGGGTGATTTGATAGTGACGGACATGTCGGCCGTGTTCAACGCAACGCTTTGGTCGAAGAAAAGGGTGCTCCCATCGTGTCCTTTGACATTGAGCGTCGGGCTCTGGCGATAAGGCCCGCCGACCAGGCTCCAGATGAAGGGCACGTAATCTTTTGATCCCCTGGAAGGGACCTTTTTTAACATTTCAGGATGGCTGTTCAAGTCCTCGATCTTCTTGAAGTCCCATTTTCCCAGGTAGCCAAGCATCACGTTCCCGTCCACGATCTCGTTGTAGATCAGCACATAGGAGGGCGGGGGGACGCCATGGGTCATTTTGATCAGTTCATCCGCGTCACGGGGCGTCAGGGTCTTTTCATAAAGCTTAAAAGCATCCGCGCGGTCAAGGCCGGTCGCGGCGGAAAGCAGCGGCACGATTGTTGAGAGCGGCAGGCCTTTGTTTTGCAGGTATTCGCAGGCATTATTCGAGCTGACATTGAGCATCCGCAGGATCCCGAGCGCTTCTTCTTCGGTCTGGCTCAGGTAGACCCTGGTGAGCCAGTAGGCCTGTTCACCCTTGATGCTGGCGCCGTCAAAGGTGACGCGGCGCCTGGCAATGGCTTTAACAAAATGCCCGGGGGACCACCAGGTATTGATCACGCTGTTCTCCGGGGAATGGTCGCGCAGTTTGACCAGGGCGCGCTCCCAGGCGGAATTGAAGATGGGGCTGAGGAACGAGCGGATGCCTTGTTTGGCGGTGATCAGGGGAAAGGCAAGGGACAGGATCAGGATACCCGCGATGAGAGGCGTCGCCGCGTTCCTGAGTGGAGATCTTAAAGTGAGCGTTCCGCGGCGGTCCCACAGCTCCTGCAGACCGGCGGCGAAGAGCAGGGACAAAGGCGTAAAGCACAGAAGCGCGAAGCGCTGGGCGCTGAGTGCCAGCAGCAGGGTAACGCCGAAGAAGATGGTCAAGATCAGGACCTTGGCCGTGCGGGCGCTGTAGTTCCCAAAGGCGCGGCTTGCGAACCAGATGATGGTCAGCACGCCTCCGATGAACATGACCGGCCCTCCGGTCAGACGGACAATATCGGAAAATGGTATCTTTTTTAATTCTCCGACGACAATAAAAAGGTCGGGCCAGCCTTTCATGGAGGGGGCGATGAACTTGTTGAGTTCTCCCAGCGCGAACAGCAGGATCTGCCATACCGCGCCGAACCCGAAGAATATTCCGACGGCAATGAACGGGAAGATCGTGAGCGCCGCGGTCAGGAGCAGCGCCGGGTTTAAAGCCGGCCGTTCTTTGATGAACGCCATGGCGCAGGTCGCGGCGATCCCGATGGCGCTCAGTCCCCACAGGAAGCCCCAGCCCGCCCAGAATTGCGCGTAAACAGCCAGGCACAGCGCGATGAGAAGGGCAAAGATCAGCGATCTCTTGATGTTCCTGAGATGGTCAATAGCGCAAAAAAGCAGGCCAGACACCATTAAAGGGAAGAAGACATTGTACGCGTCGTCTTTAAAGTTCGCGAAAGTACTGCGTTGAAGATAAATGGGCGCCAGGACAAAGAAGATCGACGCGATAAAGCCGGGGAATACGTTACAGCCCAGACTGCGGCAGCTGAAAAAGAAGGCGGCCAGGACAAAAGGGAAAAGAGCCACGGCCGTAAATCCTACGCCGAACATCAGGTCGATATCGGGCTTGAAGAGGCGGGCAGTCTTGTAGACCAGGGCCCCGATATAAGGGTGCCAGGTTTGCGGCTGCCAGTATCCAAGCGGCGCGAGCATCATGGGATTGAAGAATTTTCCGTCTTTGGAGCTGGTCCCGAAAGAGCCTTTTTCCAGGATATCCTGGGTCAGGGAGAGGAAATAATACGCGTCCACCTCAAGAAGATAATGTTTGTTATCGCCCGATTGTTTCAGGAGCTGCTGTCCGGCCTCATCAAAGGCTTTGCGCAGTTCTGAGCCATGTTCCCGGATGACCTTGTCGAATTGTTCCTTGATGAGCTGTTCTTTCTTTTCCGCGGGCAGGTCGGGGAACTGGCGTGCGACCTGGGCGGCAACGCTCATGCGTATTTTGGTGATCACCAGCATTGTCCCCTGTTCGTAGGCGTCGGAGGAGACATTATGGGTCAGGGGATAAAGCCTGAAATAGAGCCCGATAACGCAGGCGATGAGCCCGGCGGCCAGCCATAACAGGGCTCGGGGGATACGTGCAGTATTATGCATAGGTGCCAATTTACTGTTTTTCGGACGGGTTGACAAGTTTTAAATATTCTAAATGGATCTTGTTCGCAGGTACGGCAAAAGCCGCGCGCTGGATGGTGGTGCGCTTGGCGTTCATCAGGCCGATGAACTGCCCTTCGGAATTAAAGACGGGGCCGCCGCTGTCACCGGGGTAATGGTTGATGCTGATCTCGATCAGCTCCGGGGTCACGGATCCGTCTTCCAAGGTCCGTGTGCCCAGGCCGTTCACCTGGCCGCCGGAAATGGTCTGGTCCAGCAGGGGAGAATGGCCGATGGTGATCACCGGCTGTCCCAGTTCGATCCTGTCTGAATCGGCCCATTCGATCGGGTTTAAAGGGAAGGGCGGGTCAATCTTCAGGATCGCAAAGTCATATTCCCGGGAGATGAACGGTACCTTGGCGTTTACGGATGCGCCGTTCTTAAAGACGACTTTAATGATGTTCGACCCGTAAATGATATGAGTGTTCGTGACGACTAGCCCTGAAGCGTCGATGATAACGCCCGCGCCGCTTTGTTCCATGACCGTCTCGGGGTTTTCGTCCGGGGAGACCTGCCGGGCGCGGATGGTGACGACCGAATTCTCGTAAGACTGGACTTTCGATAAAGGGGTGCTGACATCGGCAGAGGATGCTGTGCTTGGAAAGGAGAGCAAAAGAATAATAATGGCCGGAAAGCGGGCAAATAAAGGCATGAGGTTATTTTATCATCAACGGGCTTTGGGACAGTCTTTAATTGTGGTAGCATGGCATTCATGTCATTTGACCATCTGGAAAAGAACGCCGAGTTCCTTCGCGCTTTCGACTTGTTCGAGCATTCCGCCAGGAACATTTTCTTGACAGGCCGTGCCGGAACGGGGAAGTCCACTTTGCTGCAGTATTTCCGTACGAGTACGAGCAAGAACACGGCCGTGCTTGCGCCGACCGGTGTGGCCGCGGTCAATATCAAGGGCCAGACCATCCATTCGTTCTTTAATTTTCGTCCTGATATCACGCCGGATACTGTCGGGAATATCAGGCTTCGCCGCGGGCAGAAAGAGATCTATCGCAATCTCGATACGGTGATCATTGATGAAGTGTCGATGGTGCGCGCGGATATGATGGATTGTATCGATGCCTTTCTTCGGCGCCACGGCCCGCACAGCGCCAAACCTTTCGGCGGGGTGCAGATGATCCTCATCGGGGACCTTTATCAGCTTCCGCCGGTGGTCATGCGCGAGGAGCGCGATATTTTTACCAATGTATATCCCAGCCCTTATTTCTTTGATGCCAGATGTTTTGCCGGACTTCAGGTGGAATTCCTTGAGCTGGAAACGATCTACCGCCAGAAAGAAGACCGTTTCATCGCGTTGCTCAACGCGGTGCGAGACAATGCGCTGACGGCGGACGACCTGACATTGCTTAACAGGAATGTTAACCCTTCCTTTGAGCCGGCGGAGAAAGATTTCTATGTGTATCTGACGACGACCAATGACCTGGCAGACCGCACGAACCAGGCCAGGCTCTCGGCGTTAAAGGGCAAGTCCTTTGAATATGGCGGTACGGTGGACGGCCATTTTGAGGCCAGGAACCTTCCAACGCAGGAGGCGTTGCGCCTCAAGATCGGCGCGCAGGTCATGCTGCTCAATAATGACTCCATGGGCCGCTGGGTCAACGGGTCTATCGGGCATATCAAGGACATTATTCATTCGGATGGCAACGACGCGATACGGGTGCATTTGGCCGACGGGGCGGATGTGGACATCGAGCCGTTCACCTGGGAAATGTACCGTTTTGTGTTCGACAAGGAAGCCGGGCGCATTGATTCCGAGATCGTCGGGGCTTTCACGCAGTATCCTCTGCGGCTGGCCTGGGCGGTGACCATCCATAAAGCGCAGGGGAAGACGTTCTCCAAAGTGGTGATCGATATCGGTTACGGGACTTTTTCGCACGGGCAGGTTTATGTGGCCTTGTCGCGGTGTATCAGCCTGGAGGGGATCGTGCTCAAGAAGCCTGTCATGCGTCATCACATCCTGATGGATGACAGGGTAAGGCTTTTTCTCAAGAATATTAAAAAAGATGTGCGAAACACGCATATTGTCCTAAAATAAATGCATTGTTGTTTAAGCTCCTATCCCGGGAGATCGAAATATGGCAAAGCACATTCTTATCGCGGATGACGAACCAACGGTTGTTGCCCTGGCTAAACAAAAACTGGAAGAGCACGGTTACTTTGTTGAGACCGCGCGCAACGGCAAGGAAGCGATGCGGATCGTTAATTCATTGGCGATTGACCTCATTGTGCTCGATGTCGTGATGCCGGTGATGGACGGGGTGGATGTTTATAAAGAGTTGAAGAAGGTCCCCCGGACGGCGGATATCCCGATCGTTATCATGACGGACAATCGTATTTTTCGCGAGTCTTTCCAGACATTGGGGGTAGAGCATTTCCTGCCCAAGCCCCTGGATGCTGAAAAACTGATCCATAAGGTCGAGTATATTTTCACTTGTGCGGAGTTCGGGAGCAAGAACAAGCAGGTATTGGTCCTTGGCGCTGATCTTGAGATAACGGAAAGTATCGGCAAGACCCTTGAAGCCCAGTCCCTGGTTGTCGGAAAGAGCGCAGACCCGATCGATTTTATATCGACCTGCCTGATCCTTGCGCCGAAGGTCGTTATTGTCGATGTTCTTTTAAGGGGGGATGTCCCTTCGTATGAGGTCGTTAAAGCCGTGCGTTGTTTCAGCCGGCTGAAGGATACCAAGGTCCTTCTTTATACCTGTCTTGCGCCAGAGGATATGGACAGCATGGAAGGGATCGAACAGCTTAAGCAATTCAAAGACTTTTGTATGGAAGCCGGTGCGGACAAGTATCTCGGGCGTTTTATTCCGGCCACATTCTGGGATACGGTTAAGAATTTCCTGGCGTGATGTTTTAAATAACACTTGCCTTGCAAAATGCCTTCTGATATATTTATGCCCACTTTGGATTTTCCGTGGGCCTCTAGCTCATCTGGTAGAGCAAGTGACTCTTAATCACTGGGTGGCAAGTTCGAGTCTTGCGAGGCCCACCATTTTTTAAAAAGCCTTCCGGTTTCCGGAAGGCTTTTTTCATTATGGCCGACCTGAAGGGAGCGAAAGCGACCGGAGGGCGCCGAGCTCTTGCGAGGCTGATGTCCCCCCGATATTTAAAGCCACTTACCAGTAGAGTTTCGTGAGCTTTCCCCACAATTATCGCAGCCAGTCAATTTGGCATTATTAATGAATATATGTTAACTTTATTAATGGTGGCCGTCTGATATCCGAACGGGGGATGGGGATTGAATTTTAAGCGGATTTTACATGGATTTCTTGCATATACGCTGATCCTGGCATTTATGATGTCGGATGTGAGCGTTTATGCCCAGGGGGTGGTTCAGTTACCCGCCGCCGGCACTCGTCTGGCATTGAGCCCTGCTTTTGCGCCTCCGCTTCTTAAAGGCATCAAGGTTTATCGTAATGACCCGTTCCGTTTCGACTTTATCCTGGATAAAGGCGATGCGGCGGTGGCGGACGGGCAGGTAAAGACTGATTCTACCCGTTTGATAAAATATTTTCTCGCCTCGATCACTGTTCCGCAAAAAGATCTGTGGGTCAATCTCTCGCCCTATGAAAAAGACCGCATAGTGCCTGAAGCATTTGGCCAGACAGAAATGGGCCGCGACCTCCTCGCCCAGGATTACATCCTCAAACAGATCACGGCATCCGTTATTTATCCGGATGAGAAAACGGGTAAAGAATTCTGGGGGAAGGTCTACGCCGAAGCTTTGAGGCGGTATGGCACAACGGATGTCCCGGTGGATACGCTCAATAAAGTCTGGATCATCCCGGAAAAAGCAACGGTTTACGAGAATAAAGACGCTGCTTTTGTGGTTGAGAGCAGGTTGAAAGTCATGCTCGAGGAAGATTATCTGGCTCTTGAGAAGGATTCCGTCGTGACGGGGCAAGGCCAGAATGCGCCAGCGACAAATAAACTGGGCTCTGAGATCGTTCGTGAGGTCGTGATCCCCATTCTTGAGAAAGAGGTTAACGAGGGGAAGAATTTTGCACCCCTCCGTCAGGTTTACAATTCGCTCATTTTGGCGACATGGTATAAGCGCAAAGTCAAAGCCGGTATCATGGGGCAGGCGTATGTTGGCCGGAAGAAAACGGGCGGCATTGACATCGCCGACAAGAATGAGAAGGAAAAGATCTGGTTGCAGTATGTCGAGGCGTTCAAAAAAGGCGCGTATGATCTCGTCAGGGAAGAATACGACGCTGCGACGCAGGAAACGATCCCGAGGAAATACTTTTCCGGCGGATTCGATGCTTCCCAATTCCAGCCGGCGGTGACGGCGGATAGCGCCACGCTGCCTCAAACGGACGCGCGGGATATTGTTATTGAGATGAAGGGATCTTTAATAACCGAAGATCCGTCACAGTCTGACGGAACGTTTTCTCCTGATGTTGTAAGGCCTGCGATCATGAAGTTGGTTGAAACTGCGGCGCGGCCCAAGGCCTTGAGGCAGATCCGGATCGTCAGCGATCAGGTCCCCGTTTTGATGGAATGGTTTTTCTCTGAAGGTTTGATGCCGGATGCCGCATTATTGAAACAGCTTTTATACAATATTTATTTTCAATATACGCAAGGGGACAAACATGTCGCCGATGGCTGGCTGTCGTTGATGGCGCAGAAATGGGGTGTCCCGAAGGAAAATCTCAGCCGGCTTATGTTGTGGCTCAGAAAGAATAAAACGTTTGAAACAGAAGTTTCCGGATTGAACCTTTACGCTTTCATGCAAGCCGTTGTTATGAGTTATCGGCAGTTCCCTGATCTGAGAAAAACGTTTGTTTATAATCTTCCTCCTGGTCTGTCAGGTGACATGCAATTGCATTTGGCAACCGAGAATGTTAATCGCATGTTGGGTTTGTCGAGCGCGGATTTTGTGGGGGCTGAAACAGTTTTGAAGGCGCCTATCGAGGGAACCCCATATTTTATTGGCCTTCAGTATGGCCTGGCGGAGAGTACGCACGGATTATATCTTGTTGTCGGAAGGGAAATGAACCTTCAAGACCCGTTGGTAGGGACATTTTTCAGGATCGGCCTTGATTCCCAGGAGGATTCTTTACGCGTCATCATGGTACAGGGCGTGCGCGGGGCAGGAAAAGAGATCAATGAAATATTCCCCGGCATGCTTGGGCTGCATCCGGGTGTGGCGTTGCTTTATGTCGCGGCGGCTTTGGCAGCGCAGGGGCATTTACGGTATAACAAGGATGGTTTTGATGGCAGTCGTAAAGATCCGTTCAGGCATTTTTCCGGAATAAAGCCTGAATTTATTCCTACGATGAAGAACGGGACGCCTTCTGTCGAGATCATGATCAGCTACGCACGTTTTGGCCTGAGAAAGTCTACTGACTATGATCGCTGGCAGGAGACGTCTTATCTGTTGGAAAAGTTGATCCCTGCCCGTGTGAAGATGGGGGGTGCCAAGGCAAAAGGGATCGTGGCGATGATGGGTGCTTTTCAACGGCTAAAGCCGATAGCAGTCAAGATCGCCAATATCGAAGATGATTTTGAGCATCAGGGGGCAGCGGGCGGTCCTTTGGCCGAAGCGGTTATTAAGCCCGATGTGCAGGGTGGTATCGACCTTGATCCAGCCAGGATCGATATGGCAGCGAAAAGTGGTGGCGAGGAGATCCAATTCAACTTCGACCCCGCGATGCTTCAGCGATTACAGGATGCTTCCGGCGTAACGCCGGTCATTGTCGGCATTCATTCCCTCGGAAGTCTCCAGCAGTTCCTCGAGATCCATTAGCTATTGGAACGATGAGAAAATAAAAGAAATGTTTTACAGAAACAGGAGGTTTTGTTGTTAAAATGATGATGTCAATTCGCGGATATGTTAAAGGGGATCCTTGAATGGGCAACACAGTTGATCATGTTCCATGAATAGAGCCGCCTCTGTCGGGGAAGATCCCGGCCGGGTTTTTTTTGTTTGTTTCGCGCAGAAAGGGTCTTGATTTAACATATTTAAAAATGAGAGGTTCGTATGCGTGTAGACGTCATGGAAAAAGAGAAGGAAGTGCAAGCGGTCGTCAAGGAGAAGTTGCCCCGTCCTGTTGTAAAAATTGCCAAGGTGTTGCCCGAGGAGGTCTCGCCGTCGGCTCCTGTGGCTGTGTTCGCGCCGGATCTGCAGTATCTTCAGTTCCAGGAGGAGTCTGCGGCCAGGGAGAAACAGCTTCTGGCTGAAATGGAAGCGAAATATAATATGCTGTATAAACAGCATGAGGAGTTCTTTGCGCAGAAGGAAAAGAGGCTGATCGATGACCTGTTGGCCAGGCATACGGCCGAGTGCCGTCGTTTGCAGGAGGAGTCCGCCGCAGGGGAGAAACAATTGCTGGCCGAACTGGAAGTGAAGTATGACATGCTTTACAAGCAGCTTGAGGAGTCTTTTGCGCGCGAGGGAAAGCAGCAGGTCGAAGAGTTGCAGGCTACCTATGCGGCTGAACGTTCCCGGCTTGAGCAGTCCGCGACAGAAAGGGAACAGGCCCTTCTTGGCCGGCTGGTTGTTGCGCGCAGGCAGTTGTTGGTTGTTATTTCTGGCGCTGTTTTGAGTATTGCGGCTATTCTGGGCTTCAGGACCAGTCCGAGGGAGGTTGTTCAGCCTGTTTTGCCTCCGTCTGTTGTTTCCGGACAAGTTGTGGCGCCACCAGTGCAAGCGCCTGTAGCGGTTCCTGTTGCGCAGGCATCTGTCGCCAAGGCCGAACCTGTTGTTGCTCCGGTGGTCGCTGCGGCGGTTGTGAAGACCGGGAACGGAGGGAATTTTTCACGAGGGGTTTCATCCGTAAAATGACGGGCTGTGATCTTGTATTTATTTGAAAAACCTTCATGCCATTATAAGGAGTGAAGGTTTTTCTTTCTCCTCTGTTATAATCGTTTCTTTTTGAACCGTTAGGTTTATTGATCGTTCCTTTAGGAGACTTATGACTTCCCCGATCCTTCTTTGGTCCGCCTTCGGCATTGCTGTTATGGCCATGCTTTTTATTGATTTTAAGCTCTTTAGCGGCAAAGGCAAAGAGATCGGAATCAAGGAAGCCCTTCTTTGGAGCGCGGTCTGGGTCGGAGTGGCGCTGCTTTTCAATCTGGGTATCATGATGTTTGATAAAGAGCGTGCGGTGAACTTTCTGACTGGTTATTTGATCGAACGCGCGTTGAGCATGGATAATATTTTCGTGTTTATCCTGATCTTTAATTTCTTTCGGGTGCCGTCAGCTTTGCAGCAGGGGGTTTTGTTCTGGGGGATCCTGTTAGCCCTTTTGCTTCGTGTTGTGTTTATTGGCGCCGGGGTGGTTTTGATCAATGCCTTTCATTGGACGATCTATCTGCTTGGCGCGATGCTGCTTTTTGTAGGGATCAGGATGCTGTTCGCGAAAGATGAGAAAAAGGACCTGGCCGACAGCAATATCCTGAAGTTCGTTAAAAAACTTTTCCCTGTGACCAACGACTATCATGGGAAGAAGTTTTTTATTCAGAAGGAGGGTGTCCGTTGGGCAACGCCTCTTTTTATGGTCCTGGTGATGGTGGCGGCGATGGATGTTGTCTTTGCCGTAGACTCCATTCCTGCGATCCTGGCAATAACGACCGATCCGTTCGTGGTTTATACATCCAATATTTTTGCTATTCTCGGCCTGCGCGCCTTATATTCGGCGGTTGCGGCGTTGACGGGGATGTTCCTTTATCTGAATATCGGATTATGCGTGATCCTGGTCCTGATCGGCCTGAAGATGCTGGTGACAGACTTTGTCCATATCCCGGTTGTCTGGACCCTTGGCCTGGTGGGGGCGGTGTTGGCTTTGTCGATCATTGTTTCTCTTTTATGTCCTAAGCGGCCTTCGCCTGCGTGATTCTTCCTTCTGCTGCAAGAAAGCAAATGTTGCTTGAATATGGAACATGGATTTGGTATAAAAAGACTTCACTGATCCGGCGTTAAATTGAGGAGTTCCTAGTGTCAACAGCCAGTCCTGATATTTCTTCGTTAAAAGCAAAAGCGTATCAATTCCGTAAAGAGATCCTTGAAACACTCGAAACTTCCGGCTCCGGCCATCCGGGCGGATCTTTATCGGCGGTCGAGATCTTTATTTCTTTATACGGGGTGGTTATGAACCATCGTCCCGATGAACCGCATTGGGAAGGGCGTGACCGTTTGGTGGTTTCCAAGGGGCATATTACGCCTGCGGTTTATGTGACGCTGGCAAATTTTGGTTATTTCCCCAAAGAAGAACTTAAGACTTTTCGCAAGTTCGGCAGCCGCTTGCAGGGGCATGTGCACAAGAAGGTCCCCGGCGTTGAATTTAACACGGGCTCGCTTGGGCACGGGTTGTCTTTCGTTAATGGCGTGGCGATGGCCGCCAGGCTCAAGGGCGCAGAATTCAAGGCCTATTGCCTGATGGGTGACGGCGAGATCCAGGAAGGGTCTGTTTGGGAAGCGGCAATGACCGCGGCTCATTTCAAGCTGGATAATGTTTGTGCGATCGTTGATTTCAACAAGGTCCAGGAGAACGGGCTGGTCAGCGATATTAAAGGCCTTGAGCCGTTGGCTGAGAAGTGGAGAACTTTTGGCTGGAATGCGATCGAGGTTGATGGCAACGATTTTACGCAGTTGTTGAAAGCGTTCGAGGTATTTAAGGCAACCCAAGGGAAGCCGACGGTCATTATTGCGAATACCCTTAAAGGGAAGGGTGTTCCGTTCATGGAATTAAAGTCCGCCTGGCATGGCAAGGCTCCGAATAAAGAGCAGCTGGCCGAGGCGTTAAAGGTGCTTTATTGATATGGAAATGAAACCTACGCCTACAAGAGACGGGTTTGGCGAAGAACTGGCCCTGATCGGTAAAGAGAACAAGAATGTGGTGGTGGTGTCTGCCGACCTGGAAGATGCGACCCGCGCGGAATATTTCAAGAAGACAGCTCCCGAACGGTTCTTCAGTTGCGGGATCGCCGAGCAGGATATGATCGGCATGGCCGCCGGGATGGCCAATGAAGGATTTGTGGCGGTCACGAATTCTTTTGCGGTTTTTCTGACGAACCGCGCGTATGACCAGATCCGCATGGATGTGTGTTATAACGACCTGAATGTCAAATTGTGTGCCACTCATGCGGGCGTTACTGTGGGTGAAGATGGCGCCAGCGCCCAGTGCCTGGAAGATTTTGCCATTATGCGTGTTCTGCCCAATATCAGGGTGATCTGTCCGGTCGATACGATCGAGGCCAGGAAAGCCACGCGTGCCATGATCGCCGAGAAAGGGCCTTTTTATATCCGTTTATCCCGCGCGCCATTGCCTGTGCTGACCAATGAAGCGGCTCCTTTTAAAGTGGGCAAGGCGAATATCCTGCGTGAAGGCAAGGATGTTGCTATCATTGCTTGCGGCGTAATGGTTTCCGAAGCGATGAATGCGGCCAGGGATCTGGAGAAAGAAGGCATTAGCGCCCGTGTGGTCAATATGCACACGATCAAGCCCCTGGATATTGACACGATCCTTCAATGTGCCAAAGAGACCGGAGCTATTGTGACGGCGGAAGAGCATCAGGTCGCTGGCGGGTTAGGCAGTGCCGTTGCGGAAGCCGTTGTTCAGGGCTTCCCGGTGCCAATGGCCATGGTGGGGGTTAATGATTCGTTCGGACAGACGGGGACGCCGGATCAGTTGTTGCAATATTACGGCCTTAAAGCGGTCAATATCGTTGAAGCGGTCAGGAAAGTTGTAAAAAGGAAAACCTAATGTTGCGGGGGGGCCTGTTATGAGTCATCTGCAGGATCGTTATAATAAACTCATCACCCCGGAAACAAAGAAGAGGGCCAGCCTGTGGGGTGGCACGGAGAAACAGGAAGAGAAGGTCCATCTTGTCAGCAGTGTCGCGAACATTGTCCTCGAGCAGGCTGTTATTGAGCGGGCCAGCGACATTCATTTTGAGCCTGCCAAAGAAGGTTTGCGCATCCGTTACCGGATCGACGGGATCCTGCATATTGTTTTAAATATTGAAGAGCCGGTCGCGTCTTTGATCATCCGGCGTTTAAAGATCATGGCCGGGATGCAGCTTGACGCCGTGGCCACCCAGATATCGCAGGACGGGCGGTTCAAACAGCGGATGGGCGCCAGTGAATATGATTTTCGCCTTTCATCCTTTCCCACGGTCCTGGGTGAGAAGGTCGTTATCCGTATCCTGAACAGCAATTTCTCGGATTATGACCTGGGCAAGCTCGGGATCGATGACAAGAGCCTGGTCAGGATCAGGAGGATGCTGCAGCTCAAGAACGGCTTGCTGCTGGTGTGCGGACCGACCGGCAGCGGCAAGACCACGACCCTTTATTCCCTTTTAAAAGAGATCAATACCACGTCGATCAATGTGGTGACACTGGAAGATCCGGTCGAGTATCAGATCGACGGGATGAACCAGTGTGATATCAAGGCGAAGTCAAAATTTCTTTTTGCGGATGGCCTTAAGGCTGTTCTCCGCCAGGATCCTGATATTATCCTGGTGGGTGAGATCCGTGATGGCGAAACAGCCGAGATCGCTTCGCGCGCGGCCATTACCGGGCACCTGGTCTTCAGTTCTATTCACGCGAATAGCACGATCGGCACCATCGTACGCCTGGTCAACATGGGCCTGGAGCCTTATCTTGTCTCCTATGCCCTGGTGGGCGTTGTGGCGCAGCGCCTGGTCCGTCGTATTTGTCCGCAGTGCCGGACCTCGTATCAGCTCACACCTGATCAGGCAGATATGTGGCATCGCTATTTTGAGGGCTGGCAATCCCCTCTTGCCAAGGAGAACGCGAATATCCATTATGTAGGCGCGGTAGAAGGGGAAAAGACATCGACGGTGACATTGTTCAAGGGCGAAGGGTGTGAGTATTGCCAGATGACGGGGTATGTGGGGCGCATCGGCCTCTATGAAATATTGACGTTCACCGAGGAATTGCGGCAGGCGGTGCTTCAGGGCAAGGCGACGACTGAATTGAAACAGATCTGTATCCGCAGCGGGATGGTTCCACTGGCGATCGATGCCATGAAGAAGGCCCAGGAGGGGTGGACGACACTGGAAGAGATCGTCCCTATATTGATCGAGCCGAATTAATCCGGTCTTGTGAACATCCGGATCATTTTTGCTGCCTGTTCAGCTCCTGCGGACAGGCTTTTTTTATTTGCGGATGACAGCTCCTCGAAGAAACGTGTTTCTTCCAGGATATCGGATATGAAAAGCAGGGCCAAGGCTTTTTTCCCGGCTTTGCGTGCGGCCAGGAACAGGGCCGCGCATTCCATTTCGATCACATCGGCGTTGAGTTCCCGGAAAAGCCCCATGTGTTTTTCTTCTTCATGCAGGGAAGCAAAACTGACGACGGGGCAGGCGTGGGCCGTGGCCCCGGAGGCTTGCAGGAACCGGGAATAAAGCCCTTCATCCGGGTGAGCCGCAACAGGCACTTGAATGCGGTTATCGACGATATCACTGAAGCTTTCAAATCCGTAAGCGGCCCCGGGCAGGATCAGGTCGCCGATCTTGAGCCCTTTTTCTTTATTGATCAGGCCGCAACTTCCCAGGAAAAAGATATTCTGGCAGGCAGTTCCTTGCAGGTAAAGCACGGCATCGCCGACAAAACCGGCACCGATCCCTGTTTTAATGACCGTGATGTTGTCCGTGTTGGCAGAGGAAAATACCGTTCCCCGGTTGAGTGTCTTGATCCCGAAGACTTCCAGTGTTTTGGGTGGTAAGAATGGCAGAAGAAGGCAGTTTTTCCGGACAGATTCCCGGGGGATGCCGAAGAGCGACTGGAATTGTTTCATGGGAGTTTCCATTGCGTTAAAGAGTTTATCATATTAAACTTTGTCTATCTCGTTAAAATTCGTTTTTGGAAGGGAAGGCCGGGCATGAAATATTCCTGTATCCCGGGAACAGAAGAGAAGGTGTCGTCCATTGGCCTTGGCACCTGGGTGCTTGGCGGTGAGAATTGGGGGGGAACCAGGGAAGACGAAAGCCTGGCCGCAGTCGATCAGGCGATCCGTCAGGGGATGAACTTTATTGACCTGGCGCCGTTCTATGGCGACGGGCTGGCCGAGACCATTGTCGGGAGATCCATTCGAGGCCAGAGAGAAAAGGTATTTATCGCGACCAAGTGCGGGGTTATCCGCAGTAACGGCAGGATAGGTGTTTGCCTTTCACCGGGATCCATCGCGAAGGAGCTTGACCTTTCGCGCAAGCGCCTCGGGGTGGATGTTATTGACCTTTATCAGTGCCATTGGCCTGATAAAGCAACGCCGGTAGAAAAGACGATGGATGCGTTGTTGCATTGGCAGAAAGCCGGTGCTATCCGGCATATCGGGGTCTCCAATTTTGGCCTCGATCTGTTAAAGAAGGCGTGTGCAGCAGCGCCAGTGAAGACATTGCAGGTGCAGTATTCTCTTATTGAGCGTTCGGTCGAGAAAGAACTGCTGCCTTTTTGTGTCGAGAAGAATATCGGTGTTATCACTTATGGCTCGATGGGGGGAGGTTTGTTGTCGGGGAAATATCAGGCAAAGCCTCAATTCGAGAAATCCGATGCGCGCCATATGTTCTACAAGTTCCATGATGACACGAAATACAATGATTCTGTCCGTATGGTAAAGGGAATGAAGAAACTGGGGCGTCCGTTAAACCAGGTGGCGCTCAACTGGGTGCGCGGGCAAAAAGGGGTGATGACCGTGCTGGCCGGGTGCAGGACTTCGCTTCAGGTTATTGAGAATGCGGCGGCCGCCGACTGGGACCTTGAATGGACGTTGAACAGCTAAAGAGAACGGCCGGGGTGAAGTTCCCGTCTTTCGGCCCGAACAAGGTTCAGGAGATCACGCGCCTCGTTTTCGAGATCGCAGGACGGGACGGGAGTTCTTTTGCGGATATCCTTGAAAGGATCCCTGACGGGCGCCTGTCGTTCAACCGCATCAAGGAGCATTTGCTGCGGATCCGCTATCCTGAGGCTTACGCCCGGGGCGTGCCCGTCCGGGAGTCTTTTGCCGCGGTTGAGATCGATCCTCATGGGGTGTGCGATGTAAAAAGTCCGCTTAAAGTTTATCCAAAAAAGATCCATGTTGAGCGTGGCCTTGAGCATTCCGCGTTAGTTTCCCGTTTGCGCGCTTTATTCCCGGAAAGTATTTATGAAACGATCGGCAGGTACAAAGACTTTTCTTCCGGATCGTCCTGCGGCGGCCCGGTCGAGTTCAATCGCCGCCTGGACCAGTTCTTTGTTGTGAAAGAACAGTACGACGGCGTTAAGCCCTGTCCGTGCACACCCGGGGTTGTTTCCTGCGGTTATCATAATGTCGATTTTGGTTTCGGCTGCCCTTTCGAATGTTCGTATTGTTTCTTGCAGAATTACACGAATTCACCGGGGATCGTTCTTCCGGCCAATATGGAAGATTTTTTCATGGTTTTTGCGGAATACGGCAGCAAGCGGATGCGCCTGGGCTCCGGCGAGACAACGGATTCCCTGGCATTCGATCCTGTAACCGGGTTTGCGCCCGGTATTGTGGAATTCTTTCGCGCGTATCCGGAAAGTATCTTTGAATTCAAGACCAAGAGTGATAATATTGACGGTTTGTTGTCGGTCAAGGGGGCATCCAATATCATAGCGGCCTGGTCGGTCAATCCCCAGGGGGTGATCGATCGGGAGGAGCACTATACGGCCGCGCTTTCGCGCCGGCTTGAAGCGGCGGCCCGCTGTGCGGCCGCGGGATACCGGACCGCGTTCCATTTCGACCCGATCTTTTATTATCCGGGTTGGCAGGAGGACTATTCCGTCGTTGTTAACGAGATCTTTCGTGTTATCCCGAAGGACAGCATCGCCTGGATCAGCCTCGGGACTTTGCGGATGACGATAAGACAAAAGAAAATGATTGAAAACCGCTTCCCGCGCAATACAATTCTTTCAGCAGAATTGTTGACCGCGCCTGATGGGAAGGTGCGGTATCATTCATTCGTTCGTGAAAAGGCATACCGGTATTTGTTGTCATTGTTGAGGGGCCATTCGCCGCGCACTGCTTTGTATCTTTGTATGGAAGATGCGGATATGTGGCGTAATCTTGGGATCAGGCCTCCTTGGCCGGGTTCATCATAAGGATCGGAGAATAACGTGGATTGGAGAAAAATTTTGATATATGCGCTCATGGCTGTGGCTGTCCTGGGGGTCGCTTATCTTTCATGGTTAATGATCTTGGACAAAATGTCCTATGATCTGTATACCAATGAGAAAGAAGGTATTTCCATGAAATACCCCAAGGGCTGGAAGGTCACTCCGTATCCGAATACCGGCGCTATTGTCGTGATGGTCAAGCCCAAGGAAAATCCTTTGGTCCTGTTCCAGGCGAACTGGAATATTTCAGCGACCAGGCTGCCTGAGCCGCTTACGCTGGACCAGTATGTGAAGGCTTCGAATGCCCAGGTCCAGTTCATGTTCAAGGATGCCCAGGCGACCGCGTATCCCGTCCGGCTTTCCGGGCATGATGGCCGCAAGATCGTTTATATTTCTGCTGATCCGGAAGGCATGGTCATTCTCAACTATGTCTTCATTTATAAGGGAGTCGCTTATAATATAATGTACATTGATTCCAAGGATGCGTACCTGGACCCTAAAAAGAGCAAAGCGGTCACCGATGTGATCCATTCGCTGAAAGTGAAATTTTAATGTCAGAACCAATACAAAAAGAAGTTCCTTTGTGCCCATTTTTTGGCCAGTGCGGCGGTTGTCAGTACCAGGATATCCCTTATGAAGAAGAATTAAGGCTGAAAGGCGCTGCTTTCAAAGAGGCGTTGGCAGCGAAAGTGGATTGTGCTTCCTGGGATATCAAGCCTGTTGTGGCTTCTCCGAAAGTGTATCATTATCGTAACCGCCTGGACCTGAAGCTGGTCAGGACCCGCAAAGGTACGATCCATATCGGTTATTCCCCGGCAGCAAAGGGGCAGATCCTGGAGATCGAACGCTGTCCGATCGGGATGGAGAAGATCGCGGATTATGTCGCGACATTGCGGGCAGATGCTTCGGCGAACCTGCCCGAGAAGTACCGGATGGCCAATCTCACACTGCGTTGCGGCGACGGGGACAAGGTTTTCTGGGGAGGGATCGGGCGCAAATCCAATCACCTGAGCTCCGAGAATTATTTCTATTTTGAGTTCCAGGGGAAGAAGATCCATTATTCGCTGGACACTTTCTTCCAGGCGAATCTTTCTATCCTTCCGCTGTTGGCGGAGCAGATGCGTGCCCTGCCGATCTGGTCGAAAGACGTGGTGGTGTTCGATCTTTATGGCGGGGTGGGGTTGCTCGGGCTTATGGTGCATGACCTGGTCAAAGGCGTTATTAATATTGAAGAGAACACCCATGCCGTTAGTGTGGCGGACCATAATGTCAAGGCGAATGGCATCGCCAATGTGGCGACCCTGGAGGGGCGGGTAGAGAATGTCCTGCCGGGATTATTGGACCAGATGGACAGCGCGGAGAATATCATCATTGTCGATCCCCCGAGAGCGGGATTGACGGACAAAGCTATCGCGAACATTATCGGGCTTTCCAAGGTCCGGCATTTATTGTATCTGTCCTGTAATCCTGAAACACTGGCCGCCAACCTTTCGGGGCTCATGGCCGGAGGGTGGAGCCTTTCTTTTGTCCAGCCGTTCGATTTTTTTCCACGGACCAGGCATCTTGAGGCCCTGGTCTTGTTATCACGCCCTTAATGATCCGGAGGCAAGTGGCCCAGTTCCTGTTCGTTAATCCTTCGACGCATCGCGCCAAAGGCGCGACCTCGGTCGCGTTGACAATGCCTCCGATGGGGATCGCGGTCCTGGCGGCCGTCCTTGAGGCCCGCGGTCATTCCGTGCAGATCATTGATGCCAACTTTGAGCGGATCGACCCTGAAGATATCCCTGCCCGGATCAGGGAGCGGCCGTTCTTCATCGGGATGACCGTTAATATCCTGACCATAAAAATGGCTTTGGAGTATGCCCGTACGCTTAAGCGCGTCTTCCCGGACGCCTGGATGGCGTTCGGCGGTCCGCATGCGTCGGTGATGGGGCCGAAGCTGCTGCAGAAGCATGCCTGCCTGGATGCCGTGATGGTCGGTGAGGGTGAAGAGACCATGGCGGAGATTGCGGACAGGGCCGGGGCCGGGGATATTTTTGAAGGTGTCCGCGGGGTGATCTATCGCCGTGGACAGGATATCGTTGATAATGGCGAACGTCCGTTGATCGAGGATATCGACAGTCTTCCGATGCCGGCGTATCATCTGTTGCCGCATTTGTCTCATTACCGGTCGCGCAGCCGTGCTTTTCCGGTGGGGTATGTCTTTACAAGCCGCGGGTGCCCGGCGGCGTGTACTTTTTGTTATCGCAATTTCGGCGCCAAATGGCGGCCCCGGTCTCCCGAGAAGGTGGTGGAGGAGATCGCTTTCCTGCGGGAAACTTACGGGATCCGGCAGCTGGACATCCTGGATGATAATTTTACCTTTGATGCCGAGCGGGCGCGCCGTATCCTCGAGATGATCATCGCGCGCAACTGGAAGCTCAAGATCAATCTTCAGATAGGGGTCAGGGTCCACAGCCTGACACCTGAATTGTTGCTGTTGATGAAGAAAGCCGGCGTTTTCAAGTTCGGTTTTGGCATCGAGAGCGGAGATGAGGCGATCCTCAAGCGTATCAAAAAGGGGCTTAAGCTTGAACGGGCGCTTGCACTGGTGAGCGAAGCGCGCCGCATCGGGTTTATTACCCATGGTTATTTTATTATCGGGTTCCCCGGTGATACGCCGGAGTCGATGCGCCGCACGATCGATTTTGCGATCAAGCTTGATCCGCATTACGCGAGTTTTTCCGTATGTACGCCTTTGCCCGGGACGGAGATCTATGAAGATATCGCGCGTAACGGCGAGTTTACCGCGAATATCGAGGACGGGATCGATGAGGGGCTGTTCGCGCTTAAGGGCTTTTTTAAGTACGGAGGCCTGAAGCCGGGGGATGCCGGCGTGTATTGTGAAACAGCATGGAAAGAGTTTTACTCTCGTCCGGTCAAAATGCTTGATGTCCTCTCGACTGTCCGTTCCTGGGGGGAGTTCCAGTGGCTGATACGTGTTATCGCCGACATGTTCCGGTCAAAAAAGGGGCAGGCTTCTAGCCGGTGAGGTCCAGAAAATCTTTTTCTGTCGCGCAGGCAAGGTAAGGGTTTTCCGTTTTGAGGATTTGCAACCGTCCGCAGGTGGTGTCACCGTAATTATGCCCGGGCCACACCATCGTATCGCCAGGCAATTGTTTGATCTTTTGCAGGCTCTGAAAAAGGGCCGGCGCGCTTCCTCCCGGAAGGTCGGTGCGGCCGATCGCTTCCACGAACAGCGTATCCCCGGTAAAAAGATTCCCTTCCAGAAGATAGCAGGTACATCCCGGCGTATGCCCGGGGGTATGGAGGCATTCGATCTTTAAGTTCCCGACGGAGATCGTTGCGTGATCCGTGAACCGCTGTAATGTTTTACAGCTTGGGACATAAAGCATGGATTCGTTATCGGACAGATAGGCGGGAAGCTTAAGACGGTTGGAATAATATTTTAATCCGCCGGTATGGTCAAAATGCCCGTGGGTGAGCAGGATCGATATGACTTTCAGGCCCGCTTTTGCCGCGGCTGCTTCGATCGCGGGGGTGTCGTCATTGGGGTCGACCACTGCCGCCTCACCGGACGACTTGTCACCGACAAGGTAACTGAAGTTCGCCATCGATCCCAGTTCAAGCTGCTGGATGTATAAATTTTTTATCATATGTAAGAGTTGTATTATAATGACGACAAAAGTTTTAGGCAAGCGTCCTGTCGGGTTTTAACGACATTGGCGGGTTATTACAATAGAAAGGGGCCTTTATGGCACTTCTTGAATCGATCAAAGTTCCCTTGGGGTCAGGGCTCCCTCCGTTTGAATTAAAAGATCCGTCAGGAAGGGCGTACAGGAGTGATGCTCTTTTGGGTGAGAGGGGGCTTTTGGTATTTTTTACCTGTAATCATTGTCCGTATGCCCAGGCGGTATGGCCGCGGGTGATCCGGCTGGGGGATTATGCCAAGGGTATGCGTGTTGGCGTTGTTGCGATCAACCCGAATATCAATCCGGATTTCCCCGAAGATTCACCTGAAAAGATGAAAGAGGCTGTTCAGCAGAGGGGTATCCTGTTCCCTTATTTGATCGACGAGGATCAGTCGGTCGCTAAAGCGTTCAAGGCCCAGTGCACACCGGATATTTACCTTTATAACAAGAACAAAGAGCTGGTGTACCACGGCCGCATTGATGACAGCTGGAAGGATGAAGACGCTGTTACCCGTGAAGAGCTCAAAGAGGCAATGAATAATATGGCCGCCGGTCTCCCTCAGGACAAGCGGCAGTATCCGTCCATGGGTTGTTCTATCAAGTGGAAATCCATTGCTTAAAAGCCATCAAGAACAGCTTAATGAGAAAAGCGTGGTCCAGATCCCGGCCGGTGCCGGTTTCTGGCGCAAGTCCCTGGCTTTTTTCGGCCCGGGCCTTCTGATCGCTGTCGGTTACATGGATCCTGGCAATTGGGCGACCGATCTGGCCGCCGGTGCCAAATTCGGATATACCCTTCTGGCCGTTGTTTTGTTTTCCAATTTTCTGGCCATTCTATTTCAATATCTGGCATTAAAGCTCGGGATCGCTACAGGCAGCGACCTGGCGCAGGCTTGCCGGAATAATTATTCGAGGCCGGTCACGATCGTCCTTTGGGTCCTTTGTGAGATCGCTATTATTGCCTGTGATCTGGCGGAGGTCATCGGTTCTGCTGTTGCGCTTAATCTCCTGTTCGGATTGCCGCTGGTCATCGGGATCGTTTTGACCGGCCTGGACGTTTTTGTGATCCTGGCCCTTCAATCCAGGGGTTTTCGCTATCTTGAGGCGGTCATAGGCGGGTTGATGATGATCATTGCCGGCGTCTTTATTTATGAACTTGTCGTTGCCAGGCCGGAATGGGCAGGTGTGGCGGTTGGGCTTCTTCCGAAAGCGGATATTGTGGCGAACCCGATGATGCTTTATATTTCGATCGGTATTTTAGGGGCGACGGTGATGCCTCATAACCTTTACCTCCATTCCAGTATTGTTCAGACCCGCGCGTTCAAACGGGATGATGCAGGCAGGTCAATGGCCATCAAGTTCGCCACGATGGATATCATGGTCTCATTGGGGCTGGCATTTTTTATTAACGCGGCTATTCTGGTATTGAGTGCGGCTGCTTTTCACGGGACCGGCAATCAGGATGTGGCTGATATTACGGATGCGTATCGCCTGCTGGCACCGACTTTGGGGGCGGCAATGGCCAGTGTACTTTTCGCGGTCGCCCTTTTGGCGTCCGGCCAGAGTTCAACAATGACCGGGACATTGGCAGGGCAGATCGTGATGGAGGGGTTCCTGGATATCCGCTTGCGCCCCTGGGTGCGGCGCATTATTACCCGGTCGATGGCGATCATTCCGGCGCTTTGTGTGGCGGTATGGATGGGTTCGAGAGGGATAGGCCAGATGCTGGTTTTAAGCCAGGTTGTCCTGTCGTTCCAGCTGGCTTTTGCTGTCATCCCTTTGGTTTATTTTACAAGTGACAAGAAACTGATGGGGCGTTTTACGAACGGAATGGTGATCCGGACGCTTGGCTGGGCCGCGGCGGGATTGATCGTGGTACTGAACCTTTATCTTATCTTTCAGGTGGTGAAAAATGTATAAAAAGATCCTGGTCCCGATGGATATATCTTCGACCGATGACACTATTCTCGGCTATATCAGGCCATTGGCGCGTTTTACCGGCGCATCGCTGGTGCTGGTGCATGTTTCCGACGGTTTTGCCGCGCGACTGCAGAATCAGCTGAATTTGGCCGACTCCCAGGAAGTGCGTAAAGACCGCGAGTATTTGGAAGGGATCGCCGCAAGGTTGAAAGGGGAAGGCTTTGACGCGCATTGTCATTTATTGATGGGGGACCCTGTTGAGGGCATACTGGGCCTTGTTAACGAGGAGGGGTGCGACCTTATTGCCATGGCGACCCACGGTCATGATCATATTGCGGACTGGTTTTTCGGCAGTGTGGCCGATGGGCTTCGGCATAAGACGGATATCCCGATCCTGATGATCCGTTCGCCTCAAAAAGGCATGAAATAATTGTAAATTCGTTTCGCCCGATTATAATGTGGGGTATTCAATAAAAACGCAGAGAGGTTGTTGAAATGCTGGACTTGAAATTTATCCGTGAAAATGTTGATATTGTTCGTGTCGGGCTGGTTGCAAAGAGGGCTGAGGGCCGGCTTGACGAGCTTTTGGCGCTTGATGAACAGCGCCGGGCGATCATCGTGAAAGTCGATGATCTGAAAGCGAAGAAGAATACCGCGAACGAGGAAATAACCCGGTTGATCAGGGAAAAGCAGGATCCGAAAGCCACCATTGCGTCGATGAAGTCGACGGCGCAGGCAATTGACGCGCTGGAGCCGGGCCTTAAGGAACTGGAAGAGAAGATCAACAATATCCTCCTTTTTATTCCGAACCTTCCGCATCCTTCCATTCCGGTGGGCGGACCGGACAAGAATCGTGTCGTGCGTTCCTGGGGTGATATCCGCAAGTTTGATTTCAAGCCGCAGGAGCATATTGCGCTGGCCGAGAAACATGACATCATTGATTTTAAACGGGCCACCAAGATCTCTGGCTCGAACTTTATTTTATATAAAAGGGCTGGCGCTTTACTGGAGCGCGCGTTGATCAACTTCATGCTCGATCTGCATACGCGTCAACATGGGTATGTGGAGGTTTTTCCGCCGGTGCTGGTGAATGCCGCAAGCATGCAGGGCACGGGGCAGCTGCCCAAGATGAAGGATGATATGTATCATCTGGCGGAAGATGACCTTTATCTTATTCCAACCGCTGAAGTGCCGGTGACCAATATTTACCGCGATGAGATCCTCGATGAGGCCCAGCTTCCGATCTATCATGCGGCTTATTCGCCGTGTTTTCGTCGTGAGGCAGGGTCGTACGGCAAGGACACCCGCGGGTTGATGCGGGTGCATCAGTTCAACAAGGTGGAGCTGGTCAAGTTCGTCAAGCCCGAGACCTCATACCAGGAGCTTGAGTCGCTGGTGGGGAACGCCGAGAAGGTTTTTCATCTTCTTAATATTCCGTATCGTGTCCTTGAATTGGCATCTGGCGACATCAGTTTTTCCGCGGCCAAGTGCTATGACATTGAAGTGTATGCGCCGGGGCTTGACAAATGGCTGGAAGCGTCGAGCTGTTCTAATTTTGAGGATTTTCAGGCGCGCCGGGCGGGTATCCGTTATAAAGGCAAGGACATGAAGAAGCCGGCGTTTGTGCACACCCTTAACGGGTCAGGCGTGGCTACGCCGCGCACGATGGTGGCGATCCTGGAGAATTATCAGCGGGCTGACGGCGGGATCGATATCCCGGAGGCCCTTTGGCCTTATACCGGCGGGCTTAAGAGTATTATATAATGATCCAGGGCAAGCGGGGGAGATAATGGCAGCTAAAGAAGAAAAAGCATCGGGTGGCGGCGGGGATCCTAAAGGAGGATGGCAGGGGACCCTGTTGATCGTCCTGAAATTTTTATTTGCAGCTTTGTTCCTGCCGGTTGTTATCGGATCGACCATGGCCTTGCAGAACGAGGTCATGGGGTTTGATGCATCCTTGCGGCACTCTTTGTGGATCGGCCTTGTGGCCTATCTTGTGCTGTTCTTTTTTGTTTATGATTTTGCCCATGTTTATCAGTTCGGCCAGAATGTAATGACATTTTGTTTCCAGTTCTTCAAGCCGATGTTGAATTTTGCCCCGTATGTTTTGCCGATCTACACGATCGTTGTTCTTATCGCTTTTGCGGTCATGAGCGCCATGGGGAAAGCGCATGAGTGGCAGGGGATGTTCTTTTCCCTCATTGCGTTTACTTTTTCCATGCATATTATTTTGACCGCCAAGGATCTTTACAAGAAGGATCCCGGTTTCGGTAAACCGACGTATTTCTTCGGGATGGAGCTGGTCTATATTATTGATGTCTTTCTGATCGCTTTGGTGATGAATGTGGTTTTGCCCGGGTTTTCTTTTATCGAGTTCTTCAAGAGGTTAAGCGGCGTATCGCTGGATATTTATAAGCCGGTCATCGGTCAGCTGTTCGGGGTGCATTGGTAGGAATGGTTTTTTAGGTTGCGGAAAGTTTGAAAGGCAATATAATTAGCCGGCTTTAAGCATTTTCGGGAGAGATGTCTGAGTGGTTGAAGGAGACGGTCTCGAAAACCATATTAGTGGTTTTCTGTAACATATTGAATTTATTGAGTATTAGATAACCCCGACGAGAGCCGGGGTTTTTTATTTTATGACGATTGGTGATGAGTGGGACTGTGAAATGCCCTGGACAGACACAATTTGGACACCAAAAACGGAGGTGCGTATGCTGACAGCGGAAAGCGAAATGAAGGTTGCGGAGGTGGCGGCGGTAGATGTCGTGGAGATCAAGGCGGGGAAGACCTACAGGGATTATATTGTCGATATCTGTTGCTGGACCATCGATGCTGTCATTAAAACGATAACCTTTGTGATCACCAGCGCGCTCTTAATGGTTGGGGGTGCCCTTTTCTTTGTAATTGAGACAATCGTGAAGATCGTGTTCGGACTAATTATGTTATGCCTGACCATGTGGATATTCGGGGCATTATTCAGGATCTGCTGGATGATCTGGGGTCCGAAGGATATCTAGGGTATAGAGTTACGGGGAAGTGTTCGACTTTTCAGTCTAATTATTGTAAACTTACATTAACTCAAGGAGGTTGCGATGCATAAAAGGCGTGTCTATGTGGACACTTCAGTTTTTGGCGGGGTTTTTGACAAGGAATTCGAAGTTCCCAGTCATAAGTTCTTTGAGTTGGTTCGCCGGGAAAGGTTTGTTCTGGTTGTTTCACCGATCCTTCATGCCGAGATCGAGTTTGCGCCGCCGAATGTAAGAAAGTTTTTTAATGAAATGCTGTCTTTTGCGGAAGAGTTAGAGGTTTCTGAAGAGGCACTGGTTTTAAGTCATGCATATTTGAAGCAAAACGTAATTCCCGAGTCATGTGCCGATGATGCATTGCATGTGGCTCTTGCTACGGCGTCAGGATGTGAAATGATCGTCAGCTGGAATTTTAAACATATTGTGCATTTTCAACGGATCCCTTTGTATAACGCGATCAATTTGATGCGAGGGTATCGCGAGATCGGCATCTTTTCGCCCCAGGAGGTTATGAATTATGAAGAAGACATTTGATTGTGTAACAATGAAAGATGAATGTGCCCGCAAGGTAAGGCAGATGATCGGCTCCGTGAGTATTAAGAAGGAGTTGGCTTTCTGGAAGCAAAAAGCTGAAAGTCTGAAGGGTTCTGCGCGGGGTACGCGTCATTCAAAAACCGCAGTTGCGTAAAGACGCTATAAGGTTTATTCCTCGGCTGTTGATGAAGCGTCGTCTTCAGCTGTTTGTTTCATGATAGCATTAAGTCTATTCGTCAAGTCCGGCTGGTGGGATTGGCGATCACGAGTATTTGCTTTCTTGCATCAGCATTTTGATTCTAAGACCCCTTGTTCACTTTTGTGGATGAGGGGTTTTCTTTTTAAGTTTTTATAGTTAGGCTCAGCAGACCCAATAATTCCGGTTTGAGAATGTCGGGGGTGCTGATAAGATATATTCTTCATTGGTTAATTTGTAGATAAGCAGGATTTTAATCGGTCTTGTCGTATATAAAGTAGAAATTGTATGATCCGCCGAAAGAAAACATGAGTCGCTATGAGTGATCGTTGTTACGCCAATTTTCTGGGCAACTGTAAAGGGGCTATCTCCCGAGAGCATTATATTTCATGTTCTCTTTTAAAGCTTGTTCCTGGAGACAGTGTTACTATTCGAGGTGTGCCGTGGCTTGGAAAAGGTGAGTCGAGAGTTATTGATAAGTACGCATTTTGTGCAAAAGTTCTATGTGAGCATCATAACCATGAGTTGTCTGTCTTAGATGAAGAGATCGGCCGATTATTCCATGTTTTGTTTGATGTCTTTAGAAAAGATTACATGCCGGCTCAGGTTGCGCTCACTGATAATGACGTAAGTGTTAGATTTAATGGTCGGATAGTGGAGCGGTGGTTGTTAAAAATGTTGTGCGGTGCCATTGCTGCTGGCAATTGGCAGGGAGCGCACAGGGAGCCGGATGCCGATTTGGTAAAAACACTTTTCAATCAAAGAGAATGGCCAAAACAATTTAAGCTTTACTCGAGTGAGTTCACGGATTATACAGTTCCAGAAAACCCCGGCATTGATTTTCAGGTCAATGTATCTTTAGATGGCAATATCTTGCAGGGCATCAAGGTTCGAATTCTTTGTTATGACTTTATTCTTGCCCTTGGCTCTTTTCAGGGGATTCCTGGCCTTGAGCGCCCGTCTGATATTCATATATGCAAAGATGGAGGCCGTCCTTTAAATATCAAGTTCTATTGGCTGGAAACCTAGTCGGCATGAATATAAGTGACGCAGAATTGATCTCAAAGTTGTTGCTTGGCGATAAGAAGACCTGGGATGAGTTTGTCGTCGCTCATTCAAAGCTGGTTTATAGTTTTATCCAGGCTACTTTCAGGAAATATGGCGCGAGGATTCAGAAAGAGTCAGTCGATGACCTTCACAATGATGTGTTTTTGGGATTCGTTGAGGACAATTTCAGAAGGTTGCGCCAGTTTGAGGGGCGATGTTCATTGGCGAGTTTTGTCAGGACCAGGACAGTCAATCTGACGATCGATCATTTAAGAGGTATTAAGCCGACAAGCTCGATCGATGAGATCTCAGAGTCTGAAGATGGAGCTATATATCAGAAACTTATTAAAGAGCTTCAGGTTTCTCCTGAGCACGCCTCAATAGAGGCTGATGATGCTACATCAATTGTAAAGACATTGCTTAATGAGTTAAGCGTGGATGAGCGAGAGTTTGTTCGGTTATATTATTTCTCCGACATGGCTCCGGAGCAGATTATGGAGCAGTTGAATATTAAACGCGGCCTTTATGATGTGAAGAAACAAAGAGTGTTAGGAAAGTTATCGGAGATTGCTCGGAAAAAGAAAATTTGTTAGATTGTGTTGTTCCAAGCGTCTATCGCTGTGGAGGTAACTATTATGTTCAAAAATCCATTTAAGAAGCAATGCCCTGATGACGAGACGGTGGCCTGTTATATTGACGGGCTCTTGCCTTTGAAGGAAAAGGCCAGTATCGATAAGCATTTGATGGCCTGTTCAGATTGCCAGGAGGCCTTTGCCATTCATAAAGAAGTGGCCGATCAGCAAAAGGTTGGGGTTTTGGCACCTGTGCCGGAGTATTTGGTCGAAGCCGCCAAGAACATTCGGGCAGGACAAAAGGGTGTTAATTTTCTGGATATTGCGGTTACTGTGGTCGAAGACTTTGTCCAAGGGCTAAAGACGACTGGGGACATCATTGCCGGGGTTGGCCAGGATCTGCAGTATGCCGGGGCAATGCGAGGTGCGAATGAAGAGAAAGTGTCCAGCGTTGTCGTGCGAAAGGTTATTGAAGACGTTTGTGTTGAGGTTGAGGTTTCTCGCTCGACGGGTGATTTGAGCAATGTTGTGTTAAGGGTTTCAGACAATGTTCGCAAAACGCCTAGAACAGACCTTCGGGCAACACTTATCCTCGATGATACTGAACTGAAGTCATATGTAACTGAGGGCGGTACGCGTAGTTTTGAGAATCTACGGCCAGGGAAGTATGTAATTCAGATAGCAGATATTAAGAAGATCCTTGGAGTTGTTGGCTTGGAGATCAAACAGGCATGAGTATCGCAACGACACTGAAGCTGGATGCTTCTATAAGAGATAATCAGATTACTATGTGCGTGTACGAGGAGGACTCGACTCTTCCTCATTATGATCAGACCTCCGTATCTTTACAGGAGGTTTTTTCACTTTGTGGAGAGATCGTCAAGTTGCTTAATAAAGCAAATGGTGCGATTGGCAGGTCTTCGGGGATCAGTGCGGAACTGAAGAAGGCCGGACGGTGTCTTTATGACCAGCTATTAACAGAGAGTGCAAAGACTAAATTCAGAGTTACAAAAGCCGCGAATCTTGAAGTCTTTATTGATGAAGGACTTGTTTCTATTCCGTGGGAACTGCTCTTTG